>JAUJNJ010000024.1 GCA_030448225.1 Phycisphaerae bacterium
ACAACACCGCAGTCGCCACGGAGATGTCCCCCGCTTCGAGCGCGGTTAATCCGATCAGAACCTGTGCCTGCAACCGCCCGTTCGCGTCAGCCGCCCGACCAGGTCCGGTCAGCACCCGCCGGGCGAACGCGACCGCCTCGTCGGCGCGCCCCCGCCGCCTCGCCGCCACGGCGCGCAGCAAGAGGATGTCCGTAGTCGGCAGCCCGCCCCGCGTCGCCGCACGTTCCGCCTCCTCCAACAGCGGCCTCGCCCGATCCGGCTCGTCCAGCCGGACGAGGCACACCGCCACGTTATAGGCCTGATCCGCCACCGCCGTGGCATCGTCCATCGCGTAACCCCGCGTCAGCGCCCGCTGGTAATAGGTCAGCGCATCCGCCACCTGGCCGCGCTCGAACGCCGCCCGTCCCGCCGCCGCCGCCTGCGCCACTTGGATGTCCCCACCCCCCCAGCGGCCACCCCGGGCTCACCCCGAGAGGGAAAACACGGCCACTGCGGCCAGCCATACCGGTGTCGTTCCCGCGGCCCCCATCACGGCCCCCCCGCCTGCCCGGGCCGCAGGCGCGCCGGCGCATCCTCGCCGATGCCTGGGCTGATCAGCCAGTTCCGCTGCATTGCCTCGACCAGCCGCTGCGTCTGCCGCAAGGTCTCGTTTGCCTGCAGGACCAAAGCCGGCAACTCCTGCATCGTCCGGTTCACGGCCCTGACCGTCTCCGGCATCTCCGCCGTTGCGCCTTCCATGTTCTTCAGTACCACCTGTGCGGCCCGCAGCGTCGTCCGCGTCTCGGCTGTCAACTTGGTCAGTTCCGCGATCTGCGCGTCGACCGAGTCGCCTATCTTCGGGACTCGGTCGGCGGACTGGCGCAACGCCGCCACCAGCCGCTCCGTCTCGCCGGCAGCCGCGTCGAGCTTCGTCAACAAGCCCTCCACGTCGTCCGCCCACTGCTCGTCGCGGAGCAACCGCCCGGCCAACCCCTGCCCGGAGTCCACCTGCGCCGTGATGTCCCGGATCCGCGCCAAGGATTCCTGAAACGGCCCTGCCGGGTCCCGCAGTTCGGCTGCCAACTGCGAATACTGGTGCAGCCCGCGCCGAAGTTCCTGCAGCGTCGGCACCACCTCTTTTCGGATCGCCGTCGTCAGTTCGCCAATCGCCTGCGTCGGCCCCTCGTCCGCCAGGGCCGGGATCGTTGGTTCTGCGGCGGGCAGAGCCGCCCCGCTTCCGCGCGAGATCTCTACATACGCGTCACCCACCCCCAGCGTCATGCGGATCACCGCCACCGAATCCTCCCGCACGAACCGCATGAAGTCCCTGCGGATGCTCGCGGTCGCCACCATCCGCCCGTCGTCGGTGACGGTGATGTCGTCGATCGTCCCCGCCGACGTCCCCAGGATCAGTACCGCCGCCCCCCGCTCCAGGCCCAGCGAACCAGCCTCGGGAAGGTTCAGCGTGACATGCCCCACCGGGGTAAACCACCCTTGCGCCCGCCCCACGAGGATTACACCGGCGATCACCACAAGCAGCGTCGCCAGCACAAACGTGCCCGCGAGCTCGTTCACGTACCGGAGTTTGAGTTCCTTCGCCATGGTTCATCCCGCCGCGGCCAACACCTGCGAACCGGACATCAGCAGCCGCCGCGATCGGATGCCCGGGTCCTGCCAAACCTCCGTCTCGGTCGTCGTCCACAGGACCGCCGCCCCGTTCGACCTCACCCGTCGGATCGCCGTCATCAGCGGCGACATGATCTCGGGGTAAAGGCCCGTCTCCGGCCGCTCCAGGATCACCAGGTCCGGTCGCCCCATGAACGCGCGCACGCACGCGGCCCGCTGCAGGTCCTGCGGATGCGTCCGTCCCGGCATCGACCGCGGCAGTCCGGGCAGCCCGAACATCTCCGAGAGGGCGCCCGCCTGGGCGATGATCTCCGCCACGGGCCGCCGCGTGTGGTGGCGCTGCGCGAGGGTAATGTTCTCCCCCACGTCCAGGGCGCCGACCCACGCTTGGCCCTCAAACACGCGGCCGATCCGCCCCCGGCACGACGCGGCTCGCGCGGCCGACATGGACCACCAGTCCGTCCCGCGGAAGGTCACCGTCCCGCCCGAAGGCTGCAGCAGGCCCGCCGCCGCATCCGCCACGGGCAGGCGGATGTTCCCGCGTTCCAGCCGCAGCAGCGCCATCTCGCCCGGCCCCAACTCCACATTCATGTCCCAAACCCCGGAGTCGTACTTCCCGTGGGATTCGAGCGTGACCCGCTCCATCCGGAGGATTTGTGGTGCGTCGGGCACGGGAAATCATCGCAGGTACGTGAACATCGAGAGCCCCGCCGCGATCACGAACAGCACCGCCACCGACCGCTGCACGCCTCGGGTCCCCGCCCTTGGAATCTCCAGCGCGCTGGTGACCGCGAGCCCTTCCGTACAACAGATCACCCCCGCCATCAGCCCCGGAATGANAGGGGCGCGCCGACAGCAGCAAGCAGCAGGATCGGCCGGCGGAGCGGGCCGACTGCCCACATCTTCTCGACGAGGGATAGGGTGACGAATTTCGACGCAGACGGACGCCGGGCGTTCGGGCAGGGCAGGCACGCGGCGCGATGGGCGGCGGCAGCCAGGTGCCGCTACCGTGTGAGCGTCCGCATGGCAGTACTCGGAACAACCTTTCCGACGCCGACCAGCACGAGTACACGAGCGCGCACGGACGTGCAGGAGTGGATGCTCGCCGCCGGATTCATGCGGTGCGGCGAGTGCTGGTTGGTGGAGGAGCCGGACCTCGGCTATCTCGACCCCGTGGAAGTGATCGACCTGCAGCCGGTGTTGGGGCGCGGCACGAGAACTGAGAAATCGCTGGCCGGCGTCGCCAACCTCGCGCGGCTGACGGGCCCGGTCGCCGGCGGCGGGCGCGTCCTCCAGTCGACGAGCGACCCGCGGGTGATCGCTCCTTCCATGATCGCTTCGATTCCCGCAACGCTGAGTGGCCCACCCGGTGCACCGAGCGGGCCTTTATTGCGCGAGATTGGACGCACGGGAATCGCTTCACGCTGCGTCACCTACCGAAGAACGTCAGCAACAGGTGGGGTGCCATCGCCGCGGCGTGTAGGCCTTCACGTCGCTCCGCAGTCGTTCCGGCCCACACTTTCGTCACGCCCGCGGCGTCATCCGTTTCAGGACGGCTCGCGTGCCGCGACAGCGCCATCATTCCAGCAACTCGCAGACTCGTATCAGTCGAGGGCTCGAGCAGCGTCGATCTCAGGCTCACCGCCTGACCCAGCGTTTCCACTTGCAGGATCAGGCGGTCGTTGATCCGCTCGTCGACGACGCCCTGGAAGCCCCTGCAGCGGTCCCGATCGAACCCGCACGCGGGTTCAGCAGGAACGGGTAGGGATCGAGCGCCGCGACGGGCGACGCGAGGACCCACCTGAAGGTTTTGCAGTTCCCAGTCCAACCGCTGGTCGTGTACGCGGATGATGTTCGCGATGCGTGTCCGGTCGGCCGTGTAGGCCTGATCCAACGTGCCGAGCAGGAACAGGTAACCCGGGAACAACGGCTCTTCCACGAGCGCGCTCCGCGTGCCATATAGGCGCGCGGCCGCACGATCGGGAGGTAGAACGGGATCCCCATGGCGGCAAGTTCGCCGGCCAGGATCTTCTCCTGCCGGCTCTTCGTGTGCAGCACGTGCCACGAACAGCCGGGATGTATTTCGAGCTGGACCTTCACGAATTCCCCATCACGATGTCCGGTCATCGCCCGATGACGGCACCGCGTTGATCCCCCGGCACGACGTGCAAAACCCGCAATCCCCGGCGTCTGCATGAGTCGTCGCTGTCTGTCCAGCCCCACCAGATAACCGCGGAAGAATGCGCCAGTTCAACTCACCGTACGCCAAAAGGATATTACACCAAGGTGCGGGCGGAAAGTACTTTGGCAGCGAGGGCGTCGGGGTTCCGCCCGTGTCCAACCGCCCGCCCCGTCCACTTATTCCTGAAATCCACCTTTCTACTTCGGTGGGCGACGCGGGTCGATCTGCAGCAGTTTGGGTAGGGTTTGCTGAAGGAACGGCGGTGGAATACCGTCCGACGAAAATTGCACGAACCAGTTGCTCGCCGCGGCGTAGGACATGATTCCAATGGCGGCTCGGGGTCAGCCCACCCGGCTAGCTGCGGAACAGCCAGATCTTCAGGCGGGGAACACCCTGTAGGTTGCGGCCCTGCGGTTTTCTTGCTCCCCACACAGACATTTGATAAATACTGTAGTGCCTCCGGGGGAAGGGGCAGGTGCGTTAGGGGCGGCACCGAGGGCATTTAACCGACAACCGGCCGGGACGGTCAAGCGGGGGCGGTCCATGCGCTAATGTTCGGCGAGCAGGTTTTCATTGGGGAATGGAATGTTACGCACGACAGAAACACCTCTTGTTGATGAGGTCGGTTGCTGGGGAGGGTTCACGCCACGAGGCTTGGAATGGGGGGCGTCGACTTGTCAGTGGGTGGGCAGCGGACGCATGCGTCACGAGCGCATCCTCGTGGGCAGGTGTTGACCCGGGCGGGTACGCTCGCGTGGACGCCAATGGTCACGTCAGGCCAGCAGTTCGGTTCCCCCACGTCACCGTCGAACAACCGCTTTTCAGCGGTTGCGTGTTCGTCCACGGCGAGGAACGCGACTTCCAGCGCGCTCGCGACGGGCCGCGTGCTCGAGGTGGTCGAACTGGCGGATCAGGACTGCGGCGGTGGGACTGGCGAACGTCAAGTTCGCGACGTCACGGCGACGCGGCGGCTGGCCACCGCGACGCCATCGGCGAGGCGATCAGGTCTCCGAGGTACGTCGGGGCCCGCTGGCCGGCTTGCAGGGGTTTCGCCGCCCGGAATGCCCCGCCCGGTCGCCTCGTTCTTCAGATTCGCGAACTGAACATCGCGCGGCCACCGTCGACGTTGACGCCGACCGCCACTGTTCCCCGTCGAACAGTAACCTTCGCGTTGTACGGCTGCGCGAGGCTTGTGGCGTTCGCACACGCGCGCGCCGTTGTTCGGCAACACGAGCACGCCGTGACACAGCGGCTCCTGATTTCGCCTTCCCGGTCGGTGCCTCCGGCACCGCCCGCGCACTGCATCCGTAACTCGGCGTAGTGCTTCTCCGCCGACCTGCCGCCGCTCCGTCGAGCTCGCCGTCAACGGTGCTTCCGCACTCCGCCTCACCGTCTCGCCCGTTCACCCCCGGGTTCGGTGCTGCTCAAGGGCAGGTGCCCCCGCCCCGTCTCCGTTCCCGCCTGCGGTCACCACCGGTTCCGCGTACACTCGAGCCACGGTTCAGAGGCGGGTGGGCTGCGTGCAAGGCAGAACTGAGACACGCTCGTCGTCGCCGCAGCGGCGACAGCGCGTCGTGGAAGCGCTGCGCGCGATCCGCTGGGCCCATGCGATTAGGATGTAACGGTCAAACCGGCCGTGCGGGGAGCGAACGCACTCCCGGGTCCTGTCACACCGTCATAATCCCGTTAATTAAACGTCTGCGACTGCGGGCTTCGCCCGAGCGAGGTGGACCGTGTTGCCAACCGAATCGTATACAGGTAAAGGCGGCCCGTAGGGGAGAGGGTAATCCACAGAAGGGGTGAGCATCGGCAAGCGCCGAGGAAGTTGTTCCGCATGCCTCGTACCTTCCGGATTCGTGTGAAGCTTCAGCAGTTGCAAGCAACATGTCGAAGGAGGAGCGGCGACCCGTCGACGAAGAAGAGATTCGAAAATGGCTCACCGACGCCGGCATGCGGCCGTGCCGGACGGGACGTGGCTGGTGGACGAGCCGGACCTCAGCCACCTCGATCCGTCGGAGGTCGAGTCGATCGTGGAAGAACCAAATTGATCCACTCGGGTCGCAGCCGACCTTCCCGGCTGCGTGCCTCCACCCGATCGCGTCCCCGGCGGCAGGCGTTCGATGGCCAGTGCGGTCTCGTCGTCGTTGCGGTCGGCCGACCCGGTCAATCCCCTCACGGCGGCGGAAAGGTGTCGCAGGCTCACGTCGAGCGACTCGCCGCGGGCGGCGAGCACGTCCAGCGTGCGCGTCACGCCGAACAGTTCTCCCGCGGCGCTCATCGCCTCGGTCAGGCCGTCGGAGTGGATGTAGAGGCGGTCCCCCGGCAGCAGGGCGACCACTTCGTCGTCGTACGGCTCGTCGGGCACGCCGACCGGGAAGCCGGACGCTTGCAGCACGTCGGTCTCGCCGTCGGCGCACGCGGAGGATCGGCGGGTGGCCCGCCGAGACGTACGCGAACTCGTGGCGTGCCGTGTCGAGCAACCCGTAGGCCATCGTGAAATATTGCCCCGTCGACGTGTCGAACGGAACCGGTGGCTCAGCCGTTCCGCCACCCGGTGGGGCAACTCGATCCCGAAGCCGCCCGGCGAGTGGGCGATCGCCGGCCGCGCCAGCCGCGTCTTCCTCGTGCCGGTGCCACAGCATCGACGACGGTCGGGCTCTGGGAGAGGAATCGGCTGACGGTCACCGACAGCAGGGCGGCGGCCACGCCGTAGCCGCTCACGTCCAGCACGTAGGCGCCCGACGCGGTCGCCGTCGAGGCGAACACGTTCAGGATGTCGCCCGCCAGCCCGGCGGACGGCTCGAACCGCCACGCGAAGTCGTACCCCGCGACGGCCGGCCCCGTCGTGGGCAAACCCCGCCTGAATCTGGGCGGCCGCGCGCAGGTCGTCCTGCATCCGCGCGTTGGCCGCCTGCAGTTCGCGGTTGCGCTGCTCGAGGCCGCTCCAGGCGGTAGATCTGCTCGACCGACCGCTTCAGCGCCCACCTGCGTGCCGACCCGCGCGAGCACCGGGAAGTCGAGCGGCTTGGTCACGTAGTCGTTCGCCCCGAGGTTGATCGCCTCGACGACGTCGTCGCTCGCGTCCTTCGCGGTGGCCATGATCACGGGCAGTTCGGTGGGCGTGCGCGACTGCCGCAGCGTGCGCAGCACGTCGATGCCGCTCATCCCCGGCATCATCACGTCGAGCAGCACCGCGTCGTAATCCGCGTTCCGGACCCGCTCCAGCGCCTGCATGCCGTTGTCGGCCGTGTCGACCGAATACCCCTTGCGGCCGAGCCAGCGAGCGGCGACGTCGCGATTGGCATCGGTGTCGTCGACGACGAGCACGCGGCCGGCGGTGTCAGTCGTATTCTGAGAGCCCGTCGTCGGCGATGCCAACCGCCAGCGAAATGGGTTCCGCGACGACATCGGGAGTGGGAGCGGCGTCGGGAGCGGCATCGCGAGCGGGAGCGGTAACAGCGTAACGGCGGCAGCGGCATCGGCGGGCGGCGAAGAAACGGCAGCGGGTGCCGCGCCGGGGGGCTGCTGTGCCGCCGGCGACGGATCGGTCGGTTCGATTAACGCGGCGATCTTGCCGAGCAGCCGAGGAAGGTCGACCGGCTTCGTGTCGTAGTCGTCGCAGCCGGCCTGGAGGGCCTTCTGCCGGTCGCCGCTCATCGCGCGCCGTCGTCAGCGCGATCACGGGGAGGCGGCCGCGTGCCGGGAAGGCCTTGATCTGTCGCGTCGCGGTCCAGCCGTCGAGCACCGGCAGGTTCAGGTCCATCAGCACCAGATCCGGCCCGTCGTGCCGCGTCATCTCCACCGCCTGCTGCCCGTCCGCCGCCTGCAGGACTTCGTGTCCCCTGCCGCAGCCGCGCGCGCGGCATGTCGCGGTTGGGTTCGCTGTCGTCGACGAGCAGGATCTTCGCCATGTCTCGTTCTCGCCGCCGGAGCCGGCGGCATTCACGCGGTGGCGGCCGACGCTACGGTGCTTGACGACACGTCGTTGGGCGGCGGGGCAGGTCGAGGTGATGTCGGTGATGTCGCGCACCGCCCGCAGTCCGTTGGTGCCGTCGCCGCCCTTCTGGAGCACGCGGGCGACGAGGCCGTTGAGGCGTTGGCGGTCCTCGTCCGTGAGGTCCTTGGCGGTCATGACGACGACAGGGATCGATCGCCACGCCTCGTTGCGGTGGAGTTCGGCCGCGACCTCGAAGCCGTTGATGCCGGGCATCATCAGGTCGAGCAGGATCAGGTCGGGCGGCGCCTCCGCGACCCGCCGCAGCCCCTCCTCGCCGTCGGCGGCGACGTCGACGGCCCAGCCCTCGGCTTCGAGCACGGGGCGCAGCACGTCGCGCGACGCCGGGTCGTCGTCGACGACGAGCACGCGGCACGGCATTGCCTGGCACGCGTACCGCCGCAGCACCGACAGGAGGCGGCCGCGGTCGATCGGCTTCGTCATGAAGTCCGACGCGCCCAGCGCGAAGCCGAGGTTCCGGTCGCCGGTCATCGTCACCATGATGACCGGGATGTCCGCCAGTTCCGGCGCCGACTTCAGCGACGTGAGGACGGCCCAGCCGTCCATCTGCGGCATCAGCACGTCGAGCGTGATCGCCAGCGGGCGGTGCTCGCGCGCGAGCCGCAACCCCTCCGGCCCGTCCGACGCGGTGACCACGCGATACCCCTCGTTCGTCAGCAGGCGTGCGGCCAACGCGCGTGCGTCGGCGTCGTCGTCGACGACGAGGATCGTCGGCGCGCCGTCGGCGGGGCGGGGACCGATCGCCGCGCCGCTCGCATTCGCGCCCGGCGGGGCGTCGGCCGCGGGTTGCGGCACCTCGGCCGGCAGCCGCATCGTGAACGTCGACCCCTCGCCGCTCCGACTGTCGGCGAGCACGTCGCCGCCCATCATCTGGCAGAACTTGCGCGTGATCGACAGGCCCAAGCCGGTGCCGCCGTACTCGCGCGTCGTCGACGCGTCGGCCTGCATGAACGGCTCGAACAGCCGGCCCATCTGCTCGGGCGTCATGCCGATCCCCGTATCGCGGACGCGGAACTCGACGAAGCCGCCCGCCGCGCCGCCCTGCCCAGCCGACCGCGTCACGTCGAGCGTGATCGACCCGTTCCGGGTGAACTTCGCCGCGTTCGACAGGAGGTTAAACAGGCCCTGGCGGACCTTCGTGAGGTCGGCGTGCATCGTGCCGGCGTCGGCCGCGCACCGCACCTCGAGCGTGTTGCCGTTCTTCTCGACGAGCGGCTGGACCGTGACCGCGACGTCGCCGACGGCGGCGGCGACGTCGAACGTCTCAACGAACAGTTCCATCCGACCCGCCTCGACCTTCGACAGGTCGAGGATGTCGTTCACGAGCGCGAGCAGGTGCTTCCCGGCCGCCCGGATGCGGCCGAGCTCGGGGATCAACTGCTTGACGCCCAGCTCCTCGCACTCCTCCTGCAGCATCTCGCTGTAGCCGATGACGGCGTTCAGCGGCGTGCGCAGCTCGTGGCTCATGTTCGCCAGGAACTGGCTCTTGGCCCTGTTCGCGACCTCCGCCGCGTCCTTCGCGTGGAGCAGTTCCTCCTCGGCGCGGCGGCGGGCCGTGATGTCGGCGTGGGCGCCGACCCACTCGCGGATCGCGCCGTCGTGTTCCAGCACCGGCGCGGCGCGCACGCTCATCGGGACGTACGTCCCGTCGCCGCGGCGGAGGCGGTGCTCGATCTCGTAGAGGCTGCGCGTCTGGACCGCCCGCCGCCACACGCGCGACGTCTGCTCGCGCTCCTCGGGGTGGACGGCGTCGAGCCACCCGCGGCCGCGCAGCTGCTCGAACGTCTGGCCGGTGAAGAGCGACCAGTTCGGCTGCTCGGTCGTGAACTGGCCGTCGGCGGCCGCGGTCCAGACGATCTGGCTCGTGGCGGTCACGAGCGAGCGGAACCGCTCCTCGCTGCCGCGGCGGTCGCGCTCGAGCCGCTCGAGCTCCTCGCCGCGCCGCTTCTCGCGGGCGACCTCCTCGCGGAGCCGGTCGGCCTCCCAGCGCTGCCGCTGCTCGGCCAGGCGCTGCTCGGCCATGCGCTCCTCGGCGGCGACCAGCTGCCGCGCCTGCCGCTTGATCGCCTCGGTCTTCTGGAACAGGTCGATGAACGCGGTGACCTTCCCCTTGAGGATCTCCGGCACGATCGGCTTGAACAGGAAGTCGACCGCGCCGACGCTGTACCCCCGCACCGCCGCGGCCTCGGAGCGGTCGTAGGCGGTGACGAAGATGATCGGCGTGTGCCGCGAGCGGTCGCGGCTGGCGGATGAGCGTCGCCGTCTCGAACCCGTCCATGCCGGGCATCTGCACGTCGAGGAGGATCACGGCGAAGTCCTGCGCGACAGGTGCTTCAACGCCGCCACGCCGGACGCCGCGCCGGACGTGCCTCCCGCCGACGCCGGCGAGGATCGCCTCCAGCGGCCAGGAGGTTCTCCGGGCGGTCGTCGACCATCAGGATGTCGGGCGAGGCGGGCTCGTCATCGTCGTGGCCCTCGCCGGCGGTTTGCGCCGTGGGGGCGGCCGCGTCGGAACGCTCGCCGGGTGGTGGTCGTGTTCATGACGGGACGTGCTCCGCGTCGCGCTTGCGCTCCGCGACCCAGAGGCGGACGAGGGACGCGAGTTGGTCCGTGTCGACCGGCTTGGCGATGTAGTCCGACGCTCGGCTTCGATGCACTTCTCGCGGTCCCCCTTCATCGCCTTCGCCGTCAGCGCGATGATCGGCGTCGACGCGTGGCTCGGCAGCCGGCGGATGCGGCGCATCGTCTCGTACCCGTCGATGCCCGGCATCATCACGTCCATCAGGACCACGTCGACGTACGCGTCGGACGCCAGCTTCTCGATGCCGTCGGCGCCGTTGTCGGCGTACGCCACCGACATCCCGAACCGCTGCTCGAGCCGCCGTCAGGGCAAAGACGTTCCGCACGTCGTCGTCGACGATCAGCACCTTCAGCCCGTGCAGCGCCGGGTCGTTGAGCCGCGCGCTGCTCGATCATGCTTGCGCTTGTGGGGGGGCAGGCCGGCCTCGGGGCGGTGGAGGAACAGGCACGCCTCGTCGAGCAGCCGTTCGGGCGAGTTCGCGCTTCACGATGACCGACTCGGCCGCGCGCGGGTCTGCTCGGCGCGGGTCATGTCGCGTGCGGTGTAGACGACGACGGGCACGCCGCTGAGCCGCTCGTCGGCGCGCATCGCGTCCAGCAGCTCGAACCCGCTCATGCCGGGCAGCCCCAGGTCGACGATCGTGCAGTCGAATTGCCGCTGCCCTGCATCGCCGCGACCGCCTCTTCGCCGCTGCGGGCGACGGTGGTCTCCACGTCGTCGCCGCCGACGAGTTCGACGACGCTCTCCGCCTGGTTCTCGTCGTCCTCGACGATCAGCAGCCGCCGCCGGCCGCGCTCGACGAACGCCTTGATGTCCGCCAGCAGGGCGTCGACGGCGGCGATCTCCGGCGCTTCTGCAGGAAGACGCCGCCGCCCCTGCTTCAACGCGCACTGCGCGGTGTCCTCGGTCGCCGAGAGGATGTGCACCGGGATGTGGCGGACGAGCGGGTCGTGCTTGAGCCGGTCGAGCACCGCCCACCCGTTCATGCCCGGCAGGGCGACGTCGAGCGTCACGGCGGTCGGCATGAGCTCGCGCGTCCAGCGCGCCCTGTCTCGCCCTCGGTAGGCGACGACGACCTTGAAGCCGACCGCGGCTTGGCGCGATCGGCCAGGATCTTCGCGTAGTTCGGGTCGTCGTCGATGATCAGCAGCACGAGGTCGCCGGCCTGGAGTCGTCTTGCGGTCGTCCGCCGGGGCACCGGCTCGGCCGGCGGCCGGGTTCAGGCGGCCGACGCGGAACTGCCGGCGCCCGCGGGCCGGCCGTTGCTCGTCGGGCGCGGCCGCGTCGGTCGCCGCGATCGTCGCCGTCGCTGCGCGGCAGGGCGGCCGGCGCGTCGCCGGGGCGGGAGGACGCGTCGCCGGTGCGGTTCGCTGTACCGACGGCCGTACCGCGTTCTCCCGGCCGCCGTCGCTGGCCTCGGCCGGCGTGCCGTCGGACGTCGGGAACTCGCGGGGCAGGTAGAGGGTGAACGTGCTGCCTTTGCCGGGCTCGCTCTCGACCGTGATCTCGCCGTGCAGGAGCGAGGCGATCTCCCGGCTGATCGACAGGCCAAGCCCGGTCCCGCCGTACTTCCGGCTCGTCGTCCCGTCGGCCTGCTGGAACGCCTCGAACACGACCTTGTGCTTGTCGGCCGGGATGCCGATGCCCGTGTCGGTGACGCGGAACGCGATCACCTCCTCCGCGGCGTTCAACGATTCGTTCAGCGTGCTCCACCCGTCCCGCGCGACCTCCACGCCGAGGCCGACGGAGCCGGCGTCGGTGAATTTGAACGCGTTCGAGAGGAGGTTGCGGATCACCTGTTGCAGCCGCTGCGTGTCGGTGACGATCCCGCCCGGTAGGTCCGGCGCGAGTCGCACGTCGAACCCGAGGTCCTTGCTCTCGGCGACGGGGCGGAAGTTGCGCTCGACGTACTCCTTCAGCGTCGCGAACGGCAGCGACCGAACCTCGACCTCCATCGTGCCCGACTCGATCTTCGCCAAATCGAGGATCTCGTTGATCAGCGCCAGCAGGTCGCTGCCCGCCGAGTAGATCGTGCCCGCGTGCTCGATCTGCTGGTCGGTCAGGTTGCCCTGCGGGTTCTGGCTTAACAGCTTCGAGAGGATCAGCAGGCTGTTGAGCGGCGTGCGCAGCTCGTGGCTCATGTTCGCCAAAAACTCCGACTTGTACCGCGACGACAGCGCGAGCTGCTCGGCCTTCTCCTCCAGTTCCTGGCGGGCGAGCTCGATCTGGTTGTTCTTCCGCGCGACCTCCGCGTTCTGCTCGGCGAGCAGCCTCGCCTTCTCCTCGAGGTCCTCGTTGCTCCCCTTGAGCTTCTCCTGTTGTTCCTTCAGGAGCCGTTCCGACTCCAGCAGCGACCGGGCCTGTTCCTCCAGCCGCTGGTTCGTCTCGCGGAGTTCCTGCTGCTGGTGCTGCAGTTCCTGCGTGAGCGACTGCGACTGCTTCAGCAGCGCCTCGGTGCGCAGGTTCGCCCCGAGCGTGTTGAGCACGACGCCGATGCCCTCGGTCAACTGGTCGAGGAATGTGAGGTTGATCTCGCTGAACGGCCGGAGGCTCGCCAGCTCGATCACGGCCTTCACCTGCCCCTCGAAGAGCACCGGGAGCACGACGATGTTGCGCGGCACGGTCTGGCCGAGCCCGGAGCTGATCGTCACCCGCTCGTTCGGCACGACGTAATCGTCCGGCACGTCGGTCAGGAGGATCCGCTGCTTCTCGAACGCGACCTGGCCGATCAGGCCCTCGCCCTCGCGGATGCGGGCGTTGACGCGCTTGCGCTCGCGGTGGGCGAAGCTGGCGAGCAGCTTGAGGTCGGCCTCGTCGCCGTCGGCGGCCTCGTTCACGTAGAACAGCCCCTGGTGGACGTGCACGAGCGGCGCGAGCGACGAGAGGATCAGCCGCGCGACGTCGAGCAGGTCGCGCTGGCCCTGGAGCGTGCGGGTGAACCTCGCGAGGTTCGTCTTGAGCCAGTCCTGCTCGGTGTTGATCCGCGTCGTGTCCTTCAGGTTGCGGATCATCTCGTTGAGGTTGTCCTTCAGCGCCGCCACCTCGCCTGCGGCCTCGACCGCGATGCTCCGTGTCAGGTCGCCCTTGGTGACGGCCGTCGCCACCTCGGCGATCGCGCGGACCTGCGTGGTGAGGTTCGCGGCCAGGCGGTTCACATTGTCCGTCAGGTCTCGCCACGTCCCGGCGGCGCCGGGCACGTTCGCCTGACCGCCGAGCTTGCCCTCGGTGCCCACCTCCCGGGCGACGGTCGTCACCTGCTCGGCGAAGATCGCCAGCGTGCCGGTCATCGCGTTGATCGTGTCGGCGAGCGACGCGATCTCGCCCTTGGCTTCCAGCACGAGCTTCTGCTTGAGGTCCCCGTTGGCCACCGCCGTCACCACCCGGGCGATACCGCGCACCTGGCTCGTAAGGTTGGCCGCCATCGAGTTGACGTTGTCGGTCAGGTGCTTCCACGTGCCGGCGACGCCCTTCACGTCCGCCTGCCCGCCGAGTTGACCCTCGGTCCCCACCTCGCGGGCGACGCGCGTCACCTCCGACGCGAACGCCCCGAGTTGATCGACCATGGTGTTGATCGTGTTCTTTAATTCGAGGATCTCCCCCTTCACGTCCACCGTGATCTTCTTCGACAGGTCCCCCTTCGCGACGGCGGTCGTCACCTCGGCGATGTTGCGCACCTGGTTGGTGAGGTTGTTCGCCATGAAGTTGACGTTGTCGGTCAGGTCCTTCCACGTCCCGGAGACGCCGAGCACCTGCGCCTGCCCGCCGAGCTGACCTTCGGTGCCGACCTCGCGGGCCACGCGCGTCACCTCCGACGCGAAGCCGTTGAGCTGGTCGACCATCGTGTTGATCGTGTTCTTCAGCTCGAGGATCTCGCCGCGCACGTCGACCGTGATCTTCTTCGACAGGTCACCCTTGGCCACCGCCGTGGTCACGGCGGCGATGTTCCGCACCTGGCTGGTGAGGTTGCCGGCCATCCCGTTGACGCTGTCCGTGAGGTCCTTCCACGTCCCCGACACGCCCTCGACCTCCGCCTGTCCGCCGAGCTTGCCGTCGGTCCCCACCTCGCGGGCGACGCGCGTCTTCCGACGCGAACGCGTTGAGGCGGCCGACCATGGTGTTGACGGTGTCCTTCAGGTCGAGCATCTCGCCGCGCACGTCGACCGTGATCTTCTTCGACAGGTCGCCCTTCGCGACGGCGGTCGTCACCTCGGCGATGTTCCGCACCTGGCTTGTGAGGTTGCTCGCCATGTGGTTGACGCTGTCGGTCGTTCCACGTCCCGGCGACGCCCTTCACCTGGGCCTGCCCGCCGGCTGGCCTTCGGTCCCCACCTCCACGTCACCTCCGCGAAGGCGTTGAGCTGGTCGACCATGACGTTGATCGTGTTCTTCAGGTCGAGGATCTCCCCTTCACGTCGACCGTGATCTTCTTCGACAGGTCGCCGAGCTTCACCTCCGCGATGTTCGGTGGCCGTGACCTTGACGTTATCGGTGAGGTCCTTCCACGTCCCGGTCCTCGGTCCACGACGCGGGTGAGGTCCTCCGCCGTCGCCGTTGGCGACGGCCGTGGTCACCTCCGCCGTTCCCCTCGCGCACTCCCCGCGACGCCGGGCACCTGCGCCTGCCCGCCGAGCTTGCCTTCGGTGCCGACCTCGCGCGCCACGCGCGTCACTTCGGACGCGAAGCCATTGAGCTGATCGACCATCGTGTTGATGGTGTCCTTCAGCTCGAGGATCTCGCCCTTCACGTCGACCGTGATCTTCTTCGACAGGTCGCCGTTGGCGACGGCCGTGGTCACCTCGGCGATGTTGCGGACCTGGCTCGTGAGGTTGCCGGCCATCGAGTTGACGTTGTCGGTGAGGTCCTTCCACGTCCCCGAGACGCCGCGCACGCGCGCCTGCCCGCCGAGCTTTCCCTCGGTGCCGACCTCGCCGGCGACGCGGGTGACCTCCGCGGCGAACGCGCCGAGCTGGTCGACCATCGTGTTGATCGTCTCCTTCAGCTCCAGTATCTCTCCCTGCGCGTCGGCGGTGATCTTCTTCGTCAGGTCGCCGTTGGCGACGGCGGTCGTGACGGTCGCGATGTTCCTCACTTGGCTCGTCAGGTTGCTCGCCATGAAGTTCACGTTGTCGGTCAGGTCCTTCCACGTGCCCGACACGCCCGGCACCTGCGCCTGCCCGCCGAGCTTCCCGTCCGTCCCGACTTCACGCGCGACGCGCGTGACCTCCGATGCGAACGCGTTGAGCTGCGCAACCATCGTGTTGACGGTCTGGGCGGTGCTGAGGAACTTGCCCGTCAGCGGCCGGTCGTCGATCTCGAGCGTCATCGTCTGCGACAGGTCCCCCTTGGCCACGGCGCGGATCACCCGCGCGACCTCCGTGGTCGGCTGGACGAGGTCGGCGACAAGCGAGTTGAGCGACTCGATGCACTGCGCCCACGACCCGGACGCGCCGCCGAGCGACGCCGGCGCGGCGATCCGGCCCTCCTTGCCGACCACGGTGCTCAGCCGGTGCAACTCGGCCGCCAGGTTCTGATTCAGCTCGATGACGTCGTTGATCGCGTCGGCGACCTTCCCCGCCGTGCCCACCTTCGTGTCGGGCAGGCGGACCGAGAGGTCCCCCTTCCGGACCGCGAGGAGTACCATCAGCAGTTCGTCGAGATCGAGCGTGTCCTTGCTGCCGGGGCCCTTTCGGGCGGCGGCGGCGGCGGTGCGCTTTCGCGGAGACGGGCGCATAAACAGTCCTTTCGGCTGACGATCGTCGAAGACCCCTTACCGAATATAGCCGGTCCATGCGAGCTCAGGAGGGGGCATTGTGGCGCTTCGACTTGGCCGGCGGCGTTGGCGACGGTGGCCCGGAACCCTCGCGGCCCCGACATCTGCTGCCCAAGAACACGGTTTGCGCGACTGGGGATGGAACGCCGCTCCACGTCGCTACAGGCACACCACGCGCAAACGCCTCGCTGATACGTAGTTGATGGGAGGTGCCGGGGACGTTTTCCAGCCGTTCGAGCGCTCCCGGCGGTAGCCCTTGGGAAAGATAAATACAGTCGAATGTCGTGGCCCCGCGTTGCACCCGTGAGCGTCGCGGCTAGCATGGCGTTCGCTTCACCACGGCGGGTTCGCGTGCCGCTCGGCTTCAGTCGCGCCTCACGAGGGGCCGTCGAGTCCACACGCCGCCGCAGGCCACGGAGACGGACAACATGGAACTCCCCCGACGGGCGCGCGGCGACGAACTGCTCAAGCCGGGAGAGTTGACCGCGATCCGCGCCCGGCTGCGGAGTGTCGCGGCCGCCCACGACCTCACGACCGTCATCGCCTGCGCGTTCGACCACCGCACCCGCATGCTCCCGTTCATCTACGCCGACACCCGCATGGCCCCGGCCGGCGTGCGGTCGATCGGCTCGACGATGGTCGACGCCGGGTTCGACAAGACCCGCATCGTCCTCCAGCAGTGGAACCGCCACTTCCGCCCGTCGAAGATGCGCGTCGACGGCCGCGTGCCCGACCTCTTCATGGTCTCGAGCATGGGCCTGCACTCCGACCAGTGCATGGCCCTGGTCCGGGACGCCCGGCGGATCGGCGCGGAACTAATCGACACCGGCGTGCAGCGCCTCGTTGGCGATCTGGACGAGCTGCCCGATTCCGTCCTCGGCGACCGCCTACTCGAACCGCCCAGCCGGCGGGGCCAGACGCTCGGCTCCCGCGCCGTCGAGGCGGGCCGGGTCCGCCGGCTCAGCCCGATCAGCTCGATCGTGCTGACGTTCGGCTGCAAGTTCGCCTGCCAGTACTGCCCGATCCCCGCCTACAACCAGCGCCAACACCGCGTGAAGAGCGGCGGCCGCATCGCCGAGGAGATGCACCGCCTGAACAGCGAGTACGGCCTGAAGTACTTCTTCGGCGCCGACGACAACTTCTTCAACACCAAGTCGCGCACGCTCGAGATCGTCGAGACGCTCGCCCGCGCCGACTTCGGCGGACAGCCGCTGCGCAAGCGAGTGCGGTGGCACACGGAGGTGACGGTCCACGACACGCTCCAGATGCGCGACCACCTCCCGCTGATCCGCACGTCCGGCTGCCGCGCGCTGTGGCTCGGCGTCGAGGACCTGACGGCCACGCTCGTCAACAAGGGCCAGAGCGAGGCCAAGACGGTCGAGGCGTTCCGCCTGCTGAGCGACAACGGCATCTGCCCGATGCCGATGATGATGCACCACGACACCCAGCCGCTCTACTCGCGCGGCACGAACTACGGCCTGCTGAACCAGATCCGCGTGCTGCGCAAGGCGGGCGCGGTCTCGCTGCAAGTGCTGATGATGACGCCGTCGGCCGGCACGAAGCTCTACGAGGGCACGTTCACCGACGGGCTGGTCCTCGCCCGCGTCGGCGGTCGGGAGGTGCGGCCGCACATGTACGACGGCAACTACGTCGTCGCCTCGAAGCACGCCCGCCCGTGGCGGAAGCAACTGAACCTGCTGCTGGGGTACTTGTACTTCTACAACCCGGTGTGGCTGGCGGTCCTGCTGATCCGCAAGCGGACGCACACGTCGCAGAAGGCGGCGGCGATGCAGCTCGTCGGCATGCTGGGCCTGACGCAGACGATCCGCCGGACCGCGCTCTGGACGCTGCGCCTGATGTTCGGCAAGGTCCAGCGCCTCGCGGGCGCCCCCGCGAGCCCGCTGCCGATGCGCGGCGTCGACGGCGGCGCCGCGACCCACGCCGCCTGCGGCACCACGCCCGAGCCGCTGCTGACGCTGCGACTGCCCAAGCGGCAGCGCGCCGAGGCGGCCGTCCCCGCCGGCACGCCGTGAGGTGGCTCAGATGTTCCCAGGGCTCGCCCGACCCCCGTTCGCGCACCCGCAATGGACTTTCGCCTCCCTGCTCCCGCTGACGCGCTGCCGCACCTCTGCGGCTCGGAGCACCTGATCGAGCGCCCCGCGGCCGACGCGGCGGCGCCATCGTCGTCGGTCCCGTTCGGCCCCGCCGTCCGCAGCGCCTTCGCGATCGCCCTGCACATGCACCAGCCCCTCATCCCCGCGGGCCGAACGCCCGACGGTAGCGGCGATCCGCGCCGCGCGGGCGTCATCGGCAACCTCCAGTTCATGCTCGAGCACCCGGAGGTGAAGGACGCGCACAACGCCCCCGCGTTTCTCAATTGCTACAAGCGCATGGGCGACCTGATCCCTCAACTGCTGCGCGAGGGAAAGCGGCCGCGCGTGATGCTCGACTACTCCGGCTGCCTGCTGCACGGGCTGCGGCAGATGGGCGCGACGTACGTGCTCGACGCCCTGCGCCACCTCGTCGACGACGCCGAGTGCCAGCCGTGCGTCGAGTGGATCGGCACCGCGTGGGGCCACGCCGTCGCCCCGTCGACGCCGCCGCGCGACTTCGAACTGCACGTCCGCGCCTGGCGGCTCCACTTCGCGTCAGAGTTTGGCCCGGCGGCGCTGGGCCGGGTCCGTGGTTTCTCGCCGCCGGAGATGGCGCTGCCGAACCACCCGGACGTCTGCCACGCCTTCGTGCGCACGCTCCGCGACGCGGGCTACCGGTGGGTCCTCGTCCAGGAGCACACGATCGAACGCGCGGACGGCGGGGGACCGATCCGGCGCCCGCACGTGCCGCACCGCCTCGTCGCGCGAAACTCCCGCGGCGAGATCGCCACGATTTTGGCCGTGATCAAGACGCAGGGCAGCGACACGAAGCTCGTCGGGCAGATGCAGCCGTACGCGGAGGCGAAGGGGCTCGCGCGCACCGAGTTGGGCGGCCGCGCCGTGCCGCCGCTCGTCACGCAGATCGCCGACGGCGAGAACGGCGGCGTGATGATGAACGAGTTCCCGTCCGCGTTCCTCCGGGCGACGCGCGAGGCGTCCGACTCGGAAACGCCGCCGATGAACGTGAGCGAATACCTCGACCACCTCGCCGCCGCCGGCGTGCGCGACGACGACCTCCCGGCCGTGCGGCCGCTGTTCCACGACCGAATCTGGAGCCGCTTCGCGGACGGTGCGGGGCCAGACCAACTTGAGGTCGTGCTCGCCGAACTCCGGGGGGAGGATCCGCAATTCCACGTCGAAGGCGGCAGTTGGACCGGCGACATCTCCTGGGTCCGCGGCTACGAAGGCCTGCTCGGCCCGATGGAATCCGCCAGCGCCCGCTTCGCCGAGGCGACCCGCGACTCCCGGATGAACGCGGACAACCCCCGCTACCGCGAGGCGCTGTATCACCTGCTGCTCAGCCAGACGAGTTGCTTCCGGTACTGGGGCGAAGGCGAGTGGGCCGACCACGGCCGCGAGTTGTGCCGGCGCGCGACCGCCGCGCTCGACGCCCCCGCCTGATCCGCCATCGGCCCACCCGTTTGGTCGGCGTGCGCAACGGCTACGGCGGGCGCTTGCCGTTTCGCCGCGAAAGCGTTCCGGGCTCGCAGGCATCAATGAGATACAAGAAAAAACCCCGTCCGACGTGGACGGGGTCAAGAGCGGGCGATGGGATTCGAACCCACGACGTCCAGCTTGGGAAGCTGGCATTCTACCACTGAATTACGCCCGCAGAACGCGTCCCTCGGCTCCGAGGCCACGCTGGTTCGAGCGGAGCAGTACGGCGGGACCGCCATGGAGGGGTCCCGGGCTGCGACAGCGGCATATCCTAGCACCTGGCGCTTTCAGAGCAAGGGGAAAGACCCGCCGCGTAAGGTGCGTCGATTGGCGGCTCGTATCCTGTTCCCGTGTCGGCCTTGCGGCTCGCACCGGCGGTCGGCCGCGTCTCTACCGGGACGGCCGGGCGGTGATATCGTGTCGCCCCCTTTACCCAAGGACGGGCACGCAACATGAACGACCAGCACGTCGGGCGGATCGCGCGGGAACTTTTCATCAGGTCCGATCCGGTGAAGCCCGCCGCGGCGCTGCTGGCGGAGGGGGGCACTGTGCCGTTCGTCGCCCGTTACCGCAAGTAGGCGACGGGACTGCTCGACGAGGGGGCGATCACCGTGATCCGCGACCCCCTGGCTCGCGTCGCTGTACTTGCATTCGACCACGGCGGCCGGGCGCGCGCGACGCGAGGACCGCCTGTACTCCGCCGGGTCGAGAGCCCGCTGGTTGCAGATCTTCGCGCGCGATCGTCGGCGTGGGGGCAAACCGCACCGCGTTCGACGACGCCCGCGACTTCTCGCACCGAGGAAGTCGTCGGCCTCGCGGCCGCAGCCTCAAGCAGGAGCGCTTCGCGCCGACGCCCCGGCTCAGAACCCGCCCGAGTCATCAACCGACGCCTGCTGGTCGCCACGATCACGCTCACGGCCGGCCGCGACGCCGGCCACGTCTCCACGTTCGAGATCCGAGCTTTGTCAACGCCGTGGAGCGGCTTGGTGCGGCCGACGAGACGCTGATCGGGAGGACGCCGATCGACACCCGTGTCGGCGTCGGCTGGTTCATCGGGACGAGCGTGCCCAGCCCGCGTGTCTCGGCGTGCTGGCGTGACGACCGCTTGTCTCCTGCTCTCTCGGCGCGCCGGCGGGTGGCCTGGAGAAGCCGCGCCGGCGGTGGCGTGCTTGGTCCAGCGTCTGCCCAGTATCCGCCGCCTTTGCGCCTTGTCGTGAAGACCGCTCTCAATCCGCGATCATGCCGCAGAAGTTGCACCGCGCGAAGAACGTGTCCAACGGCCGAAGCTGCACCCTTCAGCGATTCCTTATTTTCCGACGACGCTGTAGGAGCCGGCACGTCCTCGAGGGGGTTGCGCCTGTGAGCGAACTTGAACTCGCTGTGCCCATTGCGCACCTTGGTCGCGTCGTGGTGCTTGATGAACGGCGGTGAATGCCGGGTGCACGGCGAACCTTCCAGAAGGCGGTCGGCACCCGCTGTCGAAGGTGGAGCCGGCGAACGGCGTACGGCGAGTGAACGAGCGGCACGACCAATGCGTTTAGAACGGTCACGCCCGCCGTCGGGACTGCCGTCTGGCGCCTGTTGATCGTGTTCATCCTACTCCCGCCCTCGAATGTCGACGTAAGCACTCGACGCAAACATTTGTCGCGCAGTACACTTCGCGGCCGGATTTGAACGCATGGACCGGACCGTCCCGCCGACGATCCCGTGGCAAGGACGACCTGCAGGCGTGATTCCGCTCACCTAGCTCCTGCCGCGTTACGCCAGCGGCAGCACGAGAATACGGAAAGCCGCCGGCTGGGTGTGACGGTGTCGGGTTTGCACGCAGTGCGCGTCCAGCCGAATTGTCTCGTGCGACAAGGGGGCCCCGAGGAATCGCCTGATGTGCGGAATTTGCGGAGAGATCAACGTCGCCGACGCCGCCAGTGCCGAGAGGGTGAGCCGGATGGCCGAGCAACTCGTCCGCCGTGGGCCGGACGGGGCCGGACTTGTTGTCCATAACCGTGTCGCGTTCGGGCACCGCCGGCTGAAGATCATCGACCTCACCGATCGCGCGGCCCAGCCGATGGTCGATAGCGAGCTCGGCCTTACTATCGTTTTCAACGGCGCGATTTACAATTACCCGGAACTGCGCCGGGAACTCGTAGGCCGCGGCTACCGATTCTTCTCCACGGGCGACACCGAGGTCATCCTCAAGGCGTACCACGCGTGGGGCGATCGCTGTGTCGATCGCTTCGCCGGGATGTTTGCGTTCGCGATTACCGAGCGCGACAGTGGCCGGGTCGTGCTCGTCCGCGACCGACTCGGCATCAAGCCGCTTTACTATGCGGAGCCGCCGGGCGCGTTCCGCTTCGCGTCGTCGTTACCGGCGCTCGTGGCCGGCGGGAACGTCGACACCGGCATCGATCCGGTCGCACTTAACTTCTACATGACGTTCCACGCCGTCGTGCCGGCCCCGTTCACGATCCTCAAGGGCGTGCGGAAGCTGCCGCCGGCGACGGTCATGACGATCGAGCCCGACGGCACCCGGCGGCAGCGCGTGTACTGGGAGCCGACGTTCGACGCCCGCCCCGACGAGGCGAACCTGACCGAGGCGGACTGGCAGGAGCGCGTGCTCGACGCCCTGCGCCTCGCAATCCGCCGCCGCATGGTCGCCGACGTGCCGGTCGGGGTACTGCTGTCGGGCGGGCTCGACTCGAGCCTCGTCGTGGGGCTGCTGGCCGAGCAGGGGCAGCGCGGGCTGGCGACCTTCTCGATCGGGTTCGAAACGGTGCGCGAGGAGAAGGGGGACGAGTTCGAGTACTCCGACGTGATCGTGAAGCGCTTCAGCACGGACCACCACAAGATTTTCGTCGACTCGGCGCAGGCGCTACCGGCCATCCCGGAGGTGCTGCGGGCGATGAGCGAGCCGATGGTGAGCCACGACGCGATCGGTTTCTTCCTGCTGAGCCGGGAGGTGTCGAAGCACGTGAAGGTCGTGCAGAGCGGGCAGGGGGCCGACGAGGTGTTCGCCGGCTACCACTGGTACCCGCCGATGATGGAGAGCACGCCCGGCTCCGCGGTCGACGACTACGCCCGCGTCTTCTTCGACCGCGATCACGCGGACTACGCGCGGGCCGTCCACCCGCGCCACCTCGGCGCCGACCACAGCCGCGCCTTCGTCGCCGAGCACTTCGCGCGGCCGGGCGCGTTGCGGGCGATCGACAAGGCGCTGCGCCTCGACACGACCATCATGCTCGTCGATGACCCGGTGAAGCGCGTCGACAACATGACGATGGCGTGGGGGCTCGAGGCCCGCGTGCCGTTCCTCGACCACGACCTCGTCGAACTCGCCGGGCGCGTGCCGGCGGAACTGAAGGTGAGGGGCGGCGGCAAGCACGTCCTGAAGGAGGCGGCGCGGGCGGTGATCCCCGCGGCCGTCATCGACCGCCCGAAGGGGTACTTCCCGGTGCCGGCGCTGAAGTACATCCGCGGCCCGTACCTCGACATGGTGCGCGACGTGCTCGGCAGCCGCCGGGCGCGGGACCGCGAACTGTTCCAACCGGATTACGTCCAGACGCTCCTGCGCAGCCCGGAGGACCACATCACCCCGCTGCGCGGCTCGAAGCTCTGGCAGGCGGCGTCGCTGGAGCTGTGGCTTCAGCTGCAGGGGTTGTAACGCCATGACGTCCCACACGCCTTCGCGCGACATCCGCTACGCCGGCCCGCTCGCCGCCGCCGCCGCGGCCGACGCCGACGGCGACGACGGCGATGGGGCATCGCCGAACCCGCCGACCGCGCCCGCCGCGTCGGCGGCGGCCGCGCGGCCCCCGGGCCACACGCCCGACGCGACGCTGATGAATTGGGTGGCGGTCCGGCAGCCCCCGCCGGGCGGCATGCGGCCGAACGCGGTCGTGGACATGGGGTGGGGCCGGCTGATCTTCGGGCACACGTTCCTCGACGACGCGGTCCTCGTCCGCACGATGCACGACGAGGCGCCCGGCCGGCGCGACGTCGCGTTCTACGTGCGCGACCCGCACGTGCTGGTGTCGCTCGCCCCCGACCAGTTGTTCCTCGACCCGTCCCACACCTACCGGCTCTGGCGGGACCACTACCGCGGCGACCGCGCCGACCGCCGCAACGGCGGGATGACCGTCCGCCGCGCCGCGTCCGAGGAGGACGCCGCCGCCATCAACCGCATCTACGCCGCCCGCCACATGGTGCCGATCGACGCGGCGTTCCTCGCGTCCAACGGCCCGGAGGACGCGGTGCAATTCGTCATCGCCGCGGACGCGAACACGGGCGAGGTCGTCGGCGCGGCGGCGGGCGTGGATCACGTGGTCGCCTTCAACGACCCGGAGGGCGGCGCCAGCCTCTGGTCGCTCGCCGCCGACGGGCAGGCGCCGCAGCCGGGCGTGGGCAGGGCCCTGCTGCGTTACCTCGTCGAGCACTACCTGGCGCGCGGGCGGGCGTACGTCGACCGCTCGGTGATGCACGACAATGCGCCCGCGATCGCGCTCTACGAACGCCTGGGGTTCACGCGCGTCCCGGTCTTCTGCATGAAGCACAAGAACGCGATCAACGAGCCGCTGTTCGTGCCCGCGCCGCCGGAGGCGAACCTCAATCCGTACGCGCGGATCATCATCGACGAGGCGCGGCGCCGGGGGATCGGCGTCGAGGTGATCGACGAGGGGGCGAACCTGTTCGCGCTCACCTGCGGCGGGCGGCGCGTCGTCTGCCGCGAGAGCCTCAGCGAGCTGACGACCGCCGTCGCGATGACCCGGTGTGACGACAAGCGCGTCACGCTGCGGGCCCTGCAAAAGGCCGGGCTGCGCGTGCCGGTCCAGCAGGAGGTGACGTCGCCCGACGCGGACCGCGCGTTCCTCGGGAAGTTCAAGCGCGTCGTGGTGAAGCCGGTGCGCGGCGAGCAGGGGCGTGGCATCTCGGTGGACGTGCGGACGCCGGCGGACCTCGCGGAGGCGATCGGTCGCGCCCGGCGCGAGAGCGACGACGTCGTGATCGAACAGTTCTGCGACGGGATGGACCTCCGCGTCGTCGTCATCGGCTACGAGGTCGTCGCGGCTGCGGTCCGCCGGCCGGCCCAGGTGGTGGGCAACGGGCGACACCCCGTTCGGAAACTGATCGAGCAGCAGAGCAAGCGACGGATGGCCGCGACCGGCGGCGAGAGCCGCATCCCCATGGACGCCGAGACCGAGCGGTGCGTGCAGGCCGGCGGGGCGACGATGGACACGATCCTGCCGGCGGGGCGGGTGCTGCCGGTGCGCAAGGCCGCCAACCTGCACACCGGCGGGACGATCCACGACGTCACCGGCCAACTTCATCCGGTCTTGGCCGACGCCGCCGTCCGCGCCGCCCGCGCGCTGGAGATTCCGGTGACCGGGCTCGATTTCCTCGTTCCCAAAGTCGCCGGCCCCGACTACGTCTTCATCGAGGCCAACGAGCGGCCCGGCCTGGCCAACCACGAGCCGCAGCCGACCGCGCAGCGGTTCGTCGACCTGCTCTTCCCGCAGACGGCTGCGGCGACGACGATAACGGCCGCGGCGCCGGCCCCTGCTTCCGTCACCGCCGCGCCCCGGTCCCGCCGCGGAGTTCGTCCGGATGAAGAAACTGCCCGTGGACATGAAGTACCTGATGGACATGCTGCTCCGGCTGCTGGAGATCCCGAGTCCGTCGGGGTACACCGACCAGATCGTGCACTTCGTCGGGCAGGAACTCGACCGCCTCGACATCCCGTTCGAGCTGACCCGCCGCGGCGCGTCCGCGACGACGCTCGGCGGCACCCTGAAGGAGCCCGCCCGGGCGCTGATCGCGCACGTCGACACGCTGGGCGATGGTCAAGTCGCTCAAGCCGAACGGGCGGCTCGAACTCGTGCCGATCGGCACGTGGTCCAGCCGATTCGCCGAGGGCGCGCGGGTGACGATCTTCACCGGCAACGAGCCGCTGCGCGCGGACGATCCTGCCGCTGAAGGCGAGCGGCCACATCTACAACCTCGAGGTCGACGAGCAGCCGGTGAACTGGCAGAACGTCGAGGTGCGCGTCGACGCCCGCTGCGGCGACAGCGGCGACCTCCGCTGCCTCGGGGTCGACGTCGGCGACTTCGTCGGCATCGACTCGACGCCGGAGATCGTCGGCGACGGGTTCGTCAACGCCCGCCACCTCGACGACAAGGCGGGGGTGGCGTGCATGCTGGCCGCGGCCCGGGCGGTCGCGACGGCCAAGGTCAACCTGCCGGTCGAGTGCTACCTGCTGCTGACGCTGAGCGAGGAGGTCGGGAGCGGGGCGTCGGCGGTGCTGCACGGGCACGTGGCCGAGGTGGTGGCGGTCGACAACTCGACGGTCGGGCCGGGGCAGGCGTCGAGCGAGTACGGGGTGACTGTCTGCATGATGGACATGAGCGGGCCGTTCGACTACCACCTGAGCCGCAAGCTGCTGACGCTGGCCGCGGAGCACGAGATTTCGTGCGAGCCGGACGTGTTCCGCCACTACCGGTGCGACGCGGCGTCGGCCCTGGAGGCGGGGAACGACATCCGCACGGCCCTGGCCTGCTTCGCGCTCGACGCGTCGCACGGGCACGAGCGGACGCACGTCGACTCGCTGCGGGCGCTGGCCGAGCTCAAGGCGCTCGACGTCCAGAGCCCGCTCACGTTCGGCCGCGACCGCAAGGACCTCGGCCCGTTGAAGGGCTTTCCCACCCAACCGATGTGAGGCCACCCGTGACCGCGGCCCCGCCGCCCACCCGCCGATCGTTCCTCGCGCTGCTCGCCGCCGGCGCGGCGGCGGGGGCGACCGGCGCCGGGTGCGACGGGTTGGGCGCCGGCGCCGACACCACGCGCGACGCCGCCGCCCGCCGCGCGGCCGGCGAGTTGCACGTCGCGTTACAGGACGACGGCAAGACGCTCGACCCGCACCGCGCCGCCGACGCCGCGTCGATGCACCTGATCGAAAATCTCTACTCCACGTTGCTCCGGTACGCGCCGGCGTACGGCGAGGTCGAGCCGGACCTCGCGGCACATCACGAGATCTCCGCCGACGGCCTGACCTACACTTTCCGCCTCCGCCCCGGCGCGACGTTCCACTCCGGCCGACCCGTCACCGCCGACGACGTCGTCTTCTCGCTCCGTCGCATCGTGGAGGCGGAGGTGCGCGCGGCTCAATTGGCCGCGGTGAAGGAATTCACCGCGCCGGACCCGCACACGGTCGTGCTGCGGCTGAGCGAGCCGTCGGCGCCGCTCCTGACCTACCTCGCCCACCCGATGAACGCGATCGTCGATCCCGCCGTGATCGACGCCAGCGGCGGCCGCCTCGACCGTGCCGACGCGGGATCCGGGCCGTTTCGGCTCGTCGAATGGCGCAAGGACCAGCACCTCGTCATGGACCGCCACGCGAATTACCACCGCCGCGGGCTGCCGCGGTTGTCGCGCGTGGTGTTCCTTCCGATGTCGGATCCCACGGCCCGCACCACCGCGCTGCGCAACCGCGAGGTCGACCTCGTGCTCGACGTGACGCCGAGCGAGATGCGGGTGCTGCGGTCGGCGTCCGGCGTCGCGACCGATTCGGTCCCCGGCACGTTCTGGGAATACCTCGGCCTCAACCAATCTCGCACGCCGCTCGATGACGTGCGCGTGTGCCGCGCGATCGCGTGGGCCGTCGACCGCCCGTCGCTCAACAACGTCGTGAAACTCGGCGGCGCGACCGTCCTCGACGGCGGCCACGTCCCGCCCGGCCACTGGGCACACGCGGGTCTGCATCTCTACCGGCGGCGCGACGTGCCGCGGGCGAAACAACTCCTCGCCGAAGCGGGCGTGCGGGCCGGGCTGAAGCTCGTCCTGAAGGTCGGCTCGGCGTTCCCGTATCAGGTGGCGGCGGCGCAGATGGTCAAGCAGCAGTTGCGGGACGTCGGGCTCGACGTCCAACTGCTCGCTCAGGAGTCCGGCGTCTTCTTCGACGCGCTCGGTCGAAAGGACTTCGACCTCACGATCTGCGGCTGGGTCGGGTTCGTCGACCCGGACGAGTGGACGTTCGACCTCTTCCACTCCGGCGGCAAGTGGAACCAGCAGGCGTACGCGAACAAGGCCGTCGACGCCTTGCTCGCGCGCGGCCGGGCGACGGCCGACCGCGAGGCCCGGCGCGCGATCTACCGTGACGTTCAGCGGATCGTCGCGGACGAAGCGCCGATGGTGTTCCTGTACGCGAGCGAGCAGGCTTCGGCCCGCCTGCCGGACGTCGCGGGGTTCGTCACGCACCCGACGGCGTCGACGATCTTCCTCCGCGACACGTACTTCGAAGGCCCGCCCGCCGCCCGCATTTGACGTGCCGCCACGTGCGCCCCCGGCGTTACGATCCGGCAGACCCGGCGAACGGGGTCGGTGGCACCCGGCGCGGGGCGCACCATCGCCGTCGGTTCTCCTCGCGTGCCCACTGCATCGTCGGCAGACGAGTGGCGTTCGCGGGAAGTCGGCCCGATGCCGCTTCGACTCCCCTCGAACGGCCGCCGCACGTCGTGTACGCCCGCGCCGCCTCGTCGAGCGCGTCGGGCGGAGCGGCCGGCGACGAGGTCGCCGGCGACGCGTCGGCCGTACGTTTCGACGCCTCGACGGCGTCGCGGAGCGCGACCGGTCGGGCGCTGGGGCGGCACGAACCGCAGCACGAGCAACGCGGGGCCGGCCGCCCGGACGGAGCATCATGGCAAGCTACATTGCGCGTCGGCTCTTGATGTCGCTCGCCGTGCTCGTCGGCACGTCGCTCGTGACGTTCGCACTCGTGCGACTCGTGCCGGGCGATCCGGTCACCGCGCTTCTTGGGCCGGGTTACAACGAGGAGCAGGCCGCGGTCCTGCGGCAGCGCTACGCGCTCGACCGCCCGCTTCCCGTTCAATACGCGGCTGCGGCAGCGCTACGCGCTCGACCGCCCGCTTCCCGTTCAATACGCGGCGTGGCTGTCGCGCTCCGTGCGCGGCGACCTCGGCGAATCGTTCTTCACCGGCCAGCCCGTGCTCCGCGCGATCCTGGAAAGGCTGCCGGTAACGCTGGAATTGACGGCGATCGGCGTGCTGTTCGCGATCGTCGTCGGCGTCCCGCTCGGCGTGGCGGGCGCGGTGTGGCGCGGCCGGATGATCGACCAGGTGGCGCGAATCGTGGGGCTGGTCGGAATCTCCATCCCCGGATTCTGGCTCGGGACGATCCTCATCCTGCTGCTGTCGCTGAAGCTCGGCCTGCTGCCGTCGGGGCGGTTCGTTCACCTCACGCGGGACCCGCTCGAGAACGTCCGCCGCATGCTGATGCCGGGCCTCGCGCTCGGCTTGGCGGTGGCGGCCGTGGTGATGCGCACGGCGCGGTCGGCGATGCTGGAGACGGTGGGGCAGGATTACGTCCGCACCGCCCGCGCGAAGGGCCTGCCGGCGCGAACGGTGCTGATCCGTCACGCGCTCCGCAACGCGATGGTGCCGGTCGTGACGGTGATCGGGCTACAGGCGGGGTACCTGCTCGGCGGGTCGGTGGTGATCGAACAAGTCTTTTCCCTTCCCGGCGTCGGCCGCCTCACGCTCCAGGCGATCGCGAGCCGCGACTACGCGCTGCTCCAGGGGGCCGTGCTGTTCGTGGCGGTCGGGTTCGTGCTGATCAACCTGCTCGTCGACGTGCTCTACGCCCGGCTCGACCCGCGCGTCCGTTTTGACCGGGGCCCGAGATGACGGCGGCCTCGCGATTCCCGTTTGCCCTCGCTCGCGCGCATCCGGCCGCCGCGGTCGGCGCCGGGGTGGTGGGCCTGTACGTCCTGCTCGCGCTGGCCGCTCCGTGGGTCGCGCCGTACGACCCGTACGCGATGCACCCGCAGGACGTCCTGGCACGTCCCGGTAGCGCTCACCTGCTCGGCACCGACCCGTTCGGGCGCGACGTCCTCAGCCGAGTCATTTACGGGACACGTACGGCGCTGCTCGTCGGGCTCGTGTCCGTGTCGATCGCGCTCGCGGCCGGCGGGACGCTCGGGCTGATCGCCGGCTACTTCGGCGGGATGATCGACGGGGTCCTCTCGCGCCTGAACGACGGGCTGCTGTCGTTCCCGGACATTTTGCTGGCGCTGGCGATCATGGCGGTGCTCGGCGCCAGCACGGCGAACGTGATGATCGCGATCGGCATCGTCTACACGCCGATCTTCGCCCGCATCGCGCGGGGCGCGGCCCTTCAGGTTTGCCAGCAGCCGTACATCGAAGCGGCGCGGGCGATCGGCCTGGGGCACGTCCGGATCATGTTCCGCCACATCCTGCCGAACGTGGCGGCGCCGCTCGTCGTGCAGACGACGCTGTCGTTGGCGTTCGCGGTGCTGGCCGAAGCGGCGCTGAGCTTCCTCGGACTGGGCGTGGAGCCGGACGCGCCGTCGTGGGGCGTGATGCTCAACGAGGGGCGGGCGTGGATCGAACTGGCGTGGTGGATTCCCCTCTTCCCCGGGCTGGCGATCACGCTGGCCGCCCTCAGTTTCAACCTGCTCGGCGACGGACTGCGCGACGCCCTCGACCCCGTGAGCGGCGGCCGCCGGTGAAGCGGTGTGATCCGATTCCTCCGGGCCGCGTGCACCGGCATCGGCTCGTCGGCGCGGAGTCGCAATGGTTTCGATATCCGACGGGAGAGCGATGTGCGCCGAACGATTATCCAGATGCACGATGAGCCACCGTAGTGCAGCAACTCATCATTGACGGCTGGTAGGTGCCAGGGCGGGGCCGATCGTACGGGGGGGCGCGTCAGTCCTACCAGATCGACTCACAGTCGGAGCCGTGGTCGCACCGCTCGTGGCTCCCCGTGCCGCATTGGTGTGGCTTGGCGACCGAGGGCTCTTCGGTCATCGTGCCGTCGGGCATCATGACGAGTCGCGGCCCCGGCGCGATCGATCGCAGGTGTTGCCGGTCCTGCAACATGCTGCTGGCCCCGAGGCACACGCCGAGCGCGACGAACGTGGCCGCGTACGGCCCGGTCAGCAGGCCGGCTCCCCATGACGGTCTCCAAAACGGCGCGGCGACCCCTAGTTGGAAAAGATGCTCTTGACCGGCGGCTGGTCATCCTCGGCCGGGACGGCGGGACGCGACGTCTGCGCGCCGCCGGCTCGGGCGGGGTCTGCACGACCTCGATGTTAACCTTCGGCTTCGGACGAACGGCCGCGGCGGCCGGAGCGTTCACCACCGGCTTCTCCGGGTAGGTCATCCAGACGACGGCCACGGCCAACAGGATCACCCCGGCCGAGCCCCAGCTCAGCTTCTTCACGAGTTCGTCGCTGGACATTGCCACCCCTTACGGCTCCGCCCGGCGCCGGTGGACGGCGGGGCAGGCGGCGGATCGAACTACAACGCGGACGGTAGGCTACTTCCCTCCGTTCTTATCGCGTCGGGAGTCAGCCGTTGCAACTGAATTGACGACCGGCCGCCAAGATTGTTCCAAAACTTACCAAGGGCGGGAGCCTCCAAAGAAGAGGCCGGCAGCCACAAAGCACCGCTAACGGACCGGCCGCGTCACCTTCGCGGTCCGGTCTGCTGGGACCGGAGGCACGACCTTCAACCGGCGATTTTGAGGCCAACGGTGCGAACGCCACCGACGCCGCGAGAGTCGAGGCCGCCCGCGTGATCGTCCTTCGCGACCATGTTGCGAACGTTTTCGAAGCCGGCGTCGCGGAGAATGCGTGCCTGTGAATCCCGCTCCTGCGGGGAAGGCGGAACCACGCCTGCCGGTGCGTGCGCGAGGAACCGCCGCGGCCCGTCGTTGCGTGGCCGCCGTGGCGGGCATAGGCTTCGCGGCATGCGCATCCAGTTCTGCGCGCCGCGCACCGTCACCGGCTCGTGTCACCTCGTCGAGATCAACGGCCTGCGCGTCTACCTCGACGCCGGGCTCTATCAGGGCCACCGCGACGAGGCGCGGCGGATCAACCAGTACGTGCCGGACGACGTCCGCACCGCCGACGCGATCATCCTCTCGCACGGTCACCTCGACCACTGCGGCAAGCTGCCGGTGTTCACCCGCGCCGGGTTCGACGGGCCGATCTACGTCACGCCGGCGACGGCCGAGGTGGAGCGGATCGTGCTGACCGATTCGGCCAAGATCCATCTCGAGGACGCGGAGTACCTCAACCGCCGGGCGCGCGACGTCGGCGACGACTCGATCGCGCCGCTCTACGGGCCCGACGACGTGCCCGACGTGCTCCGGCGGTTCAAGCGGGTGGCGTACGGGCAGCGCACGGACCTGGGCAAGGGGGTGTCGTTCACGTTCCACGACGCGGGGCACATCCTCGGCTCGGCGTACATCGTGCTGGAGTGGACCGAGGGGGGCCAGCCGCGATCGCTGCTGTTCACCGCCGACATCGGCCGCTACGACACGCCGATCCTCCGCGACCCCGCGCCGCTGGCCGGGCCGGTCGACCACGTGATCACCGAGAGCACCTACGGCAACACGCGGCACGCGCCGATGGATAAGGTCGGCGAGCAGTTCCTCGACGCGGTGCGGCACTGCATCGAGCGGCGCAGCCGGCTGATCGTGCCGTCGTTCGCGGTCGGGCGGACGCAGACGGTGCTCTGGTACATGCAGCGGTTCATCCACGAGAAGCTGATCCCGCCGGTGCCGATCTTCGTCGACAGCCCGATGGGCACCGAGGCGACGAAGGTCTACGGCATCTTCCGCGACAGCTACGACGAGCAGACCACCGCGATGGCCGGCGGCAAGGACCTGTTCGCCGGCTCGCGCGTCACGCTGGCGAGCAGCGCGGACCAGAGTCGGAACATCAACCGCCACGAGGGCGCGGCGGTGATCATCGCCAGCAGCCCGACGTGCGAGTTCGGCCGCGTGCTGCACCACCTGAAGCTCAGCATCGAGCGACCGGACGATTTGGTCGTCTTCGTCGGCTGGACGCCGCCGAACACGCTCGGCCGGCGGTTGCAGGACGGCCAGCGGCGGGTGCGGATCCTGGACCGGTGGTACGAGCTGAAGTGCGGCGTGCGCACGATCCACGGCCTCAGCGCGCACGCGGACGGCGACGAGTTGCTTCGGTTCCTGGGGCCGACGCTGAAGAAGGGAACGACCGCCTACGTCGTCCACGGCGAGGTGCCGCAGGCCGAGGCGTTCGCCGAGCGACTGCTGCGGGCCGGCGTGGGGAACGTCGTCATCCCGGCGATCGACACGTCCGTCGTGGCGTTCGGCGGCGACGGCGTCGCCGACGTGGTGCGGGACCCGTCGCGGGCCGACATGGAATGAACGCCGGCGGGCGGGCGCCGTAAATCGCGCGGTCCGGCGGCCGGTCGTCGGGGTCGTTGTGCGGGAACGAATGAGAATAAGTGGAAATTGGCGCTCCCCCGCATCACCCGGGCGCCTTCTGATGAGGCCGCTCTACGGAGCCGGCACCTGCGGCACGCGCGCGTCCCGGCTTTTTTCCGGGCGGTGGCGTTCGCAGTAGATCGTTAGGCGCGGGCGGCGAGCGCGGGGGCGAGGGGCCCTTGCTGACGCCCGGCTCAACCGGCCGCTCGTTGCTTGTAGTGGTGACGCAATAAGGGCGGATTGACGCCCGGTAAGGCTAGCGCGGCGCCGCGCCGGTGACGGCCGGTTGGACGAGCGTGGCGCCGGCGTTGATCGCCGCCTGATACGGGCAGGACGAGCAGACCTGCGGCACGCCGCTCCCGGCGGCGGCGTCGTGGCCGTTCGCGCCCGACGCCGCGGCCGCCACGCCGGGCTCGCCGCTGCGGACGGTGCCGCGGCAGACGTCGCACGACAGGCCGTGGCTGACGCAGTGCCCGACGCGCTTGTCGAGCAGTTCGAGGATCAGGTCGTCGATGCCGAGCGTCTGCGCCACGTGGTAGCGCGTCTGCGGGTGGGCGGCGGCGGCCTCGGCGGTCAGGCGGGGGATGTCCTGCGTCCAATGCTTGCCCGGGCCGAGGAAGAACGGCGCGACGATCACCTGCGTCGCGCCGTCGACGCACCGCCCGTACGCCGTCGCGATCGACGGCTCGGCCAGCTCCATGTGCGCCGCCTCGACCACGCCGTACTTCGCCGCGAATCGCGCCGCGAACAACTCGGCCACGCGCTCGAGCATCTCGTTGCTCTGCGCCCGCCGCGAACCGTGGTCGACGATGATGATGCCAGTGGTCATGGGAGACAGTTCGTTAGAGTGTGAGTGACTCGGATCATCAGGTGATCGAACGCGCGCTGCCGGCGTGAACATCCGATCTCGCGGCGACCGTTTCAGGAGGGGGCGGCGTCAAATCGGACCAGATAATGGTCTGATGTTCCGACCACTCGATCACCCGATTCTTCCTCATCCTTTACGTTCGCTAAGCGTCGCCTCGACCTCGATGGCCTTGCCGTCGCGGAGCAGGCCGAGCTTCACCTTGTCACCCGGCTTCCCCTTTTGCAGCGCCTCGGTCAGGTCGTAGATGTCCTCGATCTTGTCGGCCCCGAAGGCGGTGATGACGTCGCCGTCCTTCAGGCCGGCGGCGGCGGCGGGGGAACCGGGGACGGTGCCGCTGATCTTCACGCCCTTCACGTCCTCGCTCGCATACTCCGGCACCACGCCCAGCGTCGCCCGCGACCCGCCGCCGGAACTCGTCCGCTGCATCCCCTGTGCGTCCGACGCGTCGACGTACGGCTCCTTCGGCATCGCGAGCAGGCGGTCGACGAGGTCGACGCCGAGCTTCACGACGTGCCCGATGCCGTCGAAGTTGATCTTGTCTACGTCGTCGCTCGGGCGGTGGTAGTCGCGGTGCACGCCGCTGAAGAAGAACAGCACCGGCACCTTCTTCATCGCGAACGACATGTGGTCGCTCGGCCCGAACCCGCCCTTGCCGATGCTCTTGAGCTGAAGCGGCGAGGCGGCGTCCGCCTCCTTCATGAACCGCTCGAAGCTCGCGGCCGTGCCCTGGCCGCCGACGAAGAGCGTTTCGTCGTTCACGCGGCCGACCATGTCGAGGTTCAGCATCGCCGCGACCTTGCCGAGCGGGACGGGCGGGTGATCCACGAAGTGGTTCGACCCGATCAGGCCGCTCTCCTCGGCGGTGAACGCGGCGAACACCATCGACCGCTTCGGCCGCTCGCCGCGCTCCGCGTAGTGCTCGGCGAGTTCGAGCATCGCGGCCGTGCCCGACGCGTTGTCGTCGGCGCCGTTGTGGATCTCGGTCGACTTCGGCGCGAGGCTCCCCGGGCCGCCCCGGCCGACGTGGTCGTAGTGCGCGCCGACCACGACGTACTCCCGCGCGTCGCTCGAATCCGAGCCCGGCAGCAGCGCGACGACGTTCTTCACCTCGCGCTGCGTCCGCTCGATCTCGATCGTGCCGTTGACCCGCACCGGCTTCTCGAACTTCGCCGCGTGCGGCTTGCCCGTCTCGTCGATCTTGGCCTGGATCGCCTTCAGGTCCAGCGCAGACCCGCCGGCCTTCAGCCACGCGTCGGCCACGGCCTGCGTCACCTGCACGATCGGGAGCTTGGCCTTGTTCCCCATGAACATCGACGAGAACGGCACGAGGATGTCGCCCTGGTGGTGCAGCACCGGGTTCACCACCACCAGCGCCACCGCGCCGCGCCCGGCCGCCGCCTCGGCCTTGCGGTTGAACGTGGCCTGGCTCGACCAGTCTTCGCCGGTGAAGCGGCTCTTGCCCTGCGCGTTGTGCGGCTCGAAGCGCATCGCGACGACGACCTTCCCCTTCACGTCGAGGCCGGCGTAGTCGTCGTACCCCATGTGCGGGTCCGAGACGCCGTAGCCGACGAACACCACCTCGCCGTCGAACGGGCCCTCCTTCGAGAAGCTGATCGGGACGAAGTTGCTCTTGAGCGTGTACGCCTCCGGCTTCGCCGCGCCCGGCAGCGTGGCCGACAGGGCCGTCGCCTGACCGGGCGCGACGGCGGTGGTCATCTTGAACGTCTGGAAGTAGGTGCCGTCGTCGCCGAGCGGCTTCAGGCCGAGCTTGCGGAACGTCGTGGCGATGTAGTCGGCGGCCTTGTCGATCCCCTCGGTGCCGATGCCGCGCCCGGCGAGTTCGTCCGACGCGAGGTACGTGACGGCCTCCCGCACGTCGAACTCGAACGCGGCATCCGCCTGCGGCGCCGGCGCGACGGCGGGCTCGAGGTCGTTGGCGGCGAGCGAATTGCAGCCGATCGGGACGAGCAGTAAGCTCCAGCCGAGCAGCATCCGGGCGGTGGGGGAAGCCATTGGAGCGGATTCTATGCCCGCCTCGGGAGACGGACAAACCGCGGCGGCCGCGACGGGCGCGGAATGGCGGACCGGCGTCGACGTCGGCGGCACGTTCACCGACCTCGTGGCGCTCAATCCGGCCACCGGCGCGCTGCGAGTGGTGAAACTTCCCTCCACCCCGCCCAATTTCCACGCGCGCGGTGATCGAGGCGGTCGGCCGCATCACCGCCGACGGGCACGTCGCCCGCGTCGTCCACGGCTCCACCGTCGCCACGAACGCCCTGCTGCAGCGGGCGGGTGAGCCGGTGGCGTTCGTCACGACCGAGGGCTTCCGCGACATGCTGCTGATCGGCCGGCAGAACCGGCCGAGGCCCTGTACGCCCGGCGTCGAGCCGCCCACGGCCGCTGGCGCCGGAGGAGAACTGCTTCACCGTCCGCGAGCGGATCGACGCGCGCGCGCGATCGTCGAGCCGCTCGACCCGGCCGACGTCGACCGGCTCGCCGCCGAGATCGCCCGCCGGGGGCTGAAGCACGTCGCGGTCTGCCTCCTGTTCAGCTTCGTCAATCCCGCCCACGAACGGCTCGTCGCCGACCGCTGCCGCGGCCGGACTCACCGTGAGCCTCAGCAGCGACCTCCTGCCCGAGTTCCGCGAGTACGAGCCGCGCCAGCACGACCGTCATCAACGCCAGCCTCCGGCCCACGGTCGAGGCGTACCTGCGGTTGCTCGCCGCCGGCACCGGCCTGACGGCGGACGATAGCGACGCGATGCCCGCAGACGCGTCCGGCCGTGCCGCGCGCAACGACGAGAGGGCGCGGCGCGAGAAGATCGCGACGATGACCCCGCCTCCGTCTCGACACTTGGTGCGGGGGCGACGGCGGCGGGTCGCGCAGTCGACGACGATCGTGATGTCGTGGCGAGCCGGCCCGCGGATCAACTTGCGGCGGGCACGGTGCGCTCGCTCGACATCATGCACTCCGGCGGCGGCACGCTGAGCGTCGCCGACGCGGCGGCGTCGGCGCGCGGCTCGTGCTCTCGGGGCCGGCGGGGGCGTGATGGGGGCGGGCGCTCGTCGCGCGTGCGGCGGGGTTCGCCGACGTCATCACCTACGACATGGGCGGCACGAGCACCGACGTCGCCACCGTGATCGGCGGGCAGCCGCAGTGGACGACCGGCAGCACCGTCGACGGCCTGCCGATCGGGCTCGCCGCGTTCGACATCCACACCGTCGGCGCGCGGGCGGCGGGTCGATCGCCCACCTCGACGCGGGCGGCGCGCGCGCGTCGGCCCCCGCTCCGCGCCGGCGCGGCGGCCGGGGCCCGCCTGCTACGGGCGCGGCGCGCCGAGCCGACCGTGACCGACGCGAACGTGCTGCTCGGCCGGGTCGTGACGGACGACTTTGCCGGCGGCACGATCCGCATCGACGCGGACCTCGCCCGCCGCGCGATCGAGCCGCTGGCGGGGCGGATGAACAAGTCGGCGGTGGAGGCGCGGCTGGGCGTGCTCCGCGTGGCCGAGGACAACATGGCCCACCGTGCGCGGTGACGAGCTCGACCCGCGGCTGTTGACGCTCGTGAGCTTCGGCGGCGCGGGCGGCCTGCACGCCGCCGCCATCGCCGAGTTGCTGGAGGTCTCACGCGTGCTCGTGCCGCCGTACTGCGGCGTGCTCAGCGCGCTGGGGATGGTCGCCGCGCCGCCGGTCGCCGACGCGTCGCGCACGGTCGTTCACCTCGGCGACGCGCTCGACGACGCCCGCCTCGCCGCCGAGTACGGCGCGGTGTCGATGCTGACAATGCAGCACGTCGCCTACGAGCAGACGGCGGCGGTCGAGGCGTGGGCAGACGTCCGCTTCCGCGGCCAATCGCACGAGGTGAAGGTCCGCGTCGCCCGACCCACCCGCGATGACATCGCCGCCGCCTTCGAGCGGGCGTACGCGGAGTTGTACGGGCGGGTGCCGGCCGGGCGGCGGGTGGAGATCGTCACGTTGCGCGTCCGCCGGATCGGCAAGGTCCCGGACCTGCGACTGCCGACGCTGACGCCCGCGGCCGAACCGCCGACCCGTCGCGTGCGGCTGACCGACGGCAGCGGCGTGCTGCGCGAGGCACCCGCGCTGTCGCGAGCGGAGTTGCTGCACGACGGCGCGACCGAGGGGCCGGCGTTGCTCGTCGATCCCGAGGCGACCGCCTACGTCCCGCCCGGGTGGCGGGCGACGGCAACGGAAGACGGATCGGTGCTGATGGAGCGAAGCGGCAGATAACGGCCGGAGCGACTTATGGCCCGCGACGAGGCACACGAGCGAGCGAAGCGGTGGTGGAACGAAACGTTCGCCGAGCGGCGCCGCGCCATCGAGTCCGTCTACGGCCGATCAGGCGCCGACCCGGCGGCGGCGGCGCCCGCGCGCGCGGAGCGAGCGCGGTTCAGGTGGGACGACGTCGTCATCACCGGCGGTTCGGCCCTGACGTTCCCGCCCGCACCGGGCGAGGCCGACGCGGCGGAGTCGCCGCCGGCGTGGAGCTTCGTCACGCTCGGCCTGACGCAGCCGGAGCCGGCCGGATGGGCTGACGAGATGCGCGGCGGCGACCCTGAGCTGAGCGGCTATCGTGCCGAACTGGTCATGCTGACTCGCGAACGCGCGGACTGGCCGTTGCTGCTGGTGCGCCAGCTCATGTGGTACGTGCGCAAGCACCGGCCGATCAACCCGGGCGACCGCATGGCGTTCGGCGCCGAGCGGGCGAGCGACGGCACGATCGACGCCAACATAGGCGACCAGGAAGCGGACGGCGTGCCGCTGCTGGGGCCGATGCGCGGCCTGTTGTTCTGGCCGCACCTGGCTGTCCGGCCGACCATTGCCGTCTCGACCGGCCCGTTCGAACTGCTCGTGGCGACGGCGATCACCGCGCCCGAGTGGGAGTTCGCCAAGCGCCTCACGAGCGAGCACCTGCTCCTGCTCCTCTACCGCTGCGGCGTCGGACAGGTGAGCGCGTTGTCGCGCGACGACGTCGCGACGAGCCACCGCCACGGCGAGGACGCGCGCCTCGTCGCGGCGATGACGTCCGAGCGGGTGGCGGGGGAACTGACGGCGCTGGCCGGAAAGGCGTGGGCCGGCGATGCCTGACATCGATCCGATCGAGCTGGAACTCGTCCGCAACTTCTTCGAGGCCGCGGCCGAGGAGATGGGCATCACGCTTCAGCGCGTGGCGTTCTCGGCGAACATCAAGGAGCGGCGGGACTTCTCCTGCGCGCTGTTCGACGCCGGCGGCAACCTCCTCGCGCAGGCGGCGCACATCCCGGTTCACCTGGGGTCGATGCCCGCGTCGGTGGCGGCGGTGCGCGAGCGACTCCGGGCGCTGGGCGAGGGAGACGTGGCGATCGTGAACGACCCGTTCGCGGGCGGCACGCACCTGCCGGACGTGACGATCGTCTCGCCGATCCACCACGCCGGCGCGCTCGTCGGCTACGCCGCGAACCGGGCGCACCACGCGGACGTCGGCGGGATCAGTCCCGGCTCGATGACGCTCAGCCGGCACATCGACGAGGAAGGGTTCCGGATCGAGCCGACCCTCCTGTATCGCGCGGGCGTGCGGGACGAGGCGCTGTTGGGGCGGTTCCTCGCGGCGGTGCGCACGCCGGACGAACGCCTCGGCGACCTCGACGCGCAACTCGCGGCCAACGCGGTCGGCGCGCGGGCCGTGGGGCGGATGGTCGAGCGGCACGGCGCGGCAGCGGTCGAGCGTTACGGGCGGGCGCTGCTCGACTACGCGCAGGCGTTCATGGCGCGGGCGGTCGCGTCGATCCCGGAGGGCGAGTGGTCGTTCGAGGACGTGCTCGACGACGACGGGGCCGGCGGCGGGCCGGTGCGCATCCGCGCGACGGTGCGGGTGGCGGGGGAGCGGGCGGTCGTGGACTTCGGCGGCAGCGATCCGCAGGTGGCGGGGTGCGTGAACTGCCCGGAGGCGGTCACGCGGTCGGCGGTGTACTACTGCTTCGCCTGCCTGCTCGACGCGGGCGTGCCGCTCAACGGCGGGTGTTTTCGGAACATCGACGTGATCACGACGCCCGGCTCGGTCGTGGGGGCGCTGCCGCCGGCGGCCGTCGTCGCGGGCAACACCGAGACGAGCCAGCGCGTGGTCGACGTCGTGCTCGGCGCGCTGGCGCAGGCGCTGCCCGGCCGCATCCCCGCCGCCAGTTGCGGGACGATGAGCAGCGTCGCGCTCGGCGGGGCGGGCTGGACGTACTACGAGACGATCGGCGGCGGCAGCGGCGCGGGGCCGGGGTGGGACGGCGCGTCGGCGGTGCAGTGCCACATGACCAACACGCTCAACACGCCCGCCGAGGCGATCGAGATGCAGTACCCGCTGCGCGTCCGCGCGTTCGAGGTCTACCGCAACGGCGGCGTCGGCGCGCGGGCCGGCGGCCACGGCATTCGTCGGTCGCTCGAGGCGCTGGCCGACTGCGAGGGCACGATCCTCGGCGACCGCCGCGTCAATCGGCCGTACGGGCTGAACGGCGGCGGGCCGGGCGGGATCGGGCAGAACCTGCACGTCGCCGACGGGCCGCCGACGCAATTGCCGGGAAAGTGCCGCGTCGCGTTACGGCCCGGCGATCGGCTGGAAATCCGCACGCCCGGGGGCGGCGGGTGGGGCGAGGCGGGTGGCGAGAAAGTGGATCGGCGGTGAACGGCGGGTTGCCCGATCGCCGCGGCGGTCGGATGATACGTGGGAACGATGGCGTCGACGCCCCTCGACATCTCCTGGCAGGTCCTGCGCGGCATCGTGCAGGACTGGGCCGGACCCGCCGCCGAACTCGAGGAGGTTCAGCCGCTGCACGGCGGGTTCGTCAACACCACCGTCGCGCTGCGGTGCCGCGGCGGCGAGCGGGCGGTGCTGAAGATCACGCCGCACCGGGTCGACCGCTCGCACGCCGAGGAGGAGTGCCAACTCGCCGCCCTCCGCGCCGCCGGCGTGCCGGTGCCGCGGGTGTACGGGTGCGTGATCGGCACGCTCGACCACCCGTTCAGCTACATCCTGATGGAGCACGTCGACGGCGTCGACCTCGCCGAGGCGAAGCGGAGGTGCCCGCCCGACGCGTTCGACGCGCTACAGGCGGAACTGGCCGAGATCGTCCGCCGGCTGCACGGCCACACCGGCACGCACTACGGGCGCGTCTCGCCGTCGGAGCCGACGCGCTACGAGAGCTGGCCGTCGTGCTACCGGGCGATCTTCGACCCGATCTGGCACGACGTGGAGAAGTCGGGCCTGCTGCCGCCGAAGTGCCGCAAGACGGTCGCGAAGGTCCACGAGCGGCTCGACCGGCTCCTCGCCCACGACGACTGCCCCCGCCTCGTCCACTGGGACCTGTGGGCCACGAACGTCCTGGCGCGCCCCGACGCCGACGGCCGATGGCACGTCGCCGCGCTGCTCGACCCGGCGTGCAAGTACGCCCACTGCGAGGCGGAACTGGCGTACATGGAGCTGTTCCACACCGTCAACGGCGCGTTCCTGCGCGCCTACCAGGGCTCGCAGCGACTCACCAGCGATTACCACCGCATCCGCAAGCCGGTCTACCAGCTCTACGCGATGCTCAACCATCTGCACTGCTTCGGACAGGAGTACGTGAAGCCCGCGATCGGCGCCATCGAACGCGCGGCGGTTGTGGTGTGAGCGATCGGGGAAAACACCCGCGCCGGACGCGTCGGTGAGGATGTACCTTGCTTCAACTTCCGGTGGAGCGGGCGGCGCGGAAACCTTCACCCTCGTCGGCGTGGTGACCACCGGTGTGCACCCGGGCCCCCCACGCGGGGGGCTGACCCCGGGGGTGTTTTGGTTTTGGATCGGGGAAAGCAGCTCCACGCGGGCTCGGCTTCACCGGTTGTCGGTGGCGAGGGCGGGCAGGACGCCCGGGCCGGCCTCGCGGATGTTCTTGTCGCAGGCGCTGGCGGCGAGGGCGATCAGGCAGCAGCAGATGAAGGTTCGGCGCATGGGCGACTGAGGTAGCCGAAGCGGGGCGGTCGTGCAAATGAAGCAGGGGCAACGCCGTGTGGCGTCGCCCCTGTTCATTTCAGTCTACCGGATGGTGCGGCGGCGGCGGCGGGTTAGGCCGAGGCCTTGCGGGTGCCCATCTGGTCGTAGATCCAGCGGTAGGTCTTCTCCATGCCGTCGCGGAGCTTCGTGTCGGGCTCCCAGCCGAAGACCTTGTTGATCAGCGTGTTGTCGCTGTTGCGGCCGTTGACGCCCTTGGGGGCGTTGAGGTTGTAGTTCCGCTTCAGCTTGATGCCGGCGATGTCCTCGACGACGTCGACGAGCTGGTTGATCGTCACGCCCTCGCTCGAGCCGAGGTTGATCGGGTCGAAGAAGGTCTCGCTCTCGGTGATCATGTAGATGCCCTTGAGGCAGTCGTTGATGTACATGAACGAGCGCGTCTGCTTGCCGTCGCCCCAGATCTCGATCTCGTGCTTGCCCGAGAGCTTGGCCTCGATCACCTTGCGGCACATCGCGGCGGGCGCCTTCTCGCGGCCGCCTTGGTAGGTGCCGAACGGGCCGTAGACGTTGTGGAAGCGGGCGACGCGGGTCGGGACCTTCCAGTCCTCGCGGAAGTGGCGGCACATCCGCTCGCTGAACAGCTTCTCCCAGCCGTAGCCGTCTTCCGGCAGGGCGGGGTAGGCGTCCTCTTCCTTCAGGAAGACGTCGGTGCTCTTGTTCGTCTGCTTCTCGCCGTTGTAGACGCACGCGCTGGACGCGTAGAAGAAGCGGTGCAGGTCGTTGCCCTGCTCCTTGACGGCCTGGAGCAGGTGCGTGTTGATCAACACGCTGACCATGCACAGGCCCTTGTTGTTCTCGATGAAGCCCATCCCGCCCATGTTGCAGGCGAGGTTGATCACCGTGTCCATGCCCTTGGTCGCGCGCGGGCGGCGTCGAGCAGGTTGAGGTCGGCGACGACGTTCTCGCGCCGGGGTGGACCTGGTACCACTGATCCTTCGGCTTCACGTCGACGCAGCACCGTGCGCGCGCGGCCGAGCAGGTCGGCCACGAGGTGACCGCCGATGAAACCGCCGCCGCCGCAGACGACGACCTTGTTGTTCTTGCCGATTTTGGTTTGGGGCATAGCTCTGTGGAAAAAGGGATACGGAACGGTCTTCTCTACCCTCCGGATCGCCCCGGTCGCAACGGCGGCCGGGCCGGTAGAGCTTTATTACGATGATCGAGTCCGGGCGGAACCCACGACCCTTCGAATCGGGCCCGGCCGCCCGTCAGGCGCCGCCGGCCGACCCCGTTAAACCTCACGACCCGCCCTCACACGCCCGCCGGCTGGTACGTCAGCCGGGCGTCGGTCGCCGCGTGCTGCTCGAACCACTCGATCGTCCGCGACAGCCCCTCCTCGAGCGAGGTGCGGGCGACGAAGCCGATCGACCCGCGGGCCCGCTCGACGTCGAGGCATCGCCGCGGCTGGCCGTCGGGCTTGTCGGCGTCCCAGGCGATACGCCCCTCGAACCCCGAGAGTCGGGCGACGAGCTCCGTCAGGTCCCGGATCTTGATCTCGCGGCCGCTACCAAGGTTCATCGGCTCAGGCGAGTCGTACCTTTCCATCGTCGCGATAATTCCGTCGGCACAATCCTCGACGTAGAGGAACTCTCGGCTGACCTTGCCGGTTCCCCAGGCGGTGATGTGCCCGTCGCCGCGCTGCCGGGCCTCGACGCACTTGCGCACGAGGGCGGGGATCACGTGGCTCGACTCCAGGTCGAAGTTATCGCGCGGCCCGTACAGGTTTACGGGCAAAACGTACACCGCGTTCAGACCATATTGTTCGCGATACGCCTGGCACATCACCAGCAGGGCCTTCTTCGCCACGCCGTAGGGGGCGTTGGTGATCTCCGGGTACCCGTTCCAGAGGTCGCTCTCCTTGAACGGCACCGGCGTCAGGTTCGGGTACGCGCAAATCGTGCCGACCTGAACGAACTTCTTGATATCGTGGCGGCGGGCGCCCTCGAGCAGGTGCATGCCCATCGCCATGTTGGCGAAGAAGAAGCGGCCCGGGTTGTCGCGGTTGGCACCGATCCCGCCGACCTCGGCCGCGAGGTGCAACACCACGTCCGGCTTTACGTCATCATAAAGGCGGGCGACGGCGGCCTCACTGGTCAGGTCGACGTCGCGGCGGCGGGGGACGAACAGCCGCTCGTAACCCTGCTCGCGGAGCCGGTCGACGACGAAGCTGCCCAGAAAGCCGGCCCCGCCGGTGATGAGGATTCGATCGGACTTGCCGCAGTTCATAAGGCGATACCCTTCGACATCGGTCGCACTGTCGCCGACGTGGCGAGCGAGGTCAAGCGGTTCGGGGCTAGGGGTTTGAAGCTTCGGACACGTCACGTTGAAGCCGGCCACAAGGATTATCGGTCAAAGGTCGTGTCCGGCCGCACATGCGACCAACCCGTTGCCCGCCAGACTGTTGAGGGGCCCGCCCATGGCCGACGCGCCGTCGATCGACGTCGAAACCGACCCCGACCGCCCCGGCGGCACGCTCTGCCCCGTCTGCGGCTACGACCAGCGCGCCGCCACGACCAACCGCTGCGCTGAATGCGGCGTCGTGCTCGACCGGGCGACGCTCGATCGCAGCGGCTATTCCTGGCCGTATCGCAGCAGCGTGGGGCGGGTAAAAGCTTTCCTCGTCACGATTTGGCAGGTCACGGTCGACCGGCGGTCGCTCCGCCACGAGGCGGCTAAACCTCAGTCCGCCGCCGATGCCGACGTGTTCCGAAGGTGGGTCACAACCGTCGTCGCCCTCTGTTTCGCCGTCTTCGCGACGATGCTGATCTTAGGCGACGGCATCCAATTCGTGACAATCGAGAAGGTCCCATCCTTTTCCGGAGTGCCGCCCCAGCCCGGGTACGTTCAGGACCTTGTCGTGCCGTGGTCGGCGGGCGTGACGTTGTGGCCGGCGCTGTACGGCTACGGGCTGCTCCTGGCGATGTACATGACCGGGGCGACGCTCCCCGTCCTGAAGCGCCCCGGCATCACCGCCGGCCGGGTCGACACCGCACACGCGATCGCGCGGTACACGACCGCCCCCCTCGTCTGGCTGCTGCCCGCCGCCGTCGGCTACGCGATCCTCTTTCGGCCGTGGATAACGAACGACACCCGCGTCCGCGGTTCGCTCGGCTTCACGACGCTGGCGATCGTGAGCTTCCTGTCGGTCGTCTTCGCACTGCTCGCGACGGTCTATCGAACCGGCCAGTGGCGGGCGCGGGTGACGCACGGGGGGAACGTCAGCGGCCTGCTCGGAACGGGCGAGCTACTGCTGCGCTGGTTTGGTGGATGCCTCGTCCTGCTCTGCGTCGTCCCGTGGTGCGTCGGCTACGTCTGGCTCGTCGTCGACAGCTTCCGGGGATGATGCGCCTTGCCCGTCGCCGAGGGGCGCCTTCGGCACCCACAGGCTGAGATCGCGGTACTGCCGGATCGGCACCCCGCGACGTCCGGGGGTGGGGTTCATCTCCCAGTCGTTCATCGGCACGGGACGGATGACGGCACCCTCCGCCTCGCCCGCCTCGAAGTAGACCAGCGGCCGATCGCCACCATCCGGCAGGGCACCGTGCAGAATCATGTACCCGAGGGGTCGGCCGTCGTCGGGAAAGGGGTCGGTCGGAACGCCGGGGAGGTAACGCGGCGCGAGCGCGGCGAGGTCGGCGGGCCACCGGCCGTGGTCGTGGCGGTAGAGCCGGGCCGCCAGGATCACCGCCATCACGCGTCGTTCGCCGTACACGCGAAAGATTTGCTCGAGCGCGCGTCGAAGGCTGTACTGCTCGAACCACCTGGAGTAGCGGGGGACCAATCGTGTGGCGACCGCGCCGAGCAGGGGGCGAGCCGGCGTCAACAACTGCGTTTCCGGATGCGCCCGCGCCATCACTCGACGCGCCGCGGCGAACGTCGGCTGCTTGCTGGCCTCGGTGATGACGTCGAAGTCGTGGAGCCACCGGACCCGGGTCCGGTCGGCCAGCGGCCGGATCGCCCAGGTGCCGCGCGACTCGGCGTCGAGGAAGTCGAGCATGATCGCCCGCTCCCACGTCAGCGACCGCGTGAAGCCCTCCCGCGCCGCCGTCTCGTCGAGGAGGGCGTCGATCAGCGCCCGCGCCCGCGCCGGGGGAGCCGCGCCTCGCCCGTCGAGTTTCAGGTCGGCCGCGATCGGGCCGATCGCGCTGCACGCGAGGGAGTCGATCCCGATGGCGACGAGTTGGGAGAGGAGCGTCGGGTCTTGCCGGATCGAAGCCGCGAGGTGCAGCAGGTCGAGTAGCCGCTCGACGGCCTCGGCGTCGTCGCCCTGTTGATGAACGTACGCGGCCCCGTCGGCGAGCGTGTTGGCGAGGTGCCTGGCGCCGTTCAAGCTGGGGCTGATCGTGGTGGCCGTCGACAGGTCGCGCCGGAGCTGCGCCCGCGGGAGTTGCCGCGCCCGCCGGGCGAGCGGAAACATGGCGGCGTTGCCCTGTTCCGACGCCCGCGCCATCGCGACCCACCCCGCGCCGTAGGGCGGGTAGTTGGGGTACGTCATGGCGCTGGCCCGCGGCGAGTCGACGCCCGGCTTGATCGCCGCGCGGGCCGCCATGTACACGGGCCACGCGTTCTCGGCGTCGGGCAGCGGTTCGATCACGATGTTGATCAGCCGGACCGGCTCGCCCCGCCGGCGCAAGTCGTCCAGCGCGGCGGCGGCTTGCCGCGCGGCATACCAGCCCCACGTGAGGCGCAAGATCAGGAGGAGCGAGAGCAGGGTGAGAACGCCCGCGCCTTGCGGGTGGCGACGCGCCCAACTGTGGACGCCACGCCGACGGCCGGGCGTCGATTCCGCGGCGGGTGAGTTCGTTCCGTCCGCCATCGCGCGCCTCCGTCCGGCGGCAGACGTCGGCGACCGTTCTGGTCGACCCGTCTCGCCCGCCATCAAATGACGGAGGCGCGAACGCTTCGTCTCAGGTTCCATGGGAAACGTGGCCCACCGCCAAGGCGCTTTCCCTTGCACCTGATAGCCGCGGGCGGGAGCGCACCGGCCTTCGCACGGAAGACCAGCGGGCTTCCGCCCGCGGCTATCAAGAGTCACTGGCAGTTTCCGGCGGAGCAGGATCGCGCTTCACGCCTTGACGCCCCGCGCTGCGTCCTCGGCGGCCTCGATCTCGCGGCGTTCCTTGGCGTTGTGCTCCTGGACGACCTTCTCCCGCCGCGCGATGCGCAGGTCGGATTCGGTCATGAGCTTCGCCAGCGCCTTGAACGTGACCTTCGGCTCCCAACCCAGCTCGTTGCGCGCCCGCGTCGCGTCGCCGAGCAGGAGGTCGACCTCGGCGGGGCGGAAGTACTTCGGGTCGACGCTGACGTACTTCTGCCAGTCCAGGCCGAGGTGGCCGAACACCTCGTCGAGGAACTCGCGCACGCTGTGCGTCTCGCCGGTGGCGATCACGTAGTCGTCCGGCTTGGGCGCCTGGAGCATCAGCCACATCGCCTCGACGTAGTCGCCGGCGAAGCCCCAGTCGCGCTTCGCGTCGAGGTTGCCGAGGTAGAGCTTGTCCTGCAGCCCCTCCTTGATGCGGGCGGCGGCGCGGGTGATCTTGCGGGTGACGAACGTCTCGCCGCGGCGCGGGCTCTCGTGGTTGAACAGGATCCCGTTGACCGCGAACATCCCGTACGCCTCGCGGTAGTTCACGGTCTGCCAGTAGCTGTAGACCTTCGCGCACGCGTAGGGCGAGCGCGGGTGGAACGGCGTCGTCTCCTTCTGCGGCGTCTCGACGACCTTGCCGTACATCTCGCTGCTGCTGGCCTGGTAGAACTTGGTGGGCAGCCCGGTGTCGCGGATCGCCTCGAGCAGGTTCATCGTGCCCAGCGCGTCGCACTGCACGGTGTAGACCGGCTGGTCGAAGCTGACGCGCACGTGCGACTGGGCGCCGAGGTTGTAGATCTCGTCGGGCTGCACCCGCGTCAGGATCTCGCGCAGGCCGGTGCCGTCGACGAGGTCGCCGAAGTGGAGGAACAGCCGCGCCGCCGGGTCGTGGCGGTCGACGTAGAGGTGCTCGATCCGGTCGGTGTTGAACGAGCTGCTCCGGCGGACGATGCCGTGGACCTCGTACCCCTTCTCGAGCAGCAGCTCGGTGAGGTACGAGCCGTCCTGGCCGGTGATGCCGGTGATGAGCGCCTTCTTGTTCTTGCGGTTGCTGTCAGTCATCCTGTCCTGCGGGTTGATGGCCAAAACATGCGCGGCGCCGCCCGGTCCCGATCGCTTCCTCGAGCCACGTCGACGCGGATCGCTTGTCGTGCGACGCGGGGGCGGCCGGCCGCCGTCGCGAAGATCACGCGTAGTGCCTGCCCCCCGCGGCCGCTAGACTATCTTCGCACGGCGGCCCGCCTGCAAGCGGGCCGGCCCCCGGGGCGCCGCGCGTCGCCGGGCCGGAAGGGAGCTGATCCGCATGACCCGCGACAAGTCGCTCGCCGCCGCCGCCGTCGTCACCGCGATGGTCTGGTGTCTCGCCCCGGCCGACGCGCGGGCGCAGGTGCCGCCGTTCTTCGACGGCGCGCCCGGGCTGTTCGACCCGGAGGTCCGCGTCGTGAACAGCGGCGTCGTCAGCGACGTGGGGGCCGTCGTGTCGGCCGACCGGAAGTACGTGACGCTCAACATGCGGCCGTCGCAGTCGAACCTGCTGGCCCTGCGCGAGTTCAAGTTCCAGGGCGGCGGCGGCGGCAACGCCGACCTGCCACAGGGCTTCGCCGGCGATCCGGCCCCCGCCCCGGCCATCGATCCGGCGGAACCGGCGACGAACCCGCCCGCCGCCGCTGGCCAGCCGCGCGGCGAACGGCCACCCGACCAACGGCCGCGCGATCAGCAGCCGCCCAACGAACGGCCGCGCGGCGAACGGCCGCCTGTTCGTTCGATCTTGCGGCGGGAGGGGATGACCCTCCTGAGCAAGCCGGCCGCCGCGCCGGTCGAGACGGATCGGCCAACGTCGCCCGGTCGCGAGTGACCCGCGCGCGGACCGGGGCGACGGCGCCCCACTTTTCACCCGAGATTTAGGCACGGTGGCCTCGATGGCAGAGAATTCATCACACCCGCATCCCAGTTCAACGCCATGGTCCGAGCTCGACGTCCCGCCCGGCCCGCCCGGCTCCGCCGCTCCGCCGCCACCACCGCCGCCCGCCGCGCCCGCCGCGCCGCCGGCAGGAAAGCCTCGCCGCCGCCGCCGCTGGCCGATGGTGGTCGGGGCGCTCCTGCTGCTGCTCGTCCTGCTGGTCCTGCTCGCGCCCATGATCGCCAGCAGCGGGCCCGTGCGCTCGTTCGTGCTCGGCAAGGTGAACGACAACCTCAACGGCCGCGTGCAGGTCGACTCGTGGTCGCTCGGGTGGACCGGCGGGCTGAAGCTCAGCGGCGTGCGCGTGTTTGACGAGCAGAACGCGCAGATCCTTCAGCTCAAGAGTCTGACGACCGAACTCTCGCTGCTTGACGCGATCCGCGGGCGCTACCACGTCGGCAAGGTGGTCGTCGACGGCCTCGACGCGCTCGTGAAGACCGACGCCGAGGGGACGACGAACTTCGCCAAGCTCCCCAAGCAGGACCCCGCCGCCCCACAGACTGAATCGCAGCCGCAGGATCAACCTGCGTCGACCGCCCCGTCGCAGCAAGACCCCGCCGCCCCGCAGGCGCCCGAGGAGCCCACGAAGGTGCCGGACGTGCGCGGCGAGCTTCACCTCGTCAACTGCAGCGCCACCTACGAGGACGGCCGCTCGCCCGCCAACGGCGGCACCGGGCAGACGTTCCACTTCCCGTCGATCGCCGGCATCGTGAAGTTCCCCGACATCAACAAGGCGATCGAGAACGCGATCGAGGTCACCTGCCGCGTCGGCGATGGGGCGCCCGGCAAGATCTCCGTGGCCGGCTTCGCCGACGTCATCGAGAACAACGAGGTCCACGTCGAGCGTGCGAGCATCGACCAGACGCTCCAACTCCAGGGCCTCGAGCTCGGCAGCCTGTCGTTCGCGCTCGGCAAGGACGGCGGCATTCAGAAGCTCGCCGGGCTCACCGACGGCCGCGTCGTGGCGAAGGTGCAGCCGCAGGGCGACGCGACGGTCGACGTGAACGTCCAGAGCCGCGACTTCGCGCTCGGCGGCCCCGCGCTCCAGGGCGAGACGTACCAGACGAAGGCGATGGCGCTCGTCGCGCCGAACGTCGTCGTCCTCCGCTCGGCGGCCCCGGACGACTACACGAAGTGGACGATCAAGGCCGGCACCGCCGCCGCAGCCGCTCGCGCTGACGGTCGATCAGGGGAAGGCGACGGTCGAGGCCGACGCGCCCGTCGGCGCGCTGCTGAACGTCGCCGACAACCGCGCGCAGCGCGGCGGGCTTCCTCCGCACGAACCTCGACTTCGACGTCGGTCAGCTCGCCGCGCGGCAGATGCCGAAGCTCTTCGCCGCGCGAGGGGCTCGTCGTCAACCGCGGCCGCCTGCGGCAGGTGACGGACGTCGCGCTCGCGATCGACCGCGCCGAGGTCAAGACGCTCACGCTCGACGTCACCGACGTCGCCGGGGTCGACGCGGCCAAGGGCAACGCGCCCGTCTCGCTCCAGCCGATCCACCTCGCGGTCAACGCCACGAGCTTCGGCGGCGGCGGGGCGATCCCGGACCTGCGCGACCTGAAGCTCGTCATCAAGAGCGCGTTCGCCGACGGCACGATCGAGGGGCGCACGATCGCCGAGACCAACGGCCTGCTGAAGGCCGACCTGCGCAGGCGCGCGACGAATTGGCGAAGATCGTCGACGTCGGCGCGATGCAGCTCGCCGGCAACATGGAGCTAGCGCATCGAGTCCAAGGGGACTTCATCAAGGACAAGCGGGCGGCCGTCAACGTCGCGCTGGCGGGCGACAACCTGGAGGTCTCGGGCATCGCCGACACGCCGACGATCCGCGAGCCGCGCGGCTGCGCACGAACGTCGCCACCACGCTCGTCGGCACTGACGAGTCGTTCGTCCGGCACCTCGAGGGCCTGCGCCTCACCGCCACCGCTGGCGACGAGCGGCGGCCGACGCTGGACGCCGAGTTGACCGGCGCCCGCATCGACCTCGCCAAGCCGCTGCCGCCGGGCACGCCCGCCGTCGCCTCCGCCACGACCGGCCCGGCCACCCGGCCGACGACGATCGTCGCCGAGGGGCTGGAGCTGAAGCGGCTCGCGCTCGACCTGCGCAGCGCAGCGCGAGTTCGGCGACTTCGTCCCCGCGCTGAAGGAGGCCGGCATCACGCTCGGCGCCGGCACCGCCAACGTCACCGGCACCGGCGGCTACGACGGCACGACCGTCACCTACACGTCGCGGGTCGCGGTGGCCGGCGTCGACATGAGCAAGACGCCCGCCCAGGCGCAGGCCGGCCGCCCCGGCCGCCGCCCGGCCCGTGCTGACGGATTACGCCGCCACCATCGACGCCGCCGGCACCTACGCGGCCCTCGACGCCGAGCGCGCAGGTGACGCTGACGACGCTGACGATCGACGGCAAGATGATCGGCCTCTCCAAGTCGGGCAACCGCGACGTCACGCTCGCGGCTCGGCCCCGACGGCGTCGTGCCGAACGGCGAGTTCCAGCTCTCGGCCGACCTGAAGCAGCTCAGCGACCTCTCGGCCGCCTTCGCCGACGAGCCTGCGCAGCCCGCCGCGCCCGCCGTCGCCGCGGCGGGCGGGCAGGAGCCGGGCCTGCGCGCAGCGGTAAGGTCTCGGGCACGGTGCAGGTCGTGCCGTTCGAGCAGAACCAGTTCCGCCTCGTGAGCGACCTCCGCGTCACCGAGCTCACCGCCGCCGGCACGAGCGGCGAGGCGGTGAAGAACGAGCAGGTGACGATCGAGCTCCAGCGCGCCCGTCGGCCGACTTCGCCCGCGTCGCCGTCGACCGCCTCGCCGTCAACGGCCGGCTCGTGACGGCGACGGTCGACAACGCCGCCCTCGTGCTGAGCGTCGGCGAGGGCGAGCAGGCCTGGTCGGCCACGCTGCCGGAGATGGTGCAGTCGCTGAAGATGACGGCGAACGTGCCGGACCTCGGCCAGATCCAGGGCGCTGCTCGACGCCTTCGCCACCCCCGAGGCCGCCGTCCAAGCCGCCGCCGCCCGGGCCGCCGCGGCCCCGCATGCCGCCGCCCCGCAAGCCGCGGCCCCGCAAGCCGCGGCCCCGCAAGCCGCCGATCCCGCGCGCGCCCGCTGCCGGTCATGCCGCGCAGGCCGACGAGGTCGACCCCAACGCGATCATCGGCCGCCGGCCGGGCCAAGGCCGCTCGCCGGCCGACGACGACGGCGCGGCTGCCGACGACCGCCGCCTGCCGGACGACCGACGCGCCCGGACGACCGCCGTGCTCCCGACGACCGCCGTGCCCCGACGATCGCCGCCTGCCCGACGATCGCCGTGCTCCTGACGACCGCCGCCTGCCCGACGATCGCCGTGCTCCTTTCGACCGCCGCCTGCCAGACGACCGCCGGGCTCCCACCGACCGCCGTGATCCGCTGGATCGCCGCGTGCCGGCGGAGCGGAGCGCTGACGACGCGGCGTGCGCCGGACGAACGCCGAACCCGACGACATCGGCAGCGCGCCGATCGGCCGTCCCGCCCCCAACGCGCCGCGTCGCCCGGCCGACCGCGACGCCGCCGACGACCGCCGCCCCGACGATCGTCGCCCCGACGACCGCCGCGGCGATGACGCCCGGCGTCCAGCCGACGACCGCCCCGCGCCGCCGCCCGCGCCGGCCGATCCGCAGGCGCCCGCGGCCGACGCCGAGGCGCCCGCGCCGCCGCTGCGGTTCACGACCGGCAGCGCCACCGTCACGCTCGTCGTCGCGCAGCAGGGCGGGCGCACCGTGGTGACGCCGGAGGTTACCGGCAACGGGATCGGGCTTCAGAAGGGCCAGGCCGTCGACAAGATCGACGAACTCGCGATGAGCACGCAGCTCTCGTACGTGCCCGTCCCGCCGCCGGCGACCGCGCCCACCACGTCGCCATCTTTGGCCGACGCGCCGGAGCCGGAGTCGCCGCCGCTGTCGCAACTCGTGCGCGACGTGCAGATCCCAAAGCTCGACCTCCGCGCCGCCCGCGGCGCCGCCACGATCATCCAACTCGCCCTGATCGAGCCGATCGCCGTCAGCGACCCGGCCGGCCTCGGGCGACTCTTCGCGTCGTTCTCCGACCCCAAGGCCGCCCCGGCCGGCGACGTGGCTGACCTCCGCACCGCGCTCAAGGGCGGGGGCGACCTCGGCGAGCTCATGGCGCTGCTCAAGACGATGTCGGCCGACGCGTCGACCGACCGCCCCTACGCCGGCAGCTATTCCCTCGAGCAGCGGCTGACCGCCGGCAAGGGCGGCCTCGCCGCGAGCGGCACGCTCAACGTGGACGACCTGAGCGTGAAGGGGGAGCAGGGCACCGTCACCGAGAAGGCCGTGCGGTTCGTCAACGACGTGACGCTCGACGCGGCCAAGAGCCTGCTGTCGATCCGCAACGTCTCGCTCGCCATGCAGGAGAGCAAGGCGCTGGAACTGGCGCTGAAGGGGAACGTCGCCGACTTCTCCACGCAGCGCCGGCTCGAAGGCGTGCAAGGGACCCTCGGCTACGACTGGGCGAAGGTGTGGGAACTGGCCCGGCCGATGCTCGCCAAGGAGACGCGCGACAGCCTGAAGCTCCAGGTGGCGGGCACCGGCAGCCGCCCGTTCGCGTTCGCCGGCAGTTACCCGGCGGGCAAGCCGTTCAACGAGGCGGTCCGCTCGCTCACCGGCGGGCTCGAACTCGGGTTCGACCAGATCGTCTACGAGGGGATCGAGACGCGCAACCTCGAACTGCCCGTCACCCTCCGCGACGGCGTCGCGACGATCGCCTACCCCAACAAGGCCGGCTCAGAAAGCCTGCCGCCGCCCGCGCCGTGCAACAACGGGCTGCTCACGCTCGGCGGGTCGTCGGTCGACCTGACGTCGGAAATCATGCGGCTGAACATCCCCAAGGGGACGAAGCTGCTCGACAACGTCACGCTCAACCCGCTCTTCTCCGACATGTTCGGCGACTTCATCAACAACCCCGCGTTCATCAGCCCGAGCGAGGCGGCGGGCGTCGTGAACATCACCGTCGTGCAGTGCGACGCGATGCCGCTCGGCACGCTCGACCCCGCCGTCGCCCGCCGCGACCCCGGCCGGGCGGAGTTCCTCGTGTCGATGAGCAAGCTGCAACTCGGCAACGCGGTGATGAACCAGGTGCTGAGCTTCGTCGGCGAGAAGGAGTTCGCCCGCAGCCTGCAGGGCGAGATCCAGGAGGCGCGGATCATCGTCGAGAAGGGCAAGACGCAGCAGGACGTGACGATCGTCACCGGCGAGAAGGACCGCAAGATCCGCATCGCCGGCAGCACGGACATGATCACGAGCACCCTCGACCTCACGCTCACGCTCGGGCCGAAGTTCCTCTCGCAGATCAGCAGCGAGGTCGCCCAGGCCCTGCCCGACGGCCTGCCCGTGCCGCTCGGCGGCACCACCCGCGCGCCGCGCCTCGACATGCAGCGCGCGCTGACGAGCGCCGTCGGCCAGAACCTCCTGAACCCCAACCGCCTCGGCGAACTGTTGGGCGGCGGCGGCAAGAAGCGCGACCCGCAGGCGCCCGCGCGCGACGGCGACGCACCGATGCAGCCCGGCGCCGAGGCCGGCACGCCCGCCGAGCCGGAAGACCCCGTCGGCGGTATCCTCGGCGGCCTGATCAACCGCGACGGCAAGGAGACGGACAAGGAAAAGGAAGAACGCCGCGCCAAACGCCGCCGCGAGCGCGAACAGCGCCAGCAGCAACAGCAGCAGCCCGACGCCCCCGCCGAGCCGCGCTCGGCCACGGAGCCCGACGTGCAGGGCAGCGAGCCGATCGGCCGCCCCTCGGACGCCGAACCGGCCGCCGGGCGCGAACGGGCCGGGCGTCGGCGGGA
>JAUJNJ010000185.1 GCA_030448225.1 Phycisphaerae bacterium
CGACGCTGCTCGCAGGCGGAAGCGAGAGCGGCAGTCTCGGTCTCGGGCAGGCGGAAGCGGGAACCTTCTAACTATGGCGGGCGTACCCTTAGCTACATGAGCATCCGGTGGAGAACAGGATCACCAGGGGCAGTGCGTCCGATGCTCGTCTTGGCGGCGGTAGTCACCCTCTCTGGTTGTGGAGACGGTGGAGGCTTTGCTGGCAAGGACCGTGCGAAGAAGCCGATGTCTGCGGCGAACGCGCCTGATACCCGTCCGCCTGCGGCTGCGAAGATCAGATTGACGCGTACCGGTGACGCGCCCGCTGGTTGTGGCCCTCGTGAAGTCGCGCGGCAACTCGTCCGTCTGTTCGCGGCATCCAACTCTGGAAGTGCCCGCGCGGCCGCGTTCTTCGCTCCTGAGGCCGCCGCCGGCTACGGCTGGTGGAGCGTCAACGGGGGCGGGGGCGAAGCCATCACCGCAACCGACCGTTCACAGCTCCAGCGATATCTCGCGGCGCGCCATGCGCAACAGGAGCGCTATGACCTTCGAGAGGTCCGGGTTAGACCGCGACAAGAGGAAGGCATCGTCGATCTGGAAGTCAAGCTGGCTCGTACCGCGAGCGACCTGCGGCGCATAGGCAGCCAGGCGTGGAACACCGAAGGGAAGGGGGCCCTTCATTGCGACACCGGGAGGGTCATCGTCTGGTCCGTCACCACCTCACCGGACGAGGAACTCACGGACCCCGTCTGCCCCCGTTTCTCCCGGCGACCGAGGACGATCACCGCTTGCTTGACTGCATAGCCGCACTTCTGAAACCCGCCGGACGACACCCCGAGTTACGCGACGTCGACGACCAGCCGAAGGCGCGTCGGCGGCTTGTCGTGGCCACGGGCGAGGAGGGCTCCCTGTCGCTCAACCGTCCGGTGTCGGCGAGCTCGTCGTTTGGGGGTAGCGGCGGGGTGCCGCCCCGCCCGCCGCGGAACGCTAACGACGGTGACTCGGCCACGCGGTGGTCCTCAGAGCGGCCGCCGCCGGCGACGCAGGCGCAGTTCTGGCAGGTCGACCTTGAGGCGACCCGGCGGCTTGGTCGCGTCACGCTGACGTGGAGCGACACGGAGTTCGCTCGGGATTACCGTGTCGAGACGTCGACCGACGGGGTGACGTTCACCGCGCGCGACATGGTCACCGCAGCGACGCGGGGCGGCACCCGGACGCATCGGTTCGCCGCGCCGATCGACGCCCGGTACGTGCGGATCTCGATGACCGCCCCTGCCCCCGAGCAGACGTTCTACACGCTCGAGGAGGTGGTGGCCGTCGGCGTCCGGAGCCGCCGGACCCGCGGCGATCACGAAGGCGACATGGTCTGTCAGTCCGGTCAGCGCAGCAACCGAGTCATCTGCGGCGTCGTTCGGCAGCGCAACGCCAGCACGTCGTTCCTGGACACCTCCAGCAACGGCCGGCTGGTCGCTCAGAAGGAGTGGTCGCGTAACGAAAACCGCGCGGTGATCCGCAGGGGTGACAGCGGCGGCCCGGTGTTTGTGCCGCGCGATCGTGGCCAGCGCCGCCTGACCATCATCGGTATCAACTCATACGGCTTCGGCCCGGTGAGTCCCGATGCCGACAACAGCGCGTTCCGTTCAGGCGGCTTCAGCCATATCGCGTTCGCCCTGCGGCTCTCGAAGACCAAGGTCTGCACGCCACGGACATGTCGCAGCCGCTGAGAACACCGCGCGCCCTCACGCTGCTGCTGGCCACTGGCCTTGTCGCGTGCGGGGCAGGCTCGATGAACGGGTCGGGGCAGGACGCCTCGGCCCGTTCGGTGCCGTCGCCGCTGTTTGCGGCGTACGTGATCGCCGGCGGCACTGAGCCCGTCGGTCTCCCCGCTGGCGATCGCGTCGCCACGCAGACCAAGCTCGGGTCGGTGGCGGGGGTGGCGGTTGGCGACGACGGCGCTGTCCTCGTCGCCGATCGTGCCGCGCACAGCGTCCGGCGCATCGACATGGACGGGCAGATGATCACCGTGGCCGGGACCGGCCGGCCGGGCTTCGCCGGCGACGCAGGTCCTGGCTCGTCTGCGGAGCTGCGTAGGCCAACGGCCGTCGCGGTGCAACGGAACGGATCGGTACTCTTCGCGGACACGGGCAATCACCGCATCCGGCGCGTGTCGCCGTCGGGGACGATCAGAACTGTCGCGGGGTGCGGCCGACGCGCGTTGGCTGGCGATGGCGGCCCGGCCGCACGCGCCTGTCTGAACGCGCCGCGTGGCGTCGCCGCGCTGTCAGACGGCGGCTTCCTGATTGCCGACAGCGGCAACCACCGAATCCGGCGCGTCACGGCACAGGGGGCGATCAGCACGGTGGCCGGTCGCGCGGCTGGCTTTAGCGGCGACGGCCGCAGTGCCCGCCGGGCCCGGCTGCGAGCGCCCCAGGGGGTCGCCACACTCGCTGGCGGCGGCTTCATCGTCGCCGACACAGGAAATCGGCGCGTCCGCAAGATCTCGGCTAGGGGGACCATCACGACCGTCGCCGGCGGAGGCCGGCGCGAGCCGGAGGGTGCACCCGCAACGCGAGCCTTCCTCGGGCGTCCGGTTTCCGTGGCGCGCGACCCACGAGGAAGCATCCTCATCGCCGACGAAGGCAACGCTGGCTTCGCCGTCTTCTCGGCCTTGTACCGCCTCACGCCCCGCGGCACGCTTCGCGCCGTCGTCACGTCGGAGGGCGCGAGACGGCTGCTAGGGGCCGTTCGTCCCGCGCAGCCCGTCGGCGTCGCTTCAAGTCCCGACGGAAGCATCGTCGTATCGGAGAGGCGCGAGGATCGCCTCTTGCTTCTCGCGCCACAGAAGAGCGCCCGGCTCGCCGTTCGCTTCGCGCCGAGGTTCCTCGGGATCGACGAAGGCGCGCCGCTGACGACGACCGTCCTTGCCACCCAGCGCAGCGGCGTCGAGTTCCAGGTTCTGCGTGATGGCGTCGCGGTCGCTCGCGGTCGCTTCACGGTCCCGCCCGGTCGAAGTGCTCATACGCTCCTCGAACGCGCCGACGAAGGCCGGTACCGCGTCGAACTCGTCGCACGCGACGGCGCGCGTGTCACCACCGACGTGCTTGACGTCGGCGTCAGCGGCGACGTCCGCTATGTGGAATCGCTCACGGGCCCGTGACTGCCAGGCGGCCGGCATACGAGGACTACCAGCAGCGGAGCTTGACAAACCCGAAGCCATGAGACGACGAATTCTCAGCCTCCCCATGATCCCCGTGATTGCCACGGTCGCCGTCGTGTGGGGCACGCCATCAGCAGACAGCCGCACCCGTCGCGCCCCCTGCCAGAGCTACCCAAAGACAGTCGTGGCCAATGCCCAAGTCAAGGTGTTCCGTGTGTCGCTCGACCGCGACTCCGTGCGTCGGCCCGCCGGTCTATACGCTTGCCATGTCGGCTCCCGGCGGGTGCACTTCCTCGGCCAGGACCGATCGGCAAGTGACGAGGACCCTGGCGAGGTGCGCCGTCTGCGGCTGCATGGCCGCTACATAGCTCTCGAAGAGAGGAACTGCTCGAGAATCGAATGCGACGAGTCGATGGTGCGACTGAACGTCAGAAACGGAAATCGGCGCCGTCTCGCGGAACCGAAGCACATCAGTCAGGCGCTCGACCTCGAACTAACCAAGAACGGCGTGCTTGTATGGATTCGCGGCGAGAGACCAGGGGTCGGCTTCGAGGTGGTCCGGTGGGACGGCAAGACCCTCACCGTCCTTGACAGCGGTCGCCGCGACGAGATCCGAGGCGACTCCCTCGCCATCAGCGGCGGGCGAGCGTACTGGTTTGCCCGCAACCGGCCGATGTCCACGACGATCGAGTGAGCGCGGAAC
>JAUJNJ010000025.1 GCA_030448225.1 Phycisphaerae bacterium
GCTGGAAGGGTGCTGCCGACCCGATCGAGGCGCTACTCGACCGCCGCCTCGCCGCCTATCAGGTGCACGACGGGCTGACGCTGCCGGCCGGCTACGAGGTGATCGCGACGTGGGGCGACGTGTTCCGGGCCGCCGAACGACCCGGCGAAGCAGATCCGCTTCGGCTACAACGCCGACTACACCGGCCTGGTCCCGCAGAAGGACTCGCCCGACGAGTTCTGGCTGATCGTGAACCACGAGCACATCTCGGCCCGGCCGTGGCTCCAGGGGCGGCGCGGTACCGGCCAGGCGTCGTCGACGCCGGCGGGCGGCTCGGGGCGGTGCCCGTTCGTCGGCTTCGCCGTCGATCGCCCAGCCTGGGCCAGCGCCGCCAACGCCGCGAGCGCGCCTACATCGCCTACCTGTGCGAGGACGCGATGTCCAGCCTCGGCGTCAGCGTGCTGCGCGTGCGGCGAGCGCGACACCGGCGGCTTCGAGGTCGTGAAGGACTCGCCCGACCACTTCCGCTTCCACTGGCGCGTCGGCGTGCAGAACGTGCCGAACGCCGCCGCGGCGATGCACTCTCCGGCCCCGCCGCCCTGCTGCAAATATGCCCGCGCGCACGTTCTCCAACTGCTCGGGCGCGACGACGCCGTGGGGCACGTTCCTCACGTGCAGGAGAACTTCCAGACCAGTGGCCGAGTTTGTCACCGCGGACGGGCGGCGCTGGTGTGGCCGGCGAACGCAAGCGGTTCGGCGGGGCGCGACCAGCCGTCGGCCGTGAACACCGACCTGCCGTTCGAGTTCGAGGGCTGGGCACCGGCTTGGCCGAGCCGCTCGACGGGCGGCAGTGCGTGGCGTGTGCGAGATCGACCCATCGGCGGACGATGACGAAGCACAACGCGCTCGGCCGCAAGCCACGAGAACGTGCTGCGTCGAGGCCGACAAGCCGCTCGTCGCCTACATGGCGACGACCGCCGCGGCGGACATCGGTGGAAATACGTCAGCGACGGCGTCGTGACGGATCCGACCGACCCGGCGAACACAAAGCTGCTGGAACAGGGCACGCTGCACGTCGCCCGCCTCGTCGGCGGACGGCTTCACCGGCGAGTGGGTGCCGCTGGAGCCGCACGACCCCGCTGGCCCGCCCGGAGCGAACACCTGGCGGCCTGACCGAACAGGCTCCCCCGCCGCCCCGATGGCGGGCACGTTCGGTCGGCACCGCCGAGGACGTGGCCGGCATCGCCTCCGTGGAGGAATGGGTGGCGTCGTGCGAGGCGTTCCGCCGGCAAGAGAGTTTGACGCTGAGCGTGGGCGAGTTGACGAAAATGCGGCCGGACCGGGTCGCTGCCGCCAGGGGTCAAGAACATCCTCAAGACCTGCTGATCGTCAATGCCTACGTCATGGCCAACGCCATCGGCGGCACGCCGTGCCGCGGCCGGGGGACGTCGAGGTCCACGAGGGCGACCAGAGCGTCTACGTCGCGTTCACCGATTCGACGGGCTCGGACGAGGGCCGCCCGACGCGGATCTTCCCGACTCGGCCGGCGAGAACAGCCGCCAGTACGGCGATCTACCGCATCGCCGAGGACGCCAACGACCCCACCGCCCGCACGTTCACCTACGGCAGGCAAGTTCGTTAGCTCCGGCGAGGCATTCGACAAGGGCGGCGGCTTCGCGTGCGCCGACAACCTGCTGTTCGACAAGGCCGGGCACCCTGGTTGGTCTGCGACATCACCACGCCGTCGCCAACTACCTGGTCGAGCCGCACCGAGGCGGACCAGTCGCCCGGGCGAGAAGAACTTCGTCGGCGTGCTGGGCAACACCTGCCGCTGTTCATGATCCCCACGGCCGGCCCCCGGCAACAGTGCCGTTCGCGATCGGCCTGATGCAGGAGTGCGAGAACTGACCGGCCCCACCTTCGCCCTGACGGCGCGCGCTGCTGTTGGCGGTGCAACACCCTGCGAGTTGAACGGCACCGCAGGTGCTGGCGAAGGGGCCGAGCCGAGGTCGTGCACGATGATGCTCGCCGCCCGCGACGGCACGCTGTTCCCCCAGCAACGCTGCGTGCCGCTCGGCAGCAACTTCCTTCTCCGGGAAGCCCGGCAGGGTCCCCAAGCCGTGCGTGCTCTGCATCACGCGGGCGGGAGGCGATGACGTTTGGAGAGTTACAGGGCGGCGTAGCCAAAGGCTGAAGCGCGTGCTGCACCGCCCCAAGGCTGTATGCGTTCTCGCGCGCCCGCCGCTACAACGGCAGCAAAAAGGAGAACCCGCTTCATGCCCCAACTCACCGTCGACGGCGTCGGCCTGTTCGAAGTTCCGCACGGCAGCCGCCTCGTCCTGGCGACCGACGAGGCCGGCATCGACCAACTCCACGCCTGCGGCGGCGGCAACGCCCGCTGCACGACCTGCCGCGTAGTTCACCGCCGGCGAGCCGGAACAGATCGCGCCGAGCGACCTGCTCGTCGGCCGCGGCCTGACGCAGTTCCCCGGCCTGCGGCTGAGCTGCAACTCACCTGCGACCGCGACATGACCGTGAAAGCCATCAGCCGCCTCGCCGCGCGGCCGCGTCGACGCCGGCAAGCTCCGGGACCGACGAACTGCAACCGCCCCCGTCGTGGACCACCTTCGATAGGGGCCACGTCCCGCTTCACTTGTTGCGTCGGATCGTCCCGAACTGTCAACCTGCGCGCACGGCGACGAGCCGTCCCGGGTTCGATCCAGACCCGGCGCGAAAACGCTGTCGCGGCCCGCGCGGGTCTGCTCGGAACCGCCGCCGATGATAGCCGGATAGCGAGCCCGCTGGCCTGCGAACGAACCACGGGTTTGGGCGTGCTCATCGCGCCATGTTTCGAGGTATGGATGGACCGAGCGACGACGCGACAGAGCAGTCGCGTCCTCCGATCATTCCACGAGCGCCGTGTGCATGCCACCCCCGTACGGCGTGTTCTTCACGAGGTGGCGGTTGTAGTCCGGCGAGCCGTCGGTCCACCAGACGGGACCGCGGCTCACCGAGGGCGACTTCGCGCCTCCCCCACGCGGCGGCGGCGCGGCGACCCGTCGTCGTCGCTCGTGCGGCGGGCGGTGGCGACGTCGCGGCGGCCTGCATCAGCTTGCGGACGAGTCGTTCGCGATCCGTCTCCGATAGTGCGGGGTTTGACTTCCGCCACAGCCGGCCGCGCACGATGGAAGCAGCGGCCGTCGGGCGTGTCGGGGTAGGGGTCTTTCGGGCGAGGCATCTTCGTCGTACTTCCCGGCAATCGCCGCACCGGCACCGGCACCGGCGGCCGGCGTGCGGGCAACTGAGCCCACATCCGGCCGCCGATGTCTCCGCACGTTCTCGCGTCACCTCAGGACGATACGCGTCCTCACGCCCGAGCCGATCGTCTTGCCGCTCTCGGGACGGGCGTAGCGAGTCATTCCAGCGCCACCGGGCGGTCGAGCGGCGACGAGACGGTGACCGTGTCGCCCGGCATCACCATCTCGCCGCCGCCGGCGCGCACGGACGCCGACGCCGCCGGTGCGGAAGTAGAACTGCGGGCGGTAGCCGTCGAGCGGCGTGTGGCGGCCGCCTCCTCGCCGCAGGACACAGCTCGACTCGAACGCCGCGCGCCGCGACCGACGCGGCGCCGCCAGCACCTGGCCGCGCGCGACCTCGTCGCGACCGACGTCGCGGAGCAGCAGGCTGACGCTGGGTCGCCGGCGACCGCCTCGTCGAGCAGAGCAGTTGTTGCGCAGGTTCGATGTCCTTCACGACGACCTGGCGGCCTCGTCTTCGCCATCACCGGCGAGGCCGAGTTCCACCGCGTCGCCCCGCCGCAGCCGCCCGCGGCTCGACCCGGCCGCTGGCGACCGTGCCGGCGATCGAGAAGACGTTCTCGACCGCCATGAGGAACGGGCGGTCGATCTCCCGCTGCGGCAGCTGCGGCACGTACGCGTCGCCCGCCACGAGCAGCCGATCGGCGCGTTGGCCGCGTCGTCCGACGGAGTCGCGGTAGGCCGGCAACCGCGGCTCCCGCGCGACCGGGGGCGGCGTCGCCGTCGAGAAACCGTAGCCGTGAGCATCTCGCACCTCGGGTTCGACGAGGTCCGACATCTCGGCGTCGTCGACGAGGTCGACCTTGTTCATGAACACGATCGTCGGCACGCCGACCTGCCGCGCGACGGGACGTGCTCGCGCGTCTGCGGCATCGCGCGTCGGTCGCGGCGACGACGAGGACGGCCGCGTCCATCTGGGCGACGCCGGTGATCATGTTCTTGATGTAGTCCAGCGGCGTGCCAGGGCAGTCGACGTGGCCGTAGTGCCGCGTCGCCGACTCGACGTGGCCGGCGATGACGGTCACCGTCTTGCTCGCGTCGCGGCGGGTGCCGCCCTTCGCGATCTCGTCGTAGGGTTTGGCACGGACGGCCGGGCGAGGAACCGGTGCGCGGACCGAGCTGAGCGCGCGGTGAGCGTCGTCTTCCGTGGTCGATGTGCCCGATCGTGCCGACGTTGACGTGGGGCTTGTCGCGCTGAAACAGTTCCTTGGCCACTGGATGGCCCTCCGGTTGGAGAACATGCCCCCTTCCCCGCGGCGGAACGCCCGACGCGGCAAGGGTGAAGAGTGGGGGGTGGAGAGTGGTGGAGTGGGAAGTGAAAGGATCGATCCCGTTCGCGCGCGCGCTTATTTTAGCCGGCGGGCTTGCCGCCGTGACCGTGAAGGTCGCGGGGGCAAGGGGAACGGTGGGGATCCGCACCAGACGAGACGACACGGCACGCGCGATCTCTCCGCACGCGCACCGGTGCTCCAAAGCTGTGGCGGCAGGACTCGAACCTGCAGAGCGTTTCCGCACGGCATTAACAGTGCCGCCCGCTACCAGTTACGGTTTACGCCACAATCGCTGAAGGCCGATGTCTCGCGAGGGCGGGCGGCGGCGTGATGGCGTCCTCGGCGGGCGGAACTGAGGAACTCCCGACTCCACCACCCGACCACGCCACCACCCCGCAATCCCTCCCACACTCGCGGGCCGGAGTCGAACCGGCGGACTTCGCGTTCAAAGCGCGACGCTTGTACCGTCACAACCTACCCGCGGATCGGGATGGACCTTCTCCTTTCATCTCGTCGTCGTCGTGTTCACTCACGCCATGCTCGTGCTCCTCTCGACCGCCAGTTGCCCCGCCACGATTCGGACGTGGATTTCCCGGTTCAGAGCCGGGCGTGCTACCGGTTACACCACGGGGCGGGAATTAGTTGCTGGTTATCAGTTGCTAGTGGTGAGTGGCCATTGCTTAGCGATGCGTGCGGCGGCAACTCGGTTCCCATGCGGGACTCGATGTCTTCGCCGGTAGACGTAAACCGACTGACCACCAGCCACTCGCCACTAACCACTTCCTACTGCGCGATGCGGGAATCAGACCTGCGACTCAACGCTGGCAGAGTCACGTGATGCCACTTCACCAATCGCCGGTTCCGAGTTTTCCATCTGAATGTCGACGGCTCTTTCTATAGAGCGGCCGCGTTTCATAGTTTCACCTCCGCCGCCACACGGTCGCGGACTCTCCAGGCGCGGCGGCGTTGCCAGCGGTGGTCTTGCCGCCGCGCCAAAAGAAAAAGCCCCGAGGTCCTCACCGGACTTCCGCTTGTAGTCAGTCAAAATGACTGTCCGCTCGCTAGCCGGTGAGGGCGCGTTCCTCCTGATTACCTTGCTGATTGCCGCCGCCGAGGACATCGACGCCTGCGCGGGTGCCTGCGACCGCACGGCGAAGGCCGGCGGTTCGGGCGGTGACGAGTTGGAACGTGCGGGCGAACATCTATAGTCTCTTTTATAAAACTCTCCGACGTCTTCTAATTATCGGCGCTTTCGGGCCGTGTCAATCATATTCCGCGTTTTCTCCCATTTCTACTTCGGCGAGGTCGTCGGCGGATTGCCGGCCGGGTCGCCGCCGAGGTCGTAGCAGACCATCTCCTCGGCGTTGCACGTAGAGGCGGCCGTGGGCGACGACCGGGTGGTTCCACGTCTTTCCCTCGATCGCCTGGAACCGGCCGAGTTCCTCGTGCGCGTCGGGGTTCGCGCGAGCAGGACCGCCTCGCCCCCTCGGTGACGACGATCATCAGGCCGGCGTCGGCGAGCATCACGACCTGGCCGCGGCCGTAGCGGCCCCCTCTTCCAGCGGCGGCTTTGCCGGTGCGGAGGTCGACGCAGGCGAAGATGCCGCCGTCGAAGCCGTAGACGCTGTCGCCGCGCACGACGCAGTTGTTGAACGACAGCAGGCGCCTTCGACGCCCAGCAGCGCCTCGGCCGTCCAGCGGTCGCCGTCGCGCCGCAGGTCGAGCAGCGCGCGATGCCGATGTCGGTCTCCGACGCGAAGAGGACCTGCGACGATCCCACCGCCTCCAGGCTGCACGGCGCGGAACGCCGGCCGCCGGGATCGCGTGTTCCCAGAGCACGGCGGCGGACGTCGGGTCGACGGCGACGATGCCTTGCTCGCTCAGCATCACGACGTGCGGCCGGCCGTCGATCGTCATCTGCTGCGGCGACGCGTAGCCGATCGTGCCGGCCTTTGCCGTCCAGGCGGGCGAGCCGTCGGCGGTGCGGTAGGCGAGCAGGTCCTTGTCGGCCTCGCCGCCGGGCGTAGGCGATGACGACGTCGGCCGCCACGAGCAGCGGAGCCGGAGAAGCCCAGATCGGCGGCGCCGGAGTCGGCGGCGATGTTGCGCGACCAGCGCTTGGCGCCCGTGGCGGCGTCGAGGCAGTTGAGGATCCCGGTGCGCTGGCACCGTGTAGAGCCGGCCGTCGGCGAACGTGGGCGTCGCGCGGGCCCGGCGCCGCCGACGGCGCTGAAAGCGGGCGGGGTCGGTGTGGACCCACCTCTCCCCCGGTCGCGGCGTCGAGGCAGACGACCGCCTCGGCGTCGCCGCGGCTGCTCCTGCGTATAAAGCTGGCCGTCGACGATCGCGACCGACGACCACGCGGGCCCGACCCGCTGCCGCCAGAGCGCGCTTGGGGGTGCCGCATCCCAGTTCAGCGACATGGTCCCCCCGCGGGCGACACCCCGGTGCCGTCGGGCCCGCGGAAAGGCGGGCCAGTCGCCGGGTTGCAGGGTGACGGCGACGACGTCCGGCAGCATGCGGTTGGGTGGTTCTTCCCGGGGGCGGGAGCGGCTCGGCGAGGAACATCTCCTCCGGCGTCGGCGTCCAGCGCCATGCACATCCGCCTGCTGGTCGCCCCACAGGCCGTCGGGAACGGATGACCGAGAACGCCCCACACCAGCAGCAGGAGGCGACGAGGCCGTAGCGCTTGAACCGGCGCGACCGCGGCGCGTGGCGAGCAGCCAGAGCGTCCAGACGGTCAGCGCGATCGGCAGGTTGAGGAGCAGGAGATACGGGTCCGACCGTGCGGAGCGTCAGCGTCATCACGACCACCGCGCCCGCCACGAGCAGCGCCACCGCGGCGAGGCGGTCGGTGCGGCCGACGCGCCCGGTTGCGCAACCACCAGCACGAGGAACGCGATGGTCAGCAGCAGCACGGCCGCCATGCGCGACATGAAGCGGACGAACGTGGTGAGGTCGAGCAGTTGCAAGCCGTACGCGAACGCCCAGTACGCCGCGACGAGGGCGACGGCGGGCCAGAGCGCGGGCCGCGCGAGAGCTGCGCCGGGGCGGCGGCGCGGCCGGCGGGGCTAGGGGCGGAATCGGTTGGCGGCGGGACGGCGTCGACGGTCATGAGGCCCTCGGATGAGACCACGGAGCGGCTACAGGCGGCGACGAGCCGACGAAGCCCGGGCGTTCGTTGGCGTGCTGCCGGTCAGTCGATGACGTGGGAACTATATCAGGGGACGTGCCGTCGCGTGATGGTCCGGCGACGCGGCGATGGCGCGGTGAAGACGCGGGGCCGTTCGATGAGCTACGACCTGCCCGCCGAAGCGGGCATGCAGCGGCGACACGCGACACCGGCGAACGGTGCCGAACAAACGCGGCCCGGCCCCCCCCCCGCGGGCGCGGGCGGGGGGGGCCCCCCCCGCGGCGGCCGCNAAACTTTTTGTGGGGAGGTGCGGTGGGGTGTTGGTCCGGCGCGGGGGCGGTTGGGCGGGGGGTTATGAGGGGGGGCGTTTGTTTGAGCCGATACTAGCTCCCCGCCGAGGGGGGCGCGCAGCGCGCGACACGCGCGGCGAACAACCGTGAGGCGGGGGTGGGAGAGGAGCGGGTCCCTAACAACCGCGGCCCGGCCCCCGCGCTCGGGCCGAGCGCGGGGGCCGGGGAATCTGGGGACCGCTGCCGTGCTGGCGGCCGGCCTACTGCCAGAGGTTGGAGGCGAAGCCGATGAAGGTCGTCGTGGAGTTGGCCTTGCGGCCGTCGGTCGTGAAGCTGCGGCCGGCGGTGTAGTAGAACCGGCCGTTGTGGTAGGCCGCCGCGCCGCCCTTGCGGTCGTCGGGGAGCGGGTCGAGCACGTCCCAGGTGTTGCTCGCCGGGTCCCACGCCCAGACGTCGCGGAGGATCTCCTCGTCGTCGGTCTGCCCGCCGAGCGCGACGATCCGCCCGTTGACCACGAGCACCGCGCCCTCGCGGTGGCTGCTGGGCTTGGGCAGGCGGGCACGGGCCGTCCAGGTGTCGGTGGCGGGGTCGTACTCGCTGAGCGGGTCGTGCTGGAAGTAGCCGTTGTCGTCGTGCCCGTGCTCGCCGCCGACGGCGTAGATCTTGCCGTTGAGCGCCACGCCGCTGACGTGGTCGCCGGACTCGGGCCAGGTCGCCTTGGCCACCCAGGAGCCGACCGGGTTGCCCTCGCCGTCGACCTGGATCGCCCAGTGCCTGCCGGACACGGTCACGCGGTCGGTGGTGTTGCCGCCGAAGTAGTGGAGGAACCCGTTGTTGAACACGAGCGCGCCGCCGATGCGTGCCTCGGGCAGCGCGGGGAACGATTGCCACTGGTCGCTGACCGTGTCGTAGCGGAACGAGTCGGGGCGGATGTCGGTCGAGCCGCCATTGCCGACCTGACCGGCGACCGTGTAGATGAAGCGTCCGTCGGTGGCCGGGGCCGAGTGCGTCGCGTAGAGCGGGTGCGGCGCGACCTCGGTCCAGCGGTTCGTGTCGAGGTTGAGCGCGAACCCGCGCAGCGTGCCGATCAGGTTCTCCTGGTAGCCGCCGAACATGTAGAGCCGGTTGCCGACCTGCACGTTGGCCGACTCCTGCACGGCCAACTGAGCGGACGGTCCGCCGCCGACCCAGTTGATCGACGTGTCGCCGGTGGGCGTGGGCGTCGGAGTGGGCGTTGGCGTCGGAGTCGGAGTCGGCGTGGGCGTGGGCGTCGGCGTAGGCGTAGGCGTCGGGGTCGGAATGGGCGTAGGCGTCGGGGTCGGAATGGGTGTAGGCGTCGGCGTCGGCGTCGGTGTAGGCGTCGGCGTCGGGGCGGCGATGGCGACGTTGCCGAAGTCGCGGTACTGGGCGGCCGTCGTCGCGGTCGGGTGGGCGGCGGCGGTGGCGAGGCCGACGTAGATCGTGCCCGGCAGCGCGAGCGTCTGCTTGCCGCTGACGGTCCAGTTCGTGCCGTCGGCGCTCCAGTACCCGGTGAACGTGTTGCCCTGGCGCTGCAGGCGCACCCACCCGTTGGGCGCGGGCGCGCCGTTCACCTTGCGCACGTCGGTCACGCCGCCGGCGAGCGTGCGGGCGCTGAAGCGGTGCCCGTCGCCGGCGGTGAGGCCGGCGAAGACGTTGGGGCTGTCGCCGGCGAGGTTGGCGCGGGCCATGAGCCCACCCTTGGAGATCGCGCGGGTCGCGCCGATCGCGCCGACGCGCACCTTCACGTCGAAGTTGCCGCCGCGCGGCTGGTGCAGGAAGCGGAACCCGTCGTTAGTGCCGCCGATGTTGAACCCGCCCGACGTCACGTCGTAGGCGGTGCCGCCGCTGACGATCGTGGAGCCGCCGACGAGCGTCGCGTTCACGTCGTCGCCGGTCAGCGGGTCGGACGCGCCCGGGGCCGGCGTGGGGCTTGGCGTGGGCGTGGGCGACGGGGTCGGCGTGGGCGTGGGCGTGGGGGTGGCGTCGGGGTCGGGCGTGTTGGGGCTCGTCGCGCGCAGGAGCGTCACCTCTCGCCCGCCCGGCTCGTCCTGGTTGTCCTCGGGGCCGTACTCCGCGACGTAGATGTGGCCGGTGACCGGGTCTTCCACGAGGTCGAGCGGGTTGTTCAGCCCCGCGAAGCCGGAGATGTTCGTCTGGCTGGCCGTCACCGCGCCGGCGGCGTTGAGCGTGAGGGCGACGATGTCGTTCGGGCCGCTGTAGCGGACGACGAGCAGCCGGTTCTTCAGCGCGCCGCCGAACGTGTTGGACTGGTACTGCAGCACGCCGTTGGCCGACACGTGCTTGCCGAAGTTGTACGCGTAGCCGCGGTAGTTCGCGTCGGGGCGGGTGCCGACCGGGTACTCGACGACCTCGGCCAGGTCCGGCCCGGACGTCGGGTTGCCGCCGTTGAGGACGTACTCGCCGCGCGTGGGGTTGGGGTGCCCGTAGTACCCGCCCCGCTCGACGCGGAACAGGTAGTCGTTCTGGACGGTCGGGATGTCCGACAGCGCCGGCGCCCCGTCGCCGGCCGGCGTGGAGCCGCCCGCGCCGGCGCCGTTGACCGGCGCGAACAGCTTGCCGTCGCGCGTCCACACCAGGTCGTACGCGTTGCGCACGCCGGTCGCGTAGATCGTCAGGGGCGCGCCGGGCGCGGACGGGTCGTAGGGCGAGCCGTCCTCGGTGTGGGCGTTGATCGTCGCGTTCTCGATCGCGGCGGTGTCGAGGCGGAGGATCGCGCCGTTGAGCAGGTGCTCCTCGCGCGGGCCCCAGAACGGGTCGGGCGCGCCGGTGCTGGTGTTGCTGCCCTGCGCGACGTAGAGCGCGCCGTCGGGGCCGAACGCCATCTGGTTGGTCATGTGGTCGCGGCCGGACCGGGGCAGGTTGGTGACCTTGTCCTGCACCCGGCCGAAATCCGCGCCCGACGCGTCGTCGCTCAGGCGGGTGATCTTGCTCGAGAAGTCCGGCGCGCCCACGAGCGCCGGCGCGCTGTGGCTGACCCACAGGATCGGGTTGTCGGCCGTCGCGGCGGGGTCGAACGTCAGGCCGATCACGACCCGGTCGCCGCCGTTGTCGTCGCGCAGCGCGTTGATGATCTCGGCCTCGCCGAGCGTGCCGTCGGCGGCGATCGCGTGGCGGTAGATCGCGCCCTGGTAGGTCGCGGCGTAGAGGCGGCGGTCGGGGCCGATCGCCAGCGCGGTGTACGCCTTGCCCTGGGCGGCGGGCTGGTGGACGTTCTCGAAGCGGATGGTCGAGTCGATCGTGCCGGTCGCCACGCCGGTCGTGAACCGCATCGTGAACGGCGCGAACGCCGCGCCGCTCACGTCGCGCAGGCCGGCGGTGACGTCGAACTGGTAGCGGGTGTTGGGCTCGAGCGGCGCCGAGGGGAGCAGGACGATCACGTCGCCCGCGCCCGACGTGTTGAGCGTCGCGGGCACGCGCTGGCCGCCCTCGACCTTCGTCAGGTAGACCGTCTCCTGCCCGAGCGTGCGGGCGTCGACGCCGCCGTTGGGGCCGATCACGTCGGCGGAGATGAAGATGTCGCGGCGGACGTTGGCGGCACCGTCGCCGGGGTTCGTGGTCCCGACGCCCGGCCCGCTCGCGGCCGCCTCGGTCGCGGCGACCTCGGTGTCGGCGAACGCGGCCAGCGGATCGACCGAGTCCGTCGAGGCCGCCATCAGGAGCCGCCCCTCGAGCGGCTCGATCCGGCAGTGACCCGGGCGCAGCGGCGCCGCCGACCGGACGGCGTTCCTGATCGCGTTCAACTTCTTCTTCAGCACTTCGTCCTCTCCTGCGGATGGACCTGGAACCGAGCTCAGCACGACGGCGAGGCGGTGCGGCGACGATCCGAGACCGGCCCCCGTCCCCTCCGGGGGTCTCGTCCCGCGGCACCCACCCTGACTATTCAACGAAAGTCACGACATGCAACTCGGTACCCGAGCCGTCACTTCCACCGCTTTAACGCGTCGCACAAAAACATGTCAACGCGGATTCGGCGTCCAAACCGCGTGAAAGGGCGGTGAAATGATAGGCAGTCCCTTCTCGCGTATCTATAGGCAGCATAAACAACTACGCGGACCCGACCCGCACATTCCGGGCGTGCTCGTCGTCCCGCCGGCCGCCCCCGCGGCGCTAAGATTCTGCATCCGCGTGGGAACCGTGCCCGACGATGTGAAGGCAGAGAAAATGGGGCGGTTCGGAGTGCTTGCCCCCACCACCAAACGCGGCAGGGCGCGATGACCGGCGAAGGACGGGATGCACCAACCGTTCGGGGATGCGGGATGCGACCGAGAACACCGTCGATGCGTGGCGCGACGTCAGATCCAGAGAACCGTGGGAATCGCTGCCGCCGCGTTCACCGAAATCGCTACATGGCTCGCCGCGGGGCTCTGCAGCAGTTCTGGGTCGGGTGCAGCATCCTCAGCAACGTGGTCCTGCGGGGAGCAGTAGCAACCGGACCCATGACGAGCCGGGAGGACGCGTCTCTCCGCCACGAGGTGGATCGTCGCTGTCGCTCCTCGGGATGACGCGGCTCTGTAGTCGCGACCGCTACGCCCGGCAGAGACGTGCTCTAGGTCCGCGCTACGCCGCGGTAGGTCGACAACTTGAACACGTCGCCGCGGGCCGTGACGGTGGCGAAGTCGGGCTCGGTGAGGATCGACAGCGGGCCGGAGTTGCTGCCCAACGGCAGCGGCGACGGGGCGTTCCGATCGTTTGACGCCGGGTCGAACGCGAGCACGTCGCGCGAGGCCGACGACGACGCCCCCGCTTGCCGCCGGTGATCATCAGCCTTCCGTCGCGGGGCGGGGCCGCGGCAACCAGTCCCGTGCCGTCCGCGGGAAGCGCGGCGGAGGCGGGCGCGTCGAGCAGGAGCGCGCGGGGGGTAGACCCGGCGGCGGGATCGGTGGCGACGGAGTCGGTGGCGACGGCGGCACCCGTCTCGGCGGGCGCCTCGGCGGCGGGCGCGGGCGCTGCGGGCGCGGGGGCGGCGGGCGCGTCCGGCGCGGCGGCGGCGGCGGGCGGGGCGTAGTCGGCGAGGTTGCGGAACTCGGCGGTCACCGTGTCGTCGGGGTCGGGGCTGCCGCTGGTGACGATGAGGCCGAACTGCACCGCCGCCGGCAGGGCGACGGTCGCGCGGCCGGTCTGGGTCCAGGTGACGCCGTCGGCGCTGTGGAAGCCGGTGAACACGTTGCCGGCGCGCCGCAGGCGGACCCACCCCTGGGCCGCGGGCGTGCCCGACGCGTCCTTGCTGAGCTGCGTGATGCCGCCCTGCGTCGCGCGGGTGCTGAAGCGGAAGCCGTCGGCGGCGGTGGCGCCGGCGAAGACGTTGCGCGCGCCGGCGCTCATCGCCTCGCGGACCATCAGGCCCGCCTTGGCGATCGGCGAGAGGTCATCGTCGCCGTCGCCCTCGCCCTCGAGCGACTGGAGTTGCACGAGCACGTCGAAGTCGCCGCTGCGCTCGGCGTGGAGGAAGCGGAACGCGTCGGCCGCCCCGCCGACGTTGTACCCGCCGGCGGTGATGTCGTAGCTGCGGCCGGCGAGGACGGTGTCGGTCGAGCCGCGCGGCGTCTCGCCGACGTCGTCGCTCGAGAACGGCGCGGCGGTGCCGGGGACGGCCGGGCGCAGGAGCGTGATTTTGCGGCCGCCCGGCTCGTCGCTGCTGTCCTCGGGGCCGAACTCGGCGACGTAGATGTTGCCGGTGACCGGGTCCTCGACGAGGTCGACCGGGTTGTTGAACCCGCCGAACCCCTCGATCTCCGCCTCGTCGGCGGTGACCGAGCCGTCGGCGGCCGCGCCGAGGACCATGATGTCGTCCGGGCCGCTGTAGCGGCAGACGAGGATCTTGCCGAGCAGCGCGCCGCCGAACGCCTGCCCGTTGGTGTACTCGATCGTGCCGTTGGGCGAGATGTGGTCGCCGAAGTCGTAGGCGAACCCGCGGTAGTCGTCGTCGGGCCGGGTGCCGATCGGGTAGTCGTCCACCTCGGCGGCGTCGCGGCCGGCGGTGGGGTTGCCGCCGTTCATGACGAACTGGTCGCGGACCGGGTTGGGGTGCCCGTAGTAGCCCCCCTCCTCGATGCGGAACAGGAAGTCGTGCTGGCTGCGCGTGACGCCGGTCAGGGCGGGCGCGTCGTCGCCGGCGGGCGTGTTGCCGCCCGAGGCCGACCCGTTGGCCGGCGCGTAGAGCTGGCCGTTGGAGTGCCAGAGGATGTTGTAGGCGTTGCGCACGCCGGTGGCGTAGATCGTCAGCGGCGCGTCGTCGTCGGAGGGGTCGTAGCCGCCGTCGCGGCCGTCGTGGGTCTTGACGTCGAGCGGGTCGTCGCCGTCGTCGGGGAGCTCGTCGACGTCGACGCGGAGGATCGCGCCGGTCAGCAGGTGCTCGGGGCGGTTGCCCCACCCGACGTCCGGCGCGCCCATCGCGCTGCTGCTGCCCTGGTTGAAGTAGATCGCGCCGTCGGGGCCCCAGACCATCTGGTTGGTCATGTGGTCGCGGCTGGCGCGGGGCAGGCCGACGACCTTGTCGTCGAGGTCGCTGAGGTCGTCGCCGTCGCGGGAGTCCTGGAGGTGCGAGATCTTGCCGGTCCAGTCGGCGGCGCCGGTCAGGCCGTAGGCGCTGTGGCTGATCCAGAGGACGGGGTTGGACGGCGTGGACTCCGGGTCGAACAGGATGCCGGAGATCGTGCGGGCGCCACCGTTGCGGTCGCGGACGATGTCGAACCGCTCCTCCGAGCCGAGCGACCCGTCGTCCTTGATCCGCCAGCGGATGATGTGCCCGTCGAACGTGGCGGCGTAGAGGCGGCGGTCGGGGCCCACCGCCAGCGACGTGTAGGCGTCGCCGTCGGCCTCCTGCGACTTGGTGAACTTCACGCTGGAGTTCGGCCCGCCGGCCTCGGCGCCGGTGGTGAACGACAGCTCGAACGGGAGGAACGCCGTGCCGGCGACGTCCTTCAGGCCGGCCGTGACGTGGAACGTGTACTGCGTGTCGGCGTCGAGCGTCTCCTCGGGGCGCAGGACGATCACGTCGCCGCCGCCGGAGGTGTTGAGCACCGCCGGCACGCGGGTGCCGTCGGCGGCGCGGGGGAGGTGGACGTTGGCGGCGACGCACGTGTCGAGCCGGATGCCGCCGTGGGGCATCCGCACGTCGGCGGAGATGAACGCGTCGCGCCGCACGCCGACGGCGTGCGCCTGCGGGTTGGTGCAGTTCACGCGCGGCTGCGCGACGAGGGCGGCGTCGGCGAGCGGCGCGACGGCCAGACCGGCGCTCGGCGGCGGCGGCGGCGGCTTCAACTGACCAGGTCGGCGGCGGCGGCTGAAGAGGCGGCGGCCTCGAGCATCTCGACCACGCACGCGGGCCGCCCGCCGCGACCGGTGCCGACGGCGTCGCCCGACGCGCCACTGATTGGAACCCACTTCCGCTCCCATATCCTCTTCGACAACAAGCGCGGACCGGCGTCCGACCGCCCCGGCAGGGCGGGCACGCGTGCGACTCCCGGACTCCAATGCGGCTCCGGAGTAGGTAACGCGGCGTCCGCGAGCAGGTCCCGTCACGCCGACGCCGCCACGTTCCCCCCGACGGGCCGGCGGGCTCTCGGGCCGCGACCCGGGGACAGGCCGAACCGCCTCGGCACCCACGTCGGCGGTGCGGCTATTAGGTCAGGTTCCCGCGTTCGTGCAAAGAAAAAACGCGTGAAAGCCGACAGCCCGCCCCCGAAGCGGGGCGGGCCGAAAAAGCAGGCGGTATTCGCGGTAGAATCGACGAAAGCAGCCGCGCTCGTCCCCGCCCCGATTCGCCCACCGTTTCGAAAGCCGTAACAACCGTCCGCACCGGGGCGACGCATTGCTGCCCAAGTTATCGGGCGAGCCGCGCGGCGGCGAATCGGTGTGGCGCGCCCGGCCGAGGCGCCCGGCGGGTCGCTCAGTACGCGTCGTAGTAGCGGCGCGCTCGTAATAAGTGCGCCCGACCGCCATAACCGTCGTAACTCCGATAACTGCGATATTCGTAATAACCGTCGTCGCGGTAATAGCGGTCAGGGCCGCGGTGGTCGTAGCCGTACTCGCGCTCGCGGTAGTAGGTACCCGCCGCGGCGGGGCAGGGTGCGTCGTCGTAGTAGCGGTCGGCGTAGTAGCGGTCGGCCTGCTCGCGCTCGCGGCGGTCCTTGTCGCCGCCGACGAAGTCGCACGCCGAGGGCATGATCGCGCCGATAAGCGCGCTCGCCAGCTCGCCCGTGCAGTGGCTCCCGCAGCACGGGCCCACGCGCAGCGCGCCGAGCAGCGCGCCCCGGTGCCGGGTGGCTCTCACAGCCAACCGAGCCCGCGATCAGCCCCAACCCGATCATGGAAGTCCAGCGAGAGTTCTCGTCATACGTCCACCTCACCCCCGTATGGCCGCAGTCCCGCCATCACCACCGGACTAGACAGGCCCGCCGGACAAGGTTGGGGGCCCGGCCGGTCGCCTGGCGGGCCAGTGCGGAGAGAGGTGGAAGTTCGCTTTATCTTCGTCATCCGGTTTTCGGTGCGGCCTTCGTTGGAAAGATCTGGACGCATCGCCACGCGAGGTCCAGAGCGTGTCGCCGGGCCGCACGCAGCAACGCGGAGGAATCCCGGCCCGGCGAGTACGCTCTGGGCCGGCGTGGATCTGCGCGATTCGCCCGTTCAACCGTGGCCGGCTCGCGGCCCCGCCGGCGCACGTTCGCCGCGGCGGGCCTGGAGCGAGGACCGCCGCGAGCCACCGCCGCCGACGATCAACCGCCGACGATGTCGCTCGGCCAGTGGGTGCCCAGCGCGCGCGCGCCGACGACGGCGACAAGCGCGGCGAACAGCGCGACCACCAGCACCCGCTCGACGGCGGCACGCACGTTGCTGCGGATCCACAGCCACGCGAGCAGGCCGTAGAGCGAGAACGTGAGGGCCGCGTGGCCGGACGGAACGGAAGTGCAGCCCCGGCGCGCGATGCCGGCGGCGATCAGGTCAGGCCGGTCGCGGTTCCACGGTTACCCGCCCCGAGGATCACCAGCGGGCGCTTGCAGGACGTACGTGACGACGAAGCTCAGCGCCCAGCAGCAGGCGGCCCCGGCGAGCGGCGACGGCAGAAGCAGGCGAGCGTCAGCGGCCATGTACGCCGGGTTGCCGAACGGCTCGAGCAGGATCGCGTTGGAGAACGAGATCAGCCCGCCGTCGGCGACCGCCCGCAGCAGCAGCGCGTCGCGTGAGCGCGCCGGGCTCCCGCCGATCGCGCGCGCTGGAGAGCGTCATCCCCGCCACGAGGACCGCGCTTTCTTTGAAGCCGATCACGAGCGAGACGAGCCACCGCCGCCACGCGCCCCGCGGCAGCTTCCGCCAGTCGTCGCGGAACCGGCCGAACGTCTCGCGCGCGGCCGACAGCGAAGCCACCGCCCGGGCGAGGTGCAGCCCGGCTCGAGCGTGGGGACGACGTGGAGAGGCGACGCTCATGGCCGCCAATATACCGGAGCGGCCGCCCGAACGTTCGGCCGGCGGCGTGCTCAAGACCGATTCGCGGAAGTCGGGAGCGGGAGCTGGCGAGGCCTCTCGCCCGCGTTCGTCTCTCAGGCGAGACGCCGGCGCGACTCGGTCCGTCGACTTCTCCAACACGTTCCGTGAAGTTGAGGGTCGATGCGAAAGGTGCGAACCGCGGCACGGACGCGATTCACTTCGGGCGCAGCGGCGTGGCCACCTGAGGTGGCCGCGCCAGCGATGCGGCGGATCGGGGCACCATCAGCGTTCGGGTGGACTTCCCGTCGCCCTGAGTCGCCACTTCGATCCGGGACGCGCGTGAACATGCGCCCAGGGCGCGCGGTCCAGGTCACGCCGCGGCCTGGTCGCGGGGGCGGCGAACTGGTGGTGGACGAGGCGGGCGGCGAGGCCGTTCTGGTTCACCAGCGCGTCGTGCGGGCCCTGCTCGACGACGCGACCCGTCTCGGAGCACGAGGGATGCGGTCGGCGGCGCGGTGCTGAGGCGGTGGGCGATGATGAAGCACGTGCGGCCGCGCATCAGGCGGTCGAGCGGCTTGCCGGTCTGCACGGCGGCCTCGCTCTCGGTGTCGAGCGGCTGGTGGCCTCGTCGAGGATGAGGATGCGGGTCCTTCAGCAGCGCGCGGGCGATCGACAGCCGCTGGCGCTTGCCGCCCAGAGCAGGTTCACGCCGCGGCTCGCCGAGCATCGTGTCGTACCGCTCGGGCAGCGCCTCGACGAACGTGTGAGCGTTGGCGGCCCGGGCGGCGTCGACGATCTGGGCCTCGCTCGTGCCCTCAGGGCGGCCCATGTGGAGGGTTCTTAGAGGGTCACGCGCGGCCGCATCTGCTCATCAGGCGACGGTCGCGCGACGCGCTAGAACGCGGCTCGCAAGCGATCCGGCTAACTGGGACATTCCCGGATCTACATTGAGGGACGAGGGAATTGATGGAGTTGTTCAGAGAGCGCACGCGCGGCGTGAAGCGACGGTCAAACGTCAATCGTCCCGTGGCGTGACGATGGGGGCGTGGCCGCCCCGGGCCGGTGGAACGACTCGCCGCCGGGCAGCCTTCCGGCTCGCCGGCCGACGACGCGGCCGTCCTCGAACAGCACGACGATCTTCAGGTGGGCCTGCTCCCACCGCTTGGCCGTCGCGCGCGGCCAGCGGCACGTCCTGGGCCGAGCCGGGCCGACCGGGGCCGAGCAGTTTCTCGACCTGCGCCCTCGGTCGCCCTGCACGACCTTGTAGTAGTTCGACTCGTTGATCTTGCTGCCACACGGACAGAACCAGCATCAGCGGGCAGAGCAACAGCAGCAGCGGGCGACGCGTTCATGTGAGCTTTGTTGTGACGTGCGTCATGCCCTGTTCGCGCCGAGATTCTGGATCCCCCGCGCGTCGCACTCACGGACGAACGGGCACCGGGCGGGATCGCTGCTGAGTCTTAAAACCGCGGTTTCCGGTCCGCGTCGGTCGCCGGCTCTCGGCGAAGGTGATCTTTCGCAGGCCGCTGCTGGCGCAGGCGAGCAACAGCTGGTCTTGCAGGCCGGCCAACAGGAGCTGCTTCAGCTCGTACAGGTGCGAGAAACGCTGTCCGCAAGACCGTCAACGTGCCGCGGCTGAGGCCCTCGAGCGAGCAATGGTCGTTGAGGATCTCGGGCACGAGTTGCGACCAGCAGGCGCGTCTGCGTGAGCTTCGTCTGCCGCTTCTGGACCGACCCCTTGAAGAACGCCACCATCTCCGGCCCGAGCATCGTCGTCGGCGAGGCGGTGCTTCCGCGGCTGATGCGTTTGAGCTCGGCCTCTTCATATCGCGGGTTCGATCGTTGCACGGGCGGCACTCCGGGGACTGTGGTGGGCTCACGGTTCAGCGGCGACCGGCAGCAGGCCGAAGGGATCGAATCGTGAATCGTGACGAGTGAGGTAATGCGTGAAACATCTGCCGCTTCACGCATCCTCCTCACTCGTCACGCCCGGGATCTCCCGTCGAGCCGTGAGTGGCGACCGGAGCAGCGGCTCGCACCCGGCCGTCCGCGACTTCCGGCCCGCCTACTGCAGGTTCACCCGGCATGATCACGTACAAAAAGTTCGCGCGCCCTTGAGCAGGCCGGGGCGGTTGGGGGCCGACAGCTCGAACGCGATCTCGTCGGTGTCGACGACGCGGCCGTCGGTGAGGAACGTGGGGTTGAAGCCGATCTCGACGTCGGGGCCGTCGTACTTGCACGGGAAGTCGACGCGCTCGCCGCTCTCGGGCTGCGGCTGGTCAGGACAGGCCCTTGCTGCCGAACTGCATCCGCACGCCCTTGCTCTCCTCGGTCGTCAGCGCGCCGCCGCGCACGGCCGAGAGGAAGTCGGCGGTGCTGGCGGTCATGTGCTTGTCGCCGTCCTTGGGGATCACTTCCTCGTAGGGCGGGAACTGGCCTTCGACGAGGTTGCTGGTGAGCGTGGCGGCTCGGCGTGTGGAAGATGACCTGGTTCTCCTTCAGCTGCACGCCGACGGTTTCTTCCGGGTCGTCGATGAGCTTGTCGAGCAGCGTGAGGGCCTTGCTGGGGACGATCCCCTTGCCGCCGTCCTTGCCGAGGCGGTCGGAGATCAGGTCCCCCTTGGCCATCGCCAGGCGGCGGCCGTCGGTGCTGACGAGGTGGATCTTCTTGCCCTTGGCGACGACGAGCACGCCGTTGTACGCGTAGCGCTGCTCTCCTTGGCCGCGCTGAACAGCGTCTGGCCGATGAGCTGCTTCAGGGAGCCGCCGGCGATCTCGAAGTCGGCCTCGCCCTCGAAGTCGGGCACCGGCGGGAAGTCGGCCACGCGGCGCAGGTGAAGATCTTGAAGTGCGAGTCGTGCCTTGATGCTCGCCTGGCCCGCGCCGCCGGTGCCGTCGCCGGCGACCTCGATCGAGAGCGTGTCGTCGAGGCTCTCGCGCGATGTCGCGCGCTTGTCGGCCGGCAGGAGCGTCTCGCCGGGCTGCTCGATCTGCACCTGGCTGTCGGCGTAGCGGATCGCGACCTCCAGGTCGGTGGCGGCGATCGTCAGCCGGTCGTCGGCGGCCGTCAGCTTCACGCACTGGAGCACCGGCTTGGGCGTGCGCGTCGCCACGACGTTGCCCGCCACGCTCAGCAGCTCAGCAGCGCCCCCGGTTGCAGATCACTTTCATGAGGGCAAACCTTTCCCAACACACTCAAACGCGGAAGATCGGAGACACGGATGATCGGCGCCCTCGGCGGCCCGACCGACAGCCCGAACGGTCCCGGACGGGCGGGTTTCGCGTGGCCGTTCCGACCCGGGCCGGACATCTTACTCTACTAATCTGTTATCTAAACTTAAAGGATCGTAGCAGTAGTAATGAGCGTGCGCCGATCGGGATAACTTTCGGCCCGGACGCGCAACCGGATCAACGGCCGTCGCTTGCGAGCTTCCTTATCGGACCCTGGCCGTGGATAATCTGGGCGCGACGCCTGACGCGCGCAACGGCAACTCGCCACGTTGCGCGGCGGCGGCCGGCGGCGCTGAGGGGGTGTTACGGGACGGGCGCGCCGACGCGCCCGTGACGGCGGGCAGGTTGTCCACATCGTGTCCCATAAAGGCTGGCGCGAACGGATTGATACCCGCCGTCCGCCACCGCTGGTGGAGCGTCCGGAGACTCATGCCGACCCGTGGTGCCGACCGCTCGCCGCCCTGCAAACGACTGCCATTTATCTCTGGGCGTCGCCGACGACGTTTCTCGGGCTGCTCTTCGTCCCGCCCGCGTGATCGCCGGCGGCATGCGCGTTGTCGACGGCGTGCTGGAGATCCACGGCGGGCTGGCCGCGCTGTTCCTCCGCCGCTGCACGCTCCTGCCCGGCGGCGTCGGCGATGACGCTCGGCCACGTCGTGCTCGGCCGCGACGAGCGCCTCCTGGAGCAACCCGCGACCACGACGCGCGTCCACGTCCGCCAGTGCGAGCGGCTGGGGCCCGCTGTTCATCCCCGCGTACCTGACCGCGTCGGCGCTCGTCGCGGCTCCGCGGGGGCAGACCCTACGAGGACAACCCCTTCGAGCGCGAGGCGTACGGGCGGCGAACGCGCGCGACGATTCCCCGACCCGCGCGACGCGTTCCTCGCCCGGCCCCGCGAAGTAAGAGAGGTAAGGTCAGCGCGTTCCGCCGCTTGCGTCTTCGCGACCGCATGACGCCCTGACATCGCGATCCGCAAGCCTCCACGCTGCCGCGCGCCAGCGCCGAGACGATCATCTTCCCCGCGTAGGCGAGCACGAACAGCGCGAACAGCACGAGCGCGATCAGCGGCCCGGTCGGCAGGATCTCCCACCGCGCTGCGCGCAACCCCGCCACCGCGGCCGCGAGCCCGGTGGCGATCGACACCACCACCGCGACGCGCAGCCGTTCGCTCAGCACGAGCGCGGTCGACCCGGGCAGGATCAGCAGCGCGCCGTCACGAGCAGCGCGCCGGCCACGCGCACGCCGATCACGATCGTGATCGTGACGAGCATCATCAGCAGGTAGTGGATGAACCCCGCCGCGCCCGACGCCTCGGCCATCACGGGGTCGAAGCAGTAGTAGAGCATCTCCTTGCCGAGCAGCACGACCGTCGCCACGACCGCCGCGCACCAGCGCGCGGCCAGGCCGAACTCGAGCGACGGCGTGCCCATCTCCCCCAGGACGAACAGGTCCACCCCGGCGGGCTGTCGCCGCGCGTCTTGTCGTAAACGGTGCGCGCGAGCATCCCCACGCGAAGCTGGCGACCATGAAGATGCCGATGACCGCGTCGCTGTTGATCCGCCCCCGGCGGGTGAAGTACCCGATCGCCAGCGCGGTGCCGAAGCAGAAGACGACCACCCCGACCAGCCACCGAGGTCGAGCGGGAACGCCAGCGTCGAGCCCCGGGAACGCCAGCGTCAGCATCCAGCGCCGTGCCCGCCCCCCCAGCCCGCTGTGGCTGATCCCCTCGCCGATCACGACGCGAGGACGACGACCGACGAACACGAACACGCTCGCGACGGCGTCTCTGACGCTTCGCGTTGCCGCCGTTCAGCGCCCGCACCCCCGACGCCTCGGCCATGGCCGGGTCGAAGGTGTAATACAGGATCTCCTTGGCCAACAGCGCCACCACCGCCACCACCGCCGCCCGGGCGGCGTCGGCGGCCCGGGCGAACTGGGGCGAGGTGTCGCCCATGTGCCCGAAGAGGAAGGTGTCCCACCCGGCCGGGGGGCGGCGGCGGCTGGCGGTGTAGAGGTTCTGGGCCACGAACCCCCATGCCAGCGACGCCACCAGGAAGATGCCGATGGCCGCGTCGCTGTTCACCCCCCGCCCCCGGGCCAGGTACCCGATCGCCAGGGCCGTGGCCATGCAGAAGACCACCACCCCGACGTACGGCACCCAGGGCCGGTCCAGCTCCGGCAGCACTAACGCCAGCGCCCAGGCCGTGCCGGCCCCCCCGAAGCCGCTGTGGCTGATCCCTTCGCCGATAAACGCCCAGCGGCGCGACACGACGAACACGCTCAGCGCCGCGCACGCGACGGCCACCGACCCGGCGGTCAGCAGCGACGGCAGAAACGACGACCACGACGCGAGGACGACGACCATGCGCGACAGGGTAGCAGGAGCAGGAGGGGACGTCTCTTTCGCGCCGTTGCCGCCGTTTAGCCGCCGCTCGGAGAGCGGCGCGGGGAGTGCGGAGAGGGAAATGCCCAATGACCAAGCTCCAATGACCAACAAATGACCGAGCCTCAATGACCAATGAAATGCGGGACGCGGCGCGCGAGCTTTGGAGTTTCGTGCAGAGACGCGGATGTCATCCGGCAGCGCGTCGAGGACGTGCGCGCCTGGATACGGAGGTTCTCGTCCCTTTCCCCTTGGTCATTCGGTCATTGGTCGTGTGTTGGTCATTGGGGCCTGGTCATTGGTCATTGACGACCCCTACTACGCCGCGTCCACGTAGTCGACCTCCGGCTTCACCTTGCCGCGCCGCACGTCTTCGTCGTGCGCCAGTCGCCAGTCGAGGAACCGCCGGATCACCTCGTCGAACTCCGCGGCCGAGTTGACCGACCGCATCGGGTCGCGGAGCAGCTTGCAGGGGTTCATCTGCTTCGCGTACCAGCTCACGCGCTTGCGGAACTCGATGACCGCCGACCGCTCGCCGCGGTAGCGGCAGTGGTTGGCGAAGTGGTCGCGCATCAACTGGACCTTCCGCTCGATCGGCGGGGCCGGCGGGATCTCGCCGGTGGTGAGGTAGCTCCAAGCGTCGCGGAAGATCCACGGCGTCGACAGCGCGCCGCGGCCGATCATCACGCCGGCGCACCCCGTGACGTCCATCATCCGCTTCACGTCCTGCGGCGTCTTCACATCGCCGTTGCCGATGACGGGAATGTGTTTGACGGCCGCTACCACCGTGGCGATGCCGTCGAGGCGGGCCTGGCCGCTGAACCGCATCTCGGTCGTGCGGCCGTGGATCGTCACGAGCTGCACGCCCGCGTCCTCGAGCCGGCGGGCGAGTTGCGGCGCGACGATGGAACTATCGTCCCACCCGAGCCGCAGCTTGCACGTCAGCGGCGCGTGCCGCAGCACGGCGGCGATGCGCTCGACCATCCGCAGCGTCTTGTCGGGGTCGCACAGCAGCTTCGACCCGCCGTCGCGCTTCGTGACCTTGTCGACCGGGCAGCCCATGTTGATGTCGACCACGTGCGCGCCGCGGTCCTCGGCCCAGCGGGCGGCGTCGCACAGCTTGTCGACGTCGCCGCCGTAGAGCTGCATCGCCATCGGCCAGTCTTCGGGGCAGGTGGCGGCCAGCTCCATCGACCGCTTGTTCTCGCGGAGCACGCCGTCGGGGCTGAGCAGGTCGGTGCAGACGAGCCCCACCCCGCCGCACGAGCGCGCGACGAGCCGGAACGCCAGGTCACAGTACCCGGCGATCGGCGCGAGCAGGAGGTTGGTGGGCAGCCGGACGGGGCCGACCTGCAGAGCGGGTTCGTTCATGTCATTTCGTCGCCGAACGCGGTTCCCGAGATCATCCTCCCCGCCGGCGCATCGTTCAACCGTCGGCCTGTCCCAATTTTACATCGCCTCGTCCCTGATGGACTTCTCGAAGTATGTTACCGGCAGAAGCGAGCGGCTCCCCCGGAGGCGCCACGATGTTGAAGCGGCTGGCCGTTTGCCCGTGCTGTCACGAGGCGTTCCCTCGGAGCGGCTACTACACGCCCCTGAGGGCCTGTCCGGCGTGCGGGGTCTTCGTGCGTTCTATCCCGTTGTGGAACGCGGTGGGTAACTTCGTCCTCGTGGCGCTGCTCGTGGGCGCGTTCCTGCTGACTTTAGTCTTAATGGCCAACGGGTCCACCGTGATGGGCCTGCTCGCCGCCCTGTCGATGTTCGGCGTCTTTGAGCTGCGTCGGTTCCTTTACCCGTATACGACGCCCTTCGAAGTAAACCCGCTCGGCCACGCCAAGCCCTGCCGCCATTGCGGCTACGACGTACGTGCCACGCCGGATCGTTGTCCCGAATGCGGAACCGAGGCTCTCAAATCACGGCGTGCGTCGCGATCTTCACCCGTCCGCCGTGGCGGTGGTAGACGTTCATCACCCGCGCGCGTGTACGCCGGTGAGCCACTCGGTCAGCAGCGGGCTGGCGTTGCGCGGGCGGAGGCTGAGGTGCCCTTCCGTGATCGCCAGCGGGTGCTTCGAGCCGGCCGCGTCGAGCGACTGCTCCATCCGCACGAGCTTCTGCTCGACCCGCCCCACCATCTCCATCAGCTCGTCCCACGCCTCGCGCGGGGCGGCCTGGTAGCGGAGGTCGTGCAGGACCGAATCCCGGCGGATCGGCGACTGCTGCATCATGTGGAACGCGACGTAATCGACGTGCTCACCGGCGGCCTTGGCGAGCGGCCCGGCCCACGGCTCGGAATTGCGGCCGCCGCTCTCGTCGCCCCAGCCGATGAGCTTCACCGACTTGTCGCGCGCCGCATCGCGCGGGCGAACTCGATCGTGTGGTCGATCGATCTGCTGCAGCGTGAACCCGCCGGGCCCGTAGTTCGTCTCGTTGCCGAGTTGCCAGTACTTGATGTTCAGGGGCTCGGCCGCGCCGTTCGCCTTGCGCTCGGCGTGGTCGGGATCGTTGCAGTAGGCGACCCAGTCGGCGGCCTCCTGCGCGCGTCGCCGAGGCGGTCGCCCTCCTTCATCTTGCCGAAGTAGAGCCGGCCGTCGGCGAGGAAGTTGACGCAGTACATCGGGTCGGCCTTGACCTGCCGGCAGAGGTCGACGAACTCGTGCGTGCCGACGCGGTGGGTCTCCTTGCCGCCCCAGAGGTAGTTGCGGAACATCGGCCGCCGCTCGGCGGGGCCGACGCCCTCGCGCCCTTGTAGTAGCGGCTGAGCAGCCCACCGTAGCGGAGCATCGGCGCGCGAGGTCGGCCGTCGCCTCGACGAAGTCGCGCCCGCCAGGTGTCGGCGTCGTACGACCACGCGGCCTCGGCCGACGAGTCGGTCGTGCCGAGCGGCTCCATGAACTGCATGTACAGGTGCGGCGAGATCTCGTAGAGCGGCGGGGTCGACGGTGATCGCCCCCGACGCCCCGCCGGCGGCCGTCGCTCGCGCGCGGGCCAGTTCGGTCACGGAACCGGCCGCCCCGGTTGCGGCCGCCGCCGCGAGCGCGAGGACGCCACGCTTCAACACGTCTCTGCGACTTTCGTTCATCGTTCTGCGGCTCCGGAAAGAGATCGTTTGCTGCGCCCGCGCGCTCCGTGCGTTTCTGCGATTTGGCCTGTTCGGCTCACCGCAACGGCCCTTCGGGCCTGCGGCTAAAGGGGAGGCGAGACGTAGTCGCAGGCTTCCAGCACTATATCGCGCGGGGTGCGCAAGCTACCGCGCGGCGTTGGGTCGACGGGCGACGGACGCGGCGCGCGACGGATGCGCGAGGCGCCCGCGTGGAATGCGAGGCTTGAAAGGCGGCGCGCGGTTCATCGTTCCGCGGTCGTCGCCGGGGCGAGGGCGCGGACCTTGTCGAGCAGTTCGTTGAAGTCGATCGGCTTGGAGAGGTAGTCGTCGAAGCCGGCCCCCAGCGCGCCGGCGCGGTCCTCGGGCATCGCGTAGGCGGTGAGCGCGATCGCGCAGAGGTGGCGCTCGGCGCCGTTGCGGCGGCCGGCGGTCTCGCGGGCGCGGACGGCGCGGATCAGGTCGTGGCCGTCGGCGTCCGGCAGGCCGATGTCGCTGACGAGCACGTCCGGCGTGATGCTGTCGAGCAGCCGCAGCGCCGGCTCGACCGCGTGGGCGGTGAGGACCGTCGCGCCGTGCGACCGCAGCAGGCGCGCGACGGCGCGGCACGTCTCCTCGTGGTCGTCCACCACCATCACCCGCACCCCCGCCAGCACCTCCGGCTCCGCGGCCCGGGCCGGGACCGGCGGCGCGGACGGCGGCGGCGTCGCCGCGGGTTTGGCGATCGCAGGTTCTTCCCGTCGCGGGGCGTGCGCGGGCGGTGGCGCGACGGTCGCCTTTCGCGCGGGGGCCGGTGCTGCGGTCGCCTCCGCGGCGTCCGCTGCCTCCGCGACATCTGATTGGTCCGCCGCCGCCGCCGCCGGCGCGAAAACGCCGCATTCTGGATCGGCGGGCGAGGCCGGCGGGATTGGCACGCCCGCCGCGAGCGGCAATTCAACGGTGAAGGTCGCGCCGCGCCCGCGACCCGCGCTCGCGACTCGCACGGTGCCGCCCTGGAGTTCGACGAGGCGCTTCACGATCGACAGCCCGATCCCCAGCCCGCCGTGGCGGCGCGTGGTCGAGCTGTCGGCCTGGCGGAAGCACTCGAAGAGCTGCGGGATGAACGCGGGGTCGATCCCGATGCCCGTGTCGCGCACGGCGAGCACCGCCACCGCCCCGCCGACCTCGCCCGCCTCGCCCGCCTCGCCCTCGCCCTCGTTGCGGGGCCGTGCCGACAGGGACAGGCCGACGCGGCCGCCGGCGGGGGTGAACTTGATCGCGTTGCTCAGCAGGTTCCACGCGACCTGCCGCAGCCGCCCGGCGTCGCCGACGACCGCGAGCGGGCCGGGCGCCACCTCCACGTCCAGCGCCACCCCGTTCTCGCGCGCCGCCGGCTCGAGCGCCGCGGCCGCGGCGCGGATGAGCGGGCACAGGTCCGCGGGCTTCGACTCGAGACGCAGGTGCCCGGACGCGATGCGCGACACGTCGAGCAAATCGTTGATGAGCTGCGTCTGCGACTCCACGCCGTGCTCGATCATCGCCAGCGCCTCGGCCGACACCGCCGGGTCGGCGTCGGCGTCCGACCCGGCGGCGCGGAGCAACTGCGTCCACAGGCGGATCGAGGTGACCGGCGTGCGCAGCTCGTGCGACAGCACGGCCAGGAACTGGTCCTTCAGGCGGCCGGCGTTGGCCAGCTCGGCGTTGAGGTGGCGCGCCCGCTCCTCGGCGTCCTTGCGCTGCGAGATGTCGATCACCGCCGCCACGCCCACGTCCGCCTCGCCCCGCAGCGCCGCGACGCGGACGAGGACCGGCACGTGCCGCCCGTCGGGGCGGACGTACTCCTTCTCGTACGGCTCGGACGCGCCGCGCGCCACCGCCTCGGCGACGGCCGCCTCGTCGAGCGGCGCGAAGCGGGCGGGCGTCATGTCGCGCCACCGCACGCGGCCGGCGCGGACGTCGGCGGCGTCGTGGCCGACGAGGTCGAGGTACGACGCGTTCGCGTCGAGCACGCGGCCGTCGGCGTGCCAGAAGCAGATGGCGACGACCTCGGAGTCGACCACGCCGCGCAGCAGCCGCTCGCCGTCGGCGACGGCGCGCTGCCCCTGGCGCACCTGCCGCAGCGCGCGGGCGGTCAGCGCGTAGAGCAGGGCCGCGGTCGTGGCGACGAAGAACCACCCCTTGTACGTCTGCGCCCACCGCCGCAGGTCGGCCGGCGCCGCGCTCGTGGCCCACTCGAGCGCGCGGTCCGACAGCAGGATCCACAGGCAACCGGCGACGAGGTAGACCCCGGCGACGTACGCGGCGACCCGCCGCACCGACGGTGCGCCCCGCTCGGCGGCGTTCGGCGGCGACGACGACGGCGACGACGCCCGCAGGGGGACGGCGGCCGTCGGCGGTCGGGCGGGGTCGGGGCGGACGGGCGGCATCGGCGAGCCTTTCGGACCGACGCACGCGGGGGCGGCCGGACGGCCGCGGCCCCGCACGGTCCTGCGCGCCTCAGGATACCACGACCCGTGGCTCGTCGCGTAACCGTGCGCTTCAGATGGGACGGCGCCGTCGGGTGGGATTGAGTAGCGCAGAACCGTGCGCGGGATGCTCGCCCGAGTGCAAAAAGATACCCCGGGCTTGCGCCCGGGGCTTTGAGGTGCTGGATGACGGTTGCTATCAGTCGGGAAGGTGTTTCCGTCGATGACGATCGTCGCGCCGGTTCGCGCCGTCGTCGCTCGGCGCGCAACTCCGGACGCGGCGGAAGCGGGAGCGCATTCCTCCGTCCGCTCGAACGATTACTTCGCGCCGGCGCCGCCCTCGATCGCTTTGTACTTCACGTTGCGGAAGGCGACGATCCCATGGTCGCCCTGGAACATCAGCGGGCCCTTGGCGACCTCGCCGCCGGGCAGTTCGCCGCCGGTGGGCTTGGGGGCTTCGACGTTCTCCTGGATCTTCGTGCCGTTGAGCTCGACGAGAACGAACTTGGCGTTCTCGGTCTTCTTGCCGTCGGCGTCGAAGCGCGGGGCGCGGAAGACGACGCGGAGCGTCTGCCACTCGCCGGGCGCCTTCGACGCGTTGGCGCCGGACGGGGCCTGCGTGTTGTAGATGCCGCCCATGTCGCCGGGGCCGAGCTTCTCCTTGCCGTGGCTGTCGAGGACCTGCACCTCGTAGCGGCCCATGAGGTAGACGCCGGAGTTGCTCGACTTGGGGACCATCACGTCGACGCTCAGCTCGACGTCGCCGAGTTCCGCCTCGGTGAGGATGTCGCTGCCGTGTTCGGCCGGGCCGCGCAGGAGCACGCCGACGCCGGACTGCGCCTCGCCCTCGCCGGCGAGCTTCTTGGGGTCGGTCGGGTCGAGCTTCACGTCCGCGACGACGCGCCACGCCTGGGCGAACTCCGGCTGGCGGAACTTCCAGCCGGTGGTGTCGGTGCCGTTGAACAGCGGCGTCCAGCCGTCGGCCGACGGCGCGGCCGGGTCGGCCGCGCGCGACGGCACGACGACGACGACGACGGCCAGGATCACCGCCGCGGCGGCGGCGAGGGAGAACACGTTGCGTTTGGGGGCGATGAGGTGGTTCATGCCCGCGACTCTACCGGCCGGCCCGGAGTCGCGGAAGGGCAAAGCGGGGGCCGCCGCAGACGCTGGGGGCGTGCCATTTACGGGAACGGGCGTCTCAAGAACGTGCGGAGCCGAAGCGCCAGCGCCCGCCGTTCTCGTGCGGAGTTCAAGAGCGATGGAACCGCAGACACCTGGAGGGCGCGGAGGCAAAGGCCGAAAGACGTCTCTTGTCCGCGTTCTCCACGTCTCCGCGGTGAATCATCTTCGATCTTACGTTTCGAAGCTCGGCATTCGTTAACCGGGGTGCCCGCGATGCCGAGCGATTTTGTTGCCGCGCACCGGGTGTTACGCGCTGCGCGCCATCCGGTGGAGCGTCATCCGCTGGGCGGCGAGCGCGAGCACCTCGAGCGTCTGGCGGACGTCGGTCTGGTGGGCGTCGACGACCAGCCCGTAGCGCGTGCGGCCGTCGGGCAGCGGGTGGGCGGTCTGGACGCGGGCGAGGTCGGCGAACTGGAAGCCGTCGGAATCGAGCGTGACGGCGACGACGCTGCCGGGCTGCAGGGCCTTGGCGGCGAGCACGGCGAACCCGTCGGCGCCGACGTCGGCCAATTGGCACCGAAGCTCGAGGCCGACGCGCACCGGGATGTCATGCGCCGCGACGCAGACGCGCAGGGCGTTGCGCGGCTCGGCCGGCGCGGGCTTGGCGACGGCGGTGAGGCCGACCACCGGCCCGTCGGGCCCGTGGCGCACGGCCGCCACCATCAGCGCCTGCTGCACGAGGCGGCCGCCGGGGCGGGGGTAGAACCCCAGCGTCCGCGCGCCGGGCCGGGGCAGGGCGAGCAGCGGCGGCGGGTCGAACGCCGCCACGCAGGACCGTCCCTCGGCGTCGACGACGCGGGCCGGGTGCAGCACGGCGTCGCCGGCGGGGTCGTGGATCATCACGTGCAAGGTCGAGCCGACGGGCAGCATGGGCGAGTCCTTTCCCGAACCCGCCGGCGCGCGGCCGAACGCGGGTCCTGCCTGGCGTATCGACCACATGACCGGGCGGGAGAAGCCGATGCGCCGGGATCGCGATGAAATTTGGTTATCGGCGGCGCGGCGGGCGGAGAATCGCGGCCGGGCGGCGTGATGGGCGGCCCGCAGGATTGCCCCGCACAGCAACGCGGCCGGACATGCCTGTCGGAATCGCGACGCGACAGCGGCCCAAGGTGGATGATCGCGAGGGCGCCGGATGGCGTCCCGGCCGGGTGGATTTCTCGCGGTCCGTGGACTCTTGGGCCGGTCACGCCCCAAGTGTCGTCGCCCGTACCGGGGCGGTCGAATCCCGGAGCCGCGCCGGCGTCTCGGATCGGGTCTCGTCGCGACTTCGGGTCGACCCATGTCGTCACGGACCGCGCGGCGGGCATCATCGACGAGACGGCGTACGCGACGAGAACCGCCCGCATCGACCACGCGACGGTGCGGATCCAGTTCGTCGCGCAGAGCGACCGGGCGACCTCGGCGTCCATCCCCGCGCGAGCTTGTTGTGCATCGGGACCTGAAGCAGCGCCGTCGACGCCCACACGATCGCCAGCAGCGCCAACCCCACGACCACCACGCGCAGCGACACCCCCGGCGGCCGGTAGGCGAGCAGGGCGACCGCCGTCACGAGTTCCACGAGCATCGGCGGCCCCACCACCCGCGTCGTGAGCGTCGTGTGCAACCCGTGGTAGCGGGCGAACGCGTCGGGCCCGACGTTGGCGAACTGCGGGTAATGCACGACCTGCACGAACCAGATCAGGCCGGTCATGAACCACGTGGCGGCGAAGTGGATCAGCAGAACCGTAGCGGGCGAGGGCATGGGCGATGATAGGTGCGGCGGGAGCTTCCGGCAGAAGACGACGCGAGCAGCGTCCTCGCTCCCGCCATTCTTTCGCGGTCCCCGATGGCGAAGAGTGCGTCCCGTGCGTCCGCGTTCCTAGCCCCGCACTCGCGAAGGGTGCAGCCCGTCGCTTCGGGAAGTACATTCGCGGCCAGCTCGCGTTGCGGGCAGCGCGTCGGGCTCACCCGCTCCCGGTCGAAGCCGCCCGTGGGCGCACTCGCGGTCGACCCAACGCGAGCAGGACCGCAGCGTCTCGCGGAAGCGATGGACCCGTCTGAATCGGCGACGAGCTACTCAGCCCGATCCGCCCTTCATGATCCACTCCACCACCTTCACGGGTGCGACGGCTCCGCAGCCTCTCGTTCACCCGCGTCGCTCACCGTCCATTCCTCGACAAGGCCGTTGTCGGGGCCGACCCCGCCGCGGCCGTCGAAAGATCATCGGCGGCAGTTCGGCCCTTCAGATCCACTCCACCACCTTCCCGTCCTCACCCGCGTCGCTCGCCGGCGACCCCGCCGCGGCGTGCGGGGCGGCGAGGGCGAGCGTGTGCAGCGGAGAGGGCGACGTCGCCGTACTTGGCGGCGCCGGGGACGAACATCGGCCCGTCGAGGCGGTCGAGCGATGCGAAACGGAAGCCGCCGGTGTCGACGGCCGCGGTGGCGACGGCATCGCCCGCCTGCGCGCGGGCGGCGGCCACCAGCGGCCCGGCGATGGGGCCGAGGCCGACGAGGTGGATCCGCTGCGTCTCGTACTCGGCCGTCTGCACGAATTTGATCACCGTCAGCAGGTCGTGCACGCGCGCGCGAAGAGCGGCGGGTTGTAGCCGACGTGTAGACCCGCCGCCTGCTGCCACGGCTGCTTGCCGTCGCCGTACGGCTGCGTTCGCGCACGTCGAGCGGCTTGCTCGGGTCCTTCAGGAACTCGCCCTGCATGAACAGATCGGCCCCCGCCACCGAGTAGCCGCCCGCCAGCAGCGTCGCCACCGGCGGCGGGCGCGCCGTCGTCGGCCAGCAGGCCCGCCTTGCCGGCGGCGTCGGCCCAGATCACGACCTGGCCGTTCCAGTCCTCCTTCGGGTGAAGGAAGAGCATCGGGATCTGCTCGCCGGCGGCCCTGGCGGTGAGGGTGGAGGTCATCTCCAGGTAGGTGCCCCTGTCGGTTTTCTCGGCCAGTTCGTAGTCGATCGAGCCCGACGTCGCCGAGCCGCCGGCCGAGCAGCACGTTCCAGCCCCGGGCGACGACGGTGCGGAAGGCGTCGAGCGATTTTGCGTCCGTCGGCTTCAGCGCGGCGAGTTGCTTCTGGCTGTCCTCGGTCATCCAGCGGACGAGCCGCCCGCTCGTGGGCGTCGCCGACCTTCTCGCCGGCGGCTTGGGGTGATCCTTCGTCCACACCGTCATCTCCTCGACCGACAGCGGGCGGAAGTCGCGCTCGATCACCGGCTCGGCGTGTTTGAGCTTGAAGTGCTTGTTGAGGAAGTTGTAGAGCTGTGTGCGGCTGACGGCGTTGTAGTTGTGCTCGAAGTGGACGAACGCCTTGGCGAACAGGCGGTCGGCGGGCGCGCCGAGCATCTTGTAGAGCGCCTGCAGCTCGGGGTACCCCTTCGTCATGATCTCCTTCGTCCAGTCGTTCGCGCCGACCATGCCGAGCGGTCGCGGGGCGGCGAGGGCGGCGAGGTCGATGTTGCCGGCGCCGATGCGGAGGTACGGGCGCGTTCTCGCACGTGCAGCCGCCCTGCATCGCGGTCGACACCATGACGGCGGGGAACAGAGCGCGACGCGGTCGTCGATCGCCGCGAGCATCATCGTCTGCGTGCCGCCGCCGCTGGCGCGCTGACGGCGATGCGCGGGGTCGACGTCGGGCAGGCCGGCGACGAAGTCGAGCCGGGCGCGCGGATCGAGTTCCACGTCTGCACGCCCATCGCGTTCTGCAGGTGCAGCTCGGCGCGCGGGCTGAACAGGCCCCAGTCCTCGGCTGTTCATCGCCGCGCGCACGCCGGGGCGGTGGTCGGGGAACTGCACGCTGTCCGCGTAGCCGAGCATGTCGTACATGAACGCGACGCACCCATGCGCGCCAGTTGCACGCAGCGGGCCTGGAGCGGGTAGCGCCGCTCACCTCGAACCGCTCGGCGCCGACGGCGATCTGCCCGCGCACGCCCGCCTCGCCTGCGTCGTAGAACCGCCCGTTGGGCCAGTGCCCGTGCGGGTTGAGGACCGCCGGCCGCTTGCCGCCGCCGGCGGCCGCGCCCTTCGGCCGGTACAAGCTGCCGGTGACGTAATGCCCCGGCCACGACTGGAAGTAGACGCGCTCGACCGTGTAATCCTCGCGCTCGACCTTCCGTGAACCACCGCCTCCAGCGGCGCGCGTCGGCAGCGGCCAGAGCCCGTTGGCCACGAGGGTCTGCCGCCGGAGTTGAGCCGCGCGCTCCTTCCACGCCTCGGGCGTCTCAACCGGCGTGAACGGAAATAGTCGTCGAGCGTCCGCAGCGGCCCCGCGCAGCGCGTCCGCCGGCCGCTCCCGCCGGCAAGCGCGCCGACGCCGCGGCGGCTACATCCAATCGCGTGGCCCATGTCGCGAGCGTGAAGGTAAGTACGATGATCGTGGCAGAACGACGGCGGCGGCGACGAACGGGCATGCGGTTCACCCTCGAAGAACTCCGGGACCGGAGAAGTGACGGACACGGATTGTACCCGCGTCGTGGCCCGTTCGCGTCCCTCCCGCTCACATGGGCGGTCCTTCCGTCAGTCGCCGCGTGGCGTGGCCGCCGGCGGCACATCGGCTGTTGCCCCGCGTGTGGCTACGACCCTCCGCGCGACGCCCGGCCGCGGGCGAGGGGATGTCCCCCCGACCCAATAAGCCCTGAACGGCTGACGCCCGGCGTGATGCTCCCGCCGTTTACGCAGATTGGGCGAATCGAAGTTCTCGCGCATTAACCTGTTGCATCTGCTACATCGCACTGGACTGGCTCCGGGCGGCCTTTGCCCTCGCCGCGTCGCTCACAACGCGGCGGTCGGGCGCGTCTCCCGCGCTGGGTCCGGCGTTTTCACGGGGCGTCATTCCGCGCGCGCCCGCGGGGCGCGTTCCCCTGCTATAGTCCTCCGCCCCGCCTCGCCGGCCGCAGCTCGAGGGGCGGGGGGGCGGCGGGGCGCGCGCGCGGAGATCACGGAGGACGCTCATGACGCACAACGAACTGCTCGCCGAGAACCTGCGGACGAACCTGGACATGCTCCGCGACGCTCGCCGACTTCGCCGACGCCGACATGCTCGTCCGCCCGACGCCCGGGGCGAACCACGCCGCCTGGCAGATCGGGCACCTGATCAAGTCCGAGGCGAACGTGATCAACGCGATCCGGCCCGAGTCGGTCTCGCTGCCGGCCGACTTCCCGTCGCGGTTCACGAAGGAGACGGCCAAGGTCGACGATGCGGCCGCGTTCCCGTCCAAGGCCGAGCTGCTCGAGTTGTTCGCCGTGCGCGCGCCGCTGGTCGAGTGGGTGCTGGCGATGACCGAGGAGGAGGGCCGCCGCCCCCGAGCGCATGCGGAGCCACGCCGACGCTGGCCCACATCCCGCTGATGACGTCGCTGCACGTGATGATGCACATCGGGCAGTTCCAGGTGATCCGCCGGAAGCTCGGGAAGCCGGTGATGTTTTGAACTTGGGCGCCGCGACTTTGACGGGCAAGACCCTTCCGCGGCCCTTCGGGCCGGTCGCGAAACCGGGTGGAGAGCGCCGCGACGCGTCGATCTGCGGGTGACGGGCGCGCACCGGGACGTGCTTCGGGTTTATTCGATTCCCGTGCGGACCGCGGGGGCGAACTTCCGCGTTGTTACATCGATGCTTCGCCGGTTCGACCGGCGCACTTTTAGCCGCCGCCCGAAGGGCGGCGCTCCGCCGCGGGAACCCCGCGCCGACCGCAAGCACGATCAAGTCCGCGGCGCTTCGTTCAGGGCGTAGATCGGGAACGATCGCGGCGCGCGCGGACGGTCGCCGGGCATTTCTTTGACGCGCCGCCCGGGCGGCCCCTAAAATCGATGAACATCGTGCGACGCTTCACCTCCATCTTCACGGCCCTCGTGGTCCTGTTCGCCGGCGTCTACTGCGCCTGCGCGCGGCGGCGTTCGGCGGGCCGGCGGAGGCGCGCCGATCGACGTCGCGGCCGCGGGCGACCACGCGTGCTGCCGTCACCCCGACGCGCCGGACGCCCGCCGCACCCGTGACGCCGCACCCGGACGAGCACGATTGCCCGCACTGCGCGCCGGCACGTCGGTCGCGACCGCCGAGGCCGGCCGCAGCATCAAGCGCAGCAACCCGACGAGCCGGCCGGGTCGGCCCCGTTGCTCACCCTGCTGCCGCTCGACATCGCCGCCCCCGCCCTCGGCGCGCGGTTCACCCCTTCCGTTTCCCGTCCTACGCGCCTGCACGCTCCTGAGCCTGCTGCGCGCTGACGTTGTAGGCCGCCCCTCCACGAGCTCGTTCGGTTCGTCCCCGGCGCATCGCCGCGTCGATGACGAACGCTGTTCTCCGTTCCCCCTGCACGTGGAGCTGAACATGTTGACCCGATCCCTCGCGCCCGCGCTCGGCCTGTTGCTGGCCGGTGGTGCGCGGGCGCAGACGCCGTACGATCCCGTTTCCGCGACGCACCCTGCGATCCGTCCGCCGCCGCCGCCCCCTGCCGCCGCGGAGCACGACGCTCGTGCTGGCGGCGGCCGACGCACCCGCGCCGATCGCCGCCGCCGCCGAGCCCCACGCCGGCCACCACGGCCACGGCGCCATCGGCACGCCCGCCGGGGCCGGCGATGCGGCCCCGTCGGCCGACCCGCACGCCGGGCATCACGTATGGCTGCCGCCGCCGCCGGAACGGGTCCTGCCCCTTCTTCCGCGGCCGATCCGCACGCCGGGCATGGGGGTCACGCCGCTTCCGGCGCGTTGATCCTCATGCCGCCGGCCACGGCGGCGATCATGCCCACCACGGCGGCTGCGGCATCGCCCGCCGCCGCGAAGCCGTCGGCGGCTTACGTCTGCCCGATGCACCCCGAAGTCACCGCGGCCGGCCCGGGCCGCTGCCCGACGTGCGAGATGAAGCTCGTGAAGAACGAGAAGGCGCGCCGGCCGCCGTCCGCGCCGCACGACGGCCACGACGCGCACGGTGACGGCCACGCCGGCCACGCGACGCCCGCAACGGCTGCCGCGACGAAGCGCGGAGAATCGGCCGCGGCGTTCGTCTGCCCGATGGACCCGAAGGTGACGTCGCCCGTCCCGGCGGCTGTCCCGAGTGCGAGATGAAGCTCGTGAAGAATCAGAACGCCCCGGCGTCGAAGCCGGCGGGTCAACACGACCACGCCGGGCACGCGCCCGCGCCGACGCCCGCCTCCCAACGGTGGTCACGACCACGGGGGGCACCGATGAACGCCAAACAGTTCATAGATGCATCCGCGAACGCGGCGGCGGGCGCTGGCGGGGTTTCCGACCCGCGGCGTCCGCTGGCCTGGTCGCACGGCGCCGACGCGAACGCCGTCGCGCGTCGCCGCGAGCACGCCGGCTGACGTTCGCGCGCTCCGCTGGGGGTGACGCTCCTGTTGTTGCCGGGCTGCTCGTCGTCGGCGCCGCGCGACGCGGGGTTCGGCGACGTGTCGGCCCTCGTGTCGGAGCGGACGGGGCGGCGCGTCCACTGGGAGCAGGGCACCGACGCCGACCGCGAGGCCGCCGAGGCGACCGACACGCTGCTGGCCGACGAGCTGACCGTCGACGCGGCCGTGCAGGCGCGCTGCTGAACAACCGCGACCTCCAGGCGGTCTACGAACACCTCGGCGTCGCGCAGGCGGACCTCGTGCGGGCCGGGCTGCTGTGCAACCCGGTCTTCGACGCCGAGGCGAAGTTCATCGAGGGCGGCGAGGGCACGGTCATCGAGCTGGCGGTCGTGCAGGATTTTCTCGACGTCTTCCAGATCCGCTCCGCCGGCGGCTGGCGGCGGCCGAACTCGAGGCGGCCAAGCTCCGCGTGGCCGGGGCGGCGATCGACCTCGCCGGGCAGGTGCGGGCGGCGTTCTACACGCTGCAAGCCGCGAACGAGGCTGGAACTCCGCCGCACCGTCGTCGCGGCGACCGAGGCGTCGTACGACTTCGCCCGCCGGCTGCACGAGGCGGGCAACCTCCGCGAGCTCGACCTCGTGAACGAGCGGGCGACGTACGAGCAGTCGAAGCTCGACGTCCGGGCGGCCGAGGCCGACGTGCTGGCGCGCGCGAGCGGATGAACGTGCTGCTCGGCGCTGGGGCGACGCGACGCGCTGGACGATCGCCCGCGCCTGCCCGACGTGCCGCCGGGCGAGGCCGCGACGGCGGACGTGGAGCGCGTGGCGATCGAGCGCAGCCTCGAACTCCGCGCGCGCGGGCCGAGGCGCAAGCGCGGCCCGCGCGCTGGGACTGCGGCGGTCGTTCGCGCTGCTGGGGAACTCGAGCTCGGCGTCGCCGCCGAGCGCGAGCCGGAGGGGTGGGGCGTCGGGCCGTCGGTCGCGCTGCCGATCCCGCTGTTCGACACCGGCCAGGCCGGCGTCGCCGCGCGCGGCCCGGCCGCTGCGGCGGAGCGAGAACAGCTCGCCGCCACGGCCGTGCGTGCGGTCGGCGGCCCGGGCGGCGCGACGACGCGTTCGGGCCGCCCGCGACCGGGCGGCGTACTACGCCCGGGTGAGCGTCCCGCTCCGCCACCAGCTCACGGAGCAGACGCGGCTCCAGGTGAACGCGAGGCCGGCCGGCCCGGTCCACCTGCGCCACGCGAAGCGCCGCGAGATCGAGGCCGGCGCCGCGCTGATCGAGGCGCGGCGCGACTACTGGCTCGCCCGCGTGCGGCTCGACCAACTCGTGAGCGGGCGGATGACCGACTTGAACGAAAACAACCCGGCCCCCGGCGCGTCGCCGAGCGCCACGTCCGGCGGCGCCGACGACGGAGGCCACTGAAGTTGTCCCGACGACAGATGCTCGCGAACGGCCCCGCCGCCCTCGCGGCCGGCGCGGTGTGGACCGAGAAGAGCGCGGCGCAGGAGGCCGGGCACGCGGGCCACGACCACGCGGCGCCCGCGCCGTCGCCGGCCGCGGCGCCTGGTGGCGCCGCTAAACCGTCGGCGGCGCCCGGGCCGGACGGCGGGTCGCTCGACGCGGCGGCGCCGCCGGCGGTCGAGCCGAACAAGGTGGACGAGCCGCTGCCGCCGGGCGAGCCCGGGCGGGATTACACGCCGGTGATCGTGCCCAACGGCAGCACGCTGCCGTACAAGGTCGTGAAGGGCGTGAAGGTGTTCCACCTCGTGGCCGACACGTTCAAGCGCGAGTTCGCGCCGGGGCTGGTCGTGAACTGCTGGGGCTACAACGGGCAGACGCCCGGCCCGCTGATCGAGGCGGTCGAGGGGGACCGCGTGCGGATCTACGTCACCAACCGCCTGCCCTCGCCGACGAGCGTCCACTGGCATGGCCTGCTGTTGCCCAACGGCATGGACGGCGTCGGCGCGATCACGCAGCCGCCGATTCCGCCGGGCGCGACGTTCCGCTACGAGTTCACGCTGCGCCAGCAGGGCACGTGCATGTACCACCCCCACTTCGACGAGATGACGCAGATCGCGATGGGGATGATGGGGATGTTCGTGATCCACCCCCGCCGCCCGCATGGCCCGCGGGTCGACCGCGACTTCGCGCTGATGAGCGGCGAGTGGAAGATCGAGCCGGGCATCTCCACGCCCGACGTCAACGCGATGAGCGACTTCAACGTGCTGACGTTCAACGGCAAGAGCTACCCCGGCACCGCGCCGCTCGTCGTGCGCACCGGGCAGCGCGTGCGGGTGCGCCTGGCGAACCTCGGGCCGATGGACCACCACCCGATCCACCTGCACGGCTACCACTTCGCCGTAACCGGCACCGACGCCGGGCCCATCCCCGAGGCCGCGCAGCACCGGGGGACGACGGAACTCGTGCCGGTCGGCGCGACGCGCGACATCGAGTTCGTCGCCGACGCGCCGGGCGACTGGAACCTCCACTGCCACATGACCCACCACATGATGAACCAGATGGGCCACGGCATGCCCAACGTGCTGGGCATGAAGACCCAAGGCTATGACGAGAAGGTCCGCAAGCTGCTGCCCGGCTACATGACGATGGGCGCCGAGGGGATGGGCGGCCACGGCAAGCACATGGAGCACATGGGCGTGCCGCACAACAGCATCCCGATGAAGGGCACCGACGGCCCGTTCGGATACATCGACATGGGCGGCATGTTCACGCTCCTGAAGGTGCGCGACGACATCCAGACCTTCGAAGACCCCGGCTGGTACGACCACCCCGCCGGCACCGTCTCCGACCCCGCGACGCCGGAGCAACTGCGGGCGGACGGGATCGAGCTGTGAGGAAGGTGCGTCGCGCGCCACGGCCTGAGTTCGCCTGGCCGATCAGCGTGAGCGGGACGAATTCCTCACCCCCTCTCCCCCGTACCCGGGGGAGAGGGCAGGGGTGAGGGGCGGAACCCAAGGATGAAGGATGAAGGCGGAAGGATGAGGTGCGATCGCCCCTGACTTTTTCATCCTTCATCCGTCATCCTTCCGCCTTCATCCTTCGACGCAGCCGCTCACCCTAACCCTCTCCCCCGGGTACGGGGGAGAGGGGACCGGACTCGTGCCGCCGTGCGATCGAAAAACGAAACGAGGCGCGGGATGAATCCCGCGCCTCGTTCGTTGCGATCATCCGCGCCGATCTTGGACGTCGCTTATCGAATCTGCGTCCGCAGCGAGTAGCGGCCGGTCGCGCCGACCACGTCGCCGAGGCCGGTGACGGGGTTGTAGCCGGCGTTGCCGGCGCCGGAGACGGCGACGTAGTACGTGCCGCCGGTGGCGAACGTGTGCTGAAGGTGCGTGCGGCCGGCGGGGGCGCCGCTGGCGAGCGGTTGATTCACCGACGCCGCGGCCGGCGCGCCGCCGGCGGCGAGCTGCGCGCCGCCGGCGGTGAACAGCCGCAGGTGCGAGCCGGCCAGGCCGGTGCCGCCGGCGGCGGCGGCGACGTCGAAGCTGATCGTCTGGCCGGCGGCGACCGTCACGCGGTAGACGTCCACGTCGCCGCCGCGCACGATCGACCCGCCCGTCGTCGCCCCGCCGGCGGCGAGCGCGCGGGCCTCGGCGAGCTGGTCGTTCACGTCGGCCGGGGCGGCGGCGACGCGGGTGGCCCGCAGCAGGTAGTCGCCGCGGCCGCCGGAGGTGGTGGTCGCTGGCGCCGGTGATCGGGCTGTACGTCTCGTTGCCGGCGCCGGAGACGGCGAGGTAGTAGAAGTTGCTCGAGTCGAACGTGTAGTCGATGAACGAGTCGCCATGGCCGCCTCGCCGGGCGCGGCGCCGTCGTTGCGGGCCATCTCGCGGCCCGAGCCGTCGAACAGGCGGATCACGGTGTCGACCGTCTTGCCGGGGACGGCGTCGATGTCGAAGTGGACGCTGGCCGGCCTGGCGGGAAGCGGTGGATGTCGATGTCCATCGCGTACTTCAGGTGGCCGAGTTCCGTGAAGTCGAGCTTGAACCGCTCGGCGCCGGCGATCGTGTCGTTCGGGTCGCCCGACGTGGAGACCGCGACCGCCGGCCGCGACGCCGCCGGCGCCGACTGCAGCGGCTCGCGGTGCGAGTTCTGGAACCGCCCGAGCATCGACGACGCGTCGAGGTTGGCGAACGCCGCCATCAGCGTGCGCCCTCGAGCGTCTCGGCAACGACCGCGCGGCTCGGCGACGACGCGGCCGACGCGGACGCCGAACGACCGCGGCCGGACGAGCGGTGACGGACCGACGACTGCTTGGCCCGCGCGGCGAGCAGGGGCGAAGAATACCGCTTCATGTGAACCTCCAGGTTTCCGCGAACTTCGAACGACGACGACGACTCGGCCGCAGGGCAAGCGACGACCAGAAAACGACTGCTGCCTCCCCCCACCGACGTGCGTCCCGACTCGGACGAGCGGCCTACATAGCGGCGTCACCCCGATCCAAAATCATCCGCCCGGCTCGTAACATCCGGTAACTAAGGGCGCGGGGCGCTGCTGAAAACCGCGATTTGAACGACGGATTTCCTCAAAGCGCCCCGGAACTGACACGTGACGCGACGCTTGCGGCGCGGCACGCGCGGCGGATTCTTGATGCGTGCGACCAGACGCGCGGAGATATCCGGACCTTGCGCGCGGCGACGCGGAAACTTGCAAAATCATCAGCGGGTGCGCAGGCGATCGGCGTGAACACGCGTCAGACCGTCGCCCGCAGGCGTGAGGTCGGCGGGCATGGAACGTGGCGTAGAGCTATGAAAGTACGGGCTCCGCGGTCGGTGTCGTCCTGAGCGCAGCGAAGGATTTCTCGCAGTTCTCGCGACGGCGGGAGATCCTTCGCTGCGCTCAGGATGACCTTTCCCGCGAACCGGTACTTTTAGAAGCTGTTGAGCGCAGAGAGGATCCACCGCAGACGAGCGGAGGCAAAGGCAGCGTGCTTGCCGTCTCCGCGTCTCCGCGGTTCGATCAGTTTATTTCAGCGGTGGGTGACCGTTGTAGATGCCATCAAACCGGCACTTCTGGCGTGAATGCGTCCGATGGTGCACTGCTTAGATGGGCAAAACGCAGGCGCAAAAAAGGCCGCACGCCGGGGGTTAGTGGCGTGCGGCCTGGCGGAGGAGGAAACGAGGGTCGTCTTCCGGGTCTCGCGCGGGTGCCGTAGGTCGGCCCACTTCGCGGACTCGGTGTGTCATTCGATGGTGAAGTCGATCGCGTGTCGCCGGTCGGTCGCGTCCCAGGCAAGGTACCGCCCGCAGACCGTCTGCGGGCGGTACTGCGTGGGAACCAACCGCGCTCCGTGCAAACGGGAACCTCCTCGATTCCCGCCGCCGTTCGCTGAACGGCTTATGGTTTTCCGTTAAAGCGAACGTGGTGCCACGTCGGAAATGCGTTGAAGAATGCGGCTGGGGCGACGGAAACGCGGGTGGTCGTCGGCGACGCGTGTAAGTCCAGTTTCGACGCGAGGGGCGGCCGCGCGGTTTGTGTGCGAGGCGGAGCGGGTTGCGAACGGAATGAGCAGCGGCGGGTTGTCTGCGGTGGCGGGTGGTCCGATCATGTCCGAGATCATGCAGGCCGGCAGCGAATCCGAGTAGACGTTCATCGGTGTGGCGCGAGGCGTGAGTCGGTGGTGACGCGGGGAGAAGCGGAACACGCACGGAAGAGCGTCTGGAGGCGTTCCGCCGTGCAACGTCATCCCGAGGAGCGACAGCGACGAGGATCTCGAGCTTGTACGGTGCTTCCTCCGGCCCGAGATCCCTTGCGTCGCTACCGCTCCCCTCGGGATGACGGTGCGCGTGCGCAGTGACGAGATGTTTGATGGTGGATGCCCCGGCAGTGCGCTGGCCAGCGGCCGACGCGCCGCGCCTAACCTTTCTCCCGCTGCTGCGGCTGCGGCGATGCGCGTGTCGCGCAACGACTCCTTGCAGCCTTACGCCAAGATCTGCTTCACGATCTTCGCCGGCGAGACGCCCGAGAGCTTGGCGTCGAGGCCCTGGAACTTCACGGTGAAGCGCTCGTGGTCGATGCCGCAGAGGTGGAGCATCGTCGCGTGCAGGTCGTGCATGCTCACGACGTCCTCGACCGAGCGGTACCCCAGTTCGTCGGTCGCGCCGAACGTCATGCCCGGCTTGACGCCGCCGCCGGCCATCCAGAGGCTGAACGCGTTGATGTGGTGGTCGCGGCCGGTGTCCTGGCCCATCGGGGTGCGGCCGAACTCGCCGCCCCAGATCACCAGCGTGTCGTCGAGCATGCCGCGCTGCTTCAGGTCCGTCACCAGGGCGGCCGTCGCCTGGTCGGTCTCCTTGGCGGAGATCGGCATGTTCTGCTCGATCCCGTTGTGGTGGTCCCCACCCGCGGTGGTAGAGCTGGATGAACCGCACGCCGCGGCTCGGCGAGGCGGCGGGCGAGCAGGCAGTTGCTGGCGAAGCTGCCGTCGCCCGGCTCCTTCACGCCGTACGACTCGAGCGTGGCGGGCGACTCCTGGGTGAAGTCGGTGAGCTCGAGGACGCTCGTCTGCATCTTGAACGCCATCTCGTACTGGCTGATGCGCGTCCCGATCTCCGGGTCGTGGCGGCTCCTCGGCGAGCAGGCCGTTGAGGCGCTGCACCTCCTCGACGACCATCCGCTGCGTGCTCTGGCAGACGCCGTCGGGATTGCCGACGTAGTGCACCGCGTCGCCCTTGGACTGCAGCATGATCCCCTGGAAGCGGCTGGGCAGGAACCCGCTCGACCACTGCCGCGCCGACACCGGTTGGATGCCGCCGCCCTTGGTCTGCGAGATCAGCACGATGAAGCCGGGCAGGCTGTCGCTCTCGGCGGCGAGGCCGTAGACGAGCCACGAGCCCATGCTGGGGCGGCCCTTGAGGATCGACCCGCTGTTCATGAACGCCTGGGCGGGGTCGTGATTGATCTGCTCGGTGACCATCGAGCGGATCACGCAGATCTCGTCGGCGATCTTGGCCGTGTGCGGGAACAGCGAGCTGACCTCCAGCCCGCTGCGTCCGTGGCGGGCGAAGTCGACGAAGGGTCGCGCGCGCGGTGAGCGTCGCGTTCTGGAGCTGCGCGGCTGCTGGCCCTTCGTGAACGACTCGGGGAACGGCTTGCCGTGCAGCGCGCTTGAGCTGCGGCTTGTAGTCGAAGCTCTCCAGGTGCGACGGCCCGCCGGCCATGCACAGGTGGATCACCCGCTTGGCCTTGACCGGCAGGTGCGGCGGGTTCAACACCCCCGCCACCGCGGCGGCGCGCGCACGGCCGGCGCCGACCCGGCCGACGACGACGACGGCGCGGCGGCCCCACGGGCCATGTGCGGGTAGAGCAGGTTCGCCAGCGCGAACCCGCCGAGGCCGACGCCCGCCCCGCGGCCGAGGAAGGCGCGGCGGGTGACGCGGGCGGCGAAGGCGTTGCGGTCGAACGGTCGGTTCATGGCCTGTCCCATAAGTCGTACGTTTCGTCGGGCTCGTTCGCTCACGGATTCGGGTGCGGATCACGAGTTGCAGTCCCCTCTCGCCGGCGAGGCTTTGATCAGGATCTCGCGACACGCGCTTGGAGATCTGCCTCCCTCTCTCCTCAGTACTCTGGGGAGAGGGACCGCATCGAAGGACGCGGCAGAAGGATGACCAGCGTGTCCCCGACGTTCCGTTTCATCCTTCCGCCTTCTCTTACGTTCCGCCCCCTCTCCCCTACCCTCTCCCCAGAGTACTGAGGAGAGGGAGTGAAGGCGTCCGCACGCGGGTACGCGCCGGCGCTAGTACCGCGTGATCGTCTCGTGCAGGTTCAGCACGACGCGGGCGACGGCCGTCCACGCGGCCAGTTCCTGTTCGTTCACGCCGGCCGGGGCTGGCGACTGGCCGACCTTCAGCAGCTTCGTGGCGTCGGCGGGCGTCGCCTTGAAGTAGTCGCGCTGGGCGGCGAGGAACTTCGTCAGCGACCCGCGCTCCCTCGGCTTGGGCTGGCGCGACAGGGCCCGCTCGAAGATCGTCGCCAGCCGGGCGTCGTCGGCGGGGGCGGCGGTCATCGCGGTCGCGGCCAGGGCGCGGGCGGCCTCGACGAACGTGGGGTCGTTCAGCAGCGTCAGCGCCTGCTGCGGCGTGTTCGAGACGATCCGGTTGCAGATCGTGTCCTCGCGGCTGGGGGCGTCGAAGTTCGCCAGCATCGGGTGCAGGAACGTCCGCTGCCAGTGCGTGTAGACGCCGCGGCGGTACTGCCGCTCGCCCGGGTCGGGCGTGTAGCCGCGGCTGGGGAACTGGAGGTTCTCGTAGTAGCCGGCCGGCTGGTACGGCTTGGCGCTGGGGCCGCCGAGGTCGGCCAGGTGGAGCAGGCCGGCGGCGAACAGCGCGTTGTCGCGGACGAACTCGGCTTCCAGCCGCCGGGGCGACTGGCTGCTCAGCAGGCGGTTGTCCGGGTCGACGCTGGCCAGGTCGCGGCGGAGGTTCGAGTCCTGCCGGTAGGCGGCGGACGTGACCATGAGCCGCACGATGTGCTTCACGTCCCACTTGTGGCTCGCGCCGGGCAGCGACGGGTCGCGGAACTCCACGGTGAGCCAGTCGAGCAGTTCCGGGTGCGACGGCGGCTCGCCTTGGGCGCCGAGGTCTTCCAGGCTGTTGGTGAGGCCGGCGCCGAAGAACTGATCCCAGAACCGGTTCACGATCGTGCGGCCGGTGAGCGGGTTGTCGGCCGACACGATCCACTGCGCCAGGTCCAGGCGGTTGAGCCGCCGGCCCGGGTCGGCCCGGTAGCCGGGCAGGAAGTGGAGCGGCGCGGGCTGCACGATTTCGCCGGTCTCGTCCTGCCAGTTGCCGCGCGGGAGGACGCGCGTGACGACCGGCTGCCACGCCTCGGTGACGAGCGTGGGGCTCTTGCCGTCGCGGCATTCCAGCACCTCGCGCTGAAGGCCGCGGAGCTGCTTCGTGATCTCCGGGTCGGCGGACGCGTTGCTGAGGAAGTAGGTCCGCCAGGCTGCCGGGGACTCGGCCTTGGCATCGGCGAGGGTGGCGCGGATCGACTCGTCGACGGCGCCCGCCTTGGGCTTCAGCGGCGCGAGCATCGACACCGACACGCGCACGCCCGCCAGGCTGTTCTTGTCGAGCCGGATGATGAGCGCGTCGCCGGCGGCCGCGGCGGCGGGCGCGTCGGGGAGGTAGACGGCGGTCTGCGGCGACTTCACGTCGGCCGTCGAGGTGCGCCAGCCGTTCTTGTCGAACCCGAGGATGGCCGAGCCGTGGGCGTAGCGCTCGTCCTTGCGGTCGGCCTCGGCGACGCCGAACGCGAGCGACGTCTTCTTGCCCGCCGCGTCCTGCACGGCCGCCGCGAGGTCGACCGTCGCGCTGGGCTTGTCGCCGCGGACGACCTTCTCGCCGTGCTGCGGCTGCGGCAGCACTTCCAGGCGGATGGCGGCGATCGTGCCGGCGGCCGGGAGCTTCAGCTCGATGCGGTCGTTACTGCCGGGCTTGTCGGTGAAGACGAACGTGCCGTCGGCGGACATCTTGCCGCCCTTGGAGGCCTTCGCGTCGGCGTCCGCCAGCGTGAGCCACCCGGACGGGTTGGCCTTGAGGAACGCGGCCGCGTCGCGGCGCCACGCGTCGTACGCGTCGCGGCGCTTGTCGTCCTGCCGCAGCGTGTTGCCGGCGGCGGCGGCGAGCGCGTCCATGTGGGCGACGAGTTGGCGTTCGCGCTTCTGGAGGTAGGGGCTGTCGACGACGAGCTCCGGCGGGAACGGGTGGTCATTGCTCCAGCCGCGGAGGGCCGGGTTGGGCGTGTACCCGTAGTCCATGTAGACGCCCCACTGCTTCACGTCCGAGAAGAACGCGGCCATCGAGTAGAAGTCCTTGGCCGTGATCGGGTCGAACTTGTGGTCGTGGCACTCGGCGCAGCCGAGCGTCTGGCCGAGCCACGCGGTGCCGACGGTGCGGACGCGGTCGGCGGCGTACTTGGCGAGGTACTCCTTCGACTGGGCGCCGCCCTCGCGCGTCATCATCGTCAGGCGGTTGAAGCCGGTGGCGACCCGCTGCTCGACCGTGGGGTTGGGCAGGAGGTCGCCGGCGATCTGCTCGATCGTGAACTGGTCGAACGGCTTGTTCGCGTTGAACGCGTTGATCACGTAATCGCGGTACGGGAAGACGTTCTGGTTCTGGTCGCCGTGGAAGCCGACGGTGTCGGCGAAGCGGACGGCGTCGAGCCACGGCACCGCCATGCGCTCGCCGAAGTGCGGGCTGGCGAGCAGGCGCTCGACCTGCTTCTGGTACGCGTCGGGCGATTTGTCGTCGACGAACGCCCGCACCTCCGCCGGCGTGGGCGGCAGGCCGATGAGGTCGAGGCTGAGGCGGCGCAGCAGCGTGCGGCGGTCGGCCTCCTTCGAGGGCGACAGCTTCTTCGACTCCAGCACCGACAGCACGAACGCGTCGATCGGGTTGCGCGCCCACTTCGCGTCTTTCACGGCCGGGGCGGCGTCGCGCTTCGGCGGGATGTACGACCAGTGCGGCTGGTACTCGGCGCCCTGCGCGACCCAGCGCTTGAACAGGTCCTTCTGCGCGTCGGTGAGCTTCTTGTGCGACTTCGGCGGCGGCATCAGCTCGTCGGGGTCGGCGGAGAAGATGCGCTTGACGAGCTCGCTCTCGGCGGCGTCGCCGGGCACGAACGCCTTGGCGGCGACGGCGGCGTCGCGCACGTCGAGGCGCAGGTCCGCCTCGCGGTGGGCGGCGTCGGGGCCGTGGCAGTAGAAGCAGTTGTCCGACAGGATCGGGCGGATGTCGCGGTTGTAGCTGACCTTCTCGTCCGCGCCGGCCGCGCCGGGCGCCGCCGGCGCGGCGGCCGCGAAGATCGATAGGGCCGCCACGGCGGCAAGTTGGATCCGCTTTTTGATTTGCATCGACGGGCTCGTGAGTTGTCCTGCGTCGTCGTCGTCGCTTCGTCCGCGGGGCAGATGCCCCTGCCCCGGCTGGGGCGTGACTTGTGGAGCGGCGCGCCGCCCCGAGAGGACGCGCACCGCCCTTAACCATTCGTCAGCCGGGGCCGCAAAGTTCGCCCCCGTGACGGATTATATCACACGCGTTACGACCGGGAACGCGAATAGCAGAAAGCGGTTGAACCCGCGGCTTTGAAAGAGTTAACAGTGCGAGGTGACGCCGGGCCAAACGCGTGCCGCGGCGAGACCGCTCTCGCCGTAACGCCGGGATGTGGCAGCGCGGACCATGTCGTTTAACTGGGATGGGCCTCTGACGACATTCGCGCGCCGCGCGGCCGATTCAGCGGCCATGTCTCCCGCCCGACGTCCTTCCCCACCACAAGAAAAACGGCTCCCGGCGCGGTGCCGGGAGCCGTTGTGGTTTGCCCATGTCGGAGGCGAGAGCGCCCTACACGTGCGTCGGCGTCCGCAGGGTTCGCAGCACGCCGCGGTTCACGTCGACCTCGAGCTTCGGCTGGCGCCGCAGTTCGGCCTCGACGGCCTCGCGGGCGGCGTCCTGCTTGGGGTAGCGGACCTCGCGGTAGCCGGTGACGTCCGCCGGGCATGTCAGCACGCGCAGCGCCTGCTCGTAGGCGGCGGGGTTGGAGAGGTTGACGCGGTCGAGCAGGCCGACGTACCAGTCGCGGAACGCCGTCTCGCGCGCGTGCCAGCCCGGCGGCTTGCGCACCGCTTCATAGCGGCGCGATGTTGAGGTGCCAGTCGCGCGTCGTGATCTTCAGCCGCACGCGGTGGCGGCCGATGTTGAACTCTCCGGGCTGGTGTGGTGGCGGTAGACGATGCGGTCGCCGTTGGAGACGTCGACGCCGTACTTCACGATGTCGCGCTGCTTCTTCTCGTAGCGCGTCAGCAGGTAAGCGACGTACGGCTCGTCCTTGATCAGCATGACCTTGGCGAGGTTCCAGATCGCGGCGACCGTCGCGGCGAACTTGCGGCCCGCGGCCCGTCTCGCCGGCCGCGTCGCGGCGGTAGATGACGCGGACGAGGTCGATGTACCGCTTGGCGAACGCCGCGTCGCCGATATTGCATCAGGTCGTAGATGCGGACGGTCAGGTCGTACTTGGCCGCCTCGGGCAGGTCGCCATCTGCTTCATGCGCCCTGCACGAGCTTCTCGAACTTCATCGACGCGGTGCGGCCGAACAGCTGCGTGCGGCGGAAGATCCGCGCCTTGTTCGTGACGAGCTGCTCCCACGTCTCGGGCGTCTTCTTCGGCGCGCCCTGCGGCTCGGCGAGGCGGCGGCCGATGTTGAACGCCTTGAGGTTCTTGCGGTGGTCGCGGCGGATGCTGTCCTTGATCGCCCAGGCGATGCTGCGCGCTGACCGGGATCAGCCCGAGCTGGAACGCCACGCCGAGCATCATGATGTTCGCGTAGAGCTTGGACCCCAGCCGCTGCTCGCACAGCGATGACAGGTCCTTGGCGAAGCTGGCGTCGCGCGGCTGGCGTCGAAGATCTCCTGCCGCAGCGCCTCGGGGTCGAAGTCCTGCTTGCCGAGCAGCGTAGACGGTCGGCTGCTTGTAGGTGTTGACCACGGGCGCAGGTGCGGTCGGGCGAGGCGATGCGGAACTGCTCGCGCGGTCGATCGCGCGGGCGGCCTCGAGGATGTCGATGCCGAGCAGCAGGTCGGCCTTGCCGTAGGGGATGTTGCCGGTCGTCGGGAACGTGAAGCCGTCGAGGCCGATCGCCTACCTCGTCCGTGGCGGTCGGTGGCCCGGTCTTCTGATACGCGTCGAGACGCGGGTTGCAAACCCGTCCTCGCTGGCCACTGGCGACTGGCCACTCGGCGGCTTCGTCGTTGATGAACGTGATCTGCGAGTAGATCGCCGCCGTTGCGGATGGCGAGGCCCTTCTTGTCCCAGAACGCGACGCGGTGCCCCTGCTTGTGCCCGGCGCGGACGAGGATGGCGTTGACCACGCCGATGCCCATCCCGCCGACGCCCGCCATGTGGGTGCGCCCAGGTGCTGCCGACGGCGCCCATGTCGTGCACGGGCGTGGGGTCGAGAGCTTGTCGAGGGCCATGTGCGGCAGCGTGTAGCGGCGGCGGCGCTGGCGGATGACGGTGATCTGCTCGAAGCTCGGGCAGGGCTTGACGTCGGTGCCGATCGTGCCCGGCGCGTCGTGCCTCGGGGCTGACGCGCACGCGCTCGCAGCGCCGTCGTTCACGCACCACGTCAGGTCGGTGTCGATCTTCTTGCCGTAGTCGGTGTCGATCGTGGTGAGGCCGGGGCAGGCGGTCTGCTTCGTGCACTCGAGGCACGACTCGCACCTCCGGCGTGACGTTCATGTGCGTCTTGCGCGACGGGTAGCCGTGCTTCTTGATCGTCTTGCGGCTCCTCGCGCATCACGTCGCGGTGGTGCGTGATGCCGCACTCCGCTGTCGGCGATGATCACCTTCACGCCGTCGGACAGGATCGTCTTCTCCAGCACGCTGCGGTAGCGGCTGCGGTCGGCGGGGAGAGCTTCGTGACCGTCAGCGGCGACGTGCCGGCCATGCCGCACGACGTCGGCGATGTTCTGCATGAACGAGCGGTTGCCGAGCACGTCGACCTCGGTGCCGGCGTGCTCCTGGTGGCCGGTCATGGCGGTCGTGCCGTTCTCCAGGATGATGAACGTGATGTCCTGCCCGGCCTTGACGGCGTTGCTGATCGCGATCTGCCGGGTGGAAGAACGTGCCGTCGCCCATGAACACGATCTGCTTGTTCGTGATGAACGGGTCGATGCCCGACCCCGTGCCGCCGCCGAGGCCCATGCCGCTGTAGTTGTGCGCGAGCTGTTCGGTCGGCGCGAACATGAGCATCGTGCAGCACCCGGTGTCGCCGTGGGCGACGAGGTCGACCGGGCCGATGCCGTGCTTCTTCAGCATGTACTTCGGGTCGGCCAGGTTCTTGCGCAGCTCGAGCAGCGTGGCCGAGGAGTCGCGGTGCGGGCAGCCGGGGCAGAACGTGGGCGTGCGGGAGATCACCTTGTCGTTGAAGACCTGGAGCTTGGGCTTGCTCGCCTTTCGGAGCCGCCCAGTTCGGCCGTCAGCCGGCCGTTGCAGCTCGGTGGGGATCTCTTCGGTGGCCTTGATGAGCGGATGAGCTTCTGCGACAGCACCGACACGTTCAGCCCGCGCGTGTCGGGGATGCCGTCGCACAGGTTCTGGTCGGGCCCGGTGCGGCTCTCGGGGTCGGCGAGGCCGCCGGATGGGCTGCACACGTTGGCGGCGGTCGGGAACTTCTTGCCGAACAGCCGGCCGACGAGGTCGGCGGCCTGCTCGTGGGGCAGCGTCTGGAACAGGCCGTCGCGGATGTTCTTCTCGAGGAAGCTGCGGCGTTCCTCGATCACGACCATGCGCTTGCAGTGCGTGGCGAACTCCGCGACGAGGCGCACGTCGGCCGGGTAGCTCAGGCCCATCTGGAGGATCGGGAACACGCCGCCCAGGCCGAGGTCGGCCAGCACGTGCTCGAGGTACGGCCGCCCATGCCGGTGACGATGAAGCCCAGCGGAGCGAGCGACGGAGCGACGGAGCCACGAAGCGACGAAGGGGAAGAAGAGCCGGCGTTGCGCGCTTCGTCGCTCCATCGCTTCGTCGCTTCGTCGCTTGCCGGAATGATCTTGTTGATGCCGAGTTCGCGGGCGCCGCATCGTGCGCTCGAAGCGGCTCGCCGATCGCCAGCTCGTGCTGCCGGGTGCGCGGCGGGAGGAGCACGCGGTCGAAGTCGACGTGCTGCGTCTCGATCGCGGTGCGCTTGGTTCGTGTTGAGCGTCGGCCACTGGTTGGGCCGGCACTCGACCGTGCCGCCGCCGTCGGCCTGCGCGTGGTGACGATGTAGCCGACGTAGAGCCCGGCGGCCTGGCAGAGCTTGAACGAGAGGTTGATCAGTCCTTCACCTGCTGGATCGAGCCGGGCTCGACGACCGGCATGTGCAGGTGCTCGCAGAGGAAGCGGCTGTCGGCGGGACCTGCGTGCTGTCGCACCACGGGTCCTCGCCCGATGATGACCGCGCCCCTCGGGGTGGCACCCGGCGAGGTTGGCCAGGGCCAGCGCGTCGGCGGCGACGTGCAGGCCGACGCTCTTCATCGTGCAGATCGCGCGGACCGGCGCATCTGCGAGCCGTTGACGGCCGCGGCTGCGAGCCGCCTCGTTGTTGGCCTGGAACGCGGACGCCGTGGGCCCTGAGCAGGTCCTTGATGTCGCCGAGCGAGTCGAAGAACCCGGCCACGGGGGAGCCGGGGTAGCCGGTCAGCAGGTGGACGCCGCCCTCGGTTTCGAGCGCGCCCTTGACCAGGATTTCGTTGCCAGTGAAGACCTCACGACCGGATTCGGTCAGGAAGCGGGGGTCGGTAGCCATGTTGTTCAGTCGATCCTTGTGCGGGTTTCCGAAGCGACTTGCTCGACGGAGCGCGTCGCTCGGGCGGACGTGGCTTACGGCCGGGGGTCGAAGGGGATCGACCGACGACAGCCGCAGGAGACGCCGGGTGTTTACCGCACCACGAGGACTCTTGACCCGGCCGGGAACACTGGCCGATCGGGTCGGGAATCAGCGGACACTGTCATCCTCATCGGACAACCCGATGAGGCGACAGCAGGTATCCTAACGCCATTAGTATGCGGGGGAAGACAAATGGTTCGAAAAATATACCGGGGGGTGTGCGGGGCGCAATCTGCGAGTCTCGCGACTTCGGCGCGGAAGGTGCAAAAGAAAACCGCTTGCGCTTCGCCATTTCCTCTGAAAGAGGGTCGCGAAGACGCAAGCGGTGGAAAGTCGGTGGACACCGGGACGCAAGGCGATGTTGGAATGTTTATGCGGGCGACAGGGGACACCCGTCGCGGCGGGACGCGCGCCCACGCCCTTACTTCAGCCGCGAGTCACTGTTGCTGATCCCGCGCAGCGCCAGGTTGAGCGCGTCAACGTTCGACGCCAGCCGCTTGGCCTCGCTGACGTCGATGATCTGCTTCATGAACAGCTCGGTCAGGTGCTGGTCGAAGCTCTGGCTGCCCGCCTCGCGGTTGCCGACCGTGCCCTTGAGCTTCTCGAACTCCCCCTCGATGATGTACTTACGCACCAGCGGGGTGGCCATCATGATCTCGTTGACCGGCACCCGCCCCTTGGCGTCGCGGCGCTTGGCAAGGCGCTGGCACACGATCGCGTTGATGTTCAGGCCCAACTGCGTCTGCTGAAGTTCCTTCTGGTCCTTGTCGAACAGCGACACGAGACGCTCGATGGTCATCGGGGCGTTGGTGGCGTGGACCGTCGTGAACACCAGGTGGCCCGTGTCGGCGGCACGCAGGCCGGTCGTCAGCGAAAACGTGTCGCGGATCTCGCCGATCAGGATCACGTCGGGGTCCTGACGCATCATCGCCTTCAGCGCGTACTCGAAGCTCTCGCTGTCGGCCCCCACCTCCACCTGGCTCACCAGGCTCCTGGCGTTCTCGTGCTGATACTCGATCGGGTCCTCCACCGTGATGATCCGCTCGGCCCGCGTCCGATTGATGTTGCCGATCACCGCCGCCAGCGTCGTCGACTTGCCCGAGCCCGTCGTGCCCGAGACCACCACCATCCCACGGTGGTAGTCGGCCATCTTCTCGATCACCGGCGGCAGGTTCAAATCCGTGAACTGCGGGATCTTCGTCACGATCCGCCGCTGCACGATCGCGTACCGCTCGCGGCTGTGGAAGATGTTGGTGCGGAAGCGGGCGATGTCCTCGTAGGGGTAGGCGACGTCGACCGCGCCCTTGTGCTCGAGGATCCCCTGCTTGTCCTTCGGGTCCTGCTGGCGGTCGACGATCTGTTTCACGTACTCGATCATCGCGTCGTCGCCCAGCGGCGGCACGTCGAGGAACTTCGCCTTGCCGTCGACGCGGATCATCGGGATCGAGCCGGACTGGAGGTGGATGTCCGACCCGTTGATCTTGATCGCCGTCTTCAGGAAGTCGTGCAGCGTGAGCCGACGGCCTTCGACGTGGATCGTGTTGCCGTCGGCGGCGGGCGCGGCGGCGGCTTTGGCGCGGGGGGCGGCGGTGGGAGCCTTCGTGTCGAGTGTCATGGGGGGCGATCTCCGGGGAGTGGAACGGCTGCGGGTACGGCCAGCGGCTCGATTATCGCCCGGTCCCCCGCTTTAGGCAATCAGAAATGGGGACGGCCGCCCGGGCCGGTCGGGGCGGCGGCCGTCGGCGGGCGGGCGCGCGCCGCCTCGCGGGGGCGGCGCGAGTGATTACAATACGGGCGATGAAGCCCAAGACCCTGATCCTCCGCGCCGCCGGCACCAACTGCGACGGCGAGACCGCCCACGCGTTCGACCTCGCCGGCGCCGAGGCGGAGTTCGTCCACGTCAACCGCCTGCTCGAGAAGCCCGAACTGCTCGACGACTACCAACTGATGGCGGTGCCGGGCGGCTTCAGTTACGGCGACGACATCGCGGCCGGGCGGATCCTGGCCAACCAGCTCACCCACCACCTGCGCGAGCCGCTCCGCCGGTTCGTCGAGGCGGGCAAGCCGGTGCTCGGGGTTTGCAACGGGTTCCAGGTGCTGATCAAGACCGACCTGCTGCCCGGATCGATCGCCGCGGCGCCGGGCGAGGCGGGCCGCCGCACCGGCCAGAGCTGCACGCTGACCAACAACGACAGCGGGCGGTTCGTCGACCGCTGGGTGCACCTCTCGCCGCGGTCGGACAAGTGCGTCTGGACGCGCGGGCTGCCGCCGGTGAGCGAACTGCCGGTCGCGCACGGCGAGGGGAAGTTCGTCCCCGCCGACCGCGCGGTGCGCGACGCGATCTGGGACGGCGGGCACGTCGCGCTCGTCTACGCGAAGCCCGACGGCGCGCCGGCCGGCGGCGCGTTCCCCGACAACCCCAACGGGAGCGTCGACGACATCGCCGGCGTCTGCGACGCGACGGGCCTGGTCTTCGGGCTCATGCCCCACCCCGAGCGCTACGTCGACCCGACGCAGCACCCCGCCTGGACGCGCCGCCGACCGCTGCCGAGCCGCGGGCAGGGGTTGCTGATCTTCGCCAACGCGGTGCGGCACGTCCGAGATGCAGTGGGCGCCGGCACATAATGTTTTTCGCGAATCGTTGCGTGACTGGCGGGCTCGTTCTTATCGGACCCTCGTAACCAGCCCCTACAAAGCGAGTTACCGGCGAAAACGTCACATCCGGCAAGGTCGACCCATATTTCCCCTTCCCGAGTCCCTGTCCTGCGCCTAGATTGCCTGAAGAACTCGGCACGCGCTTGCCGAATCAGTGGGCACGGCCCGGTTGTCCCGGGACGTGTGCGGGTGAAGGTGGATCGGGCTTTCGTTTCAAGCGCCTAATCCCAACCGATCCCCTTATGCCCGGGCCGTAACCCCGGGCGCTCGTTCCGCCGAGGCACGGCCGCGGCGCGGGTCGCGACGGGGTGCATTAGTGCACGATGCACCGTCCGGCACTCGCCCGCTCCGCAGGCCGCCGCGGGTCGGAACCACCAGTGGGTTTGATTCTCTCTCTCAAGAGGAGGCTCGTAATGTTTCGCAAAGGTCTCATGCTCGCCGCTCTGCTCGCCCTCGCCCCGGCCGTCGCCTCGGCCGACTTCGAACAGGGTGATGTCGAACTGACGCTCGGCGCCACCGCGTCGAACGGCCCGGACTTCGACGGGTTCAACGCCGGCGGCAACGCCGGCCTCGGGTTCTTCCTGACCGACGAGCTCGAGCTCGGCATCCGCCAGTCGGTCAACTACAGCGACGTCGGCGTCGGCAGCGCGCTCAACGGCTCAACCCGCGTCTTCGCCGACTTCCACTTCGACCTCGGCGCCTGGCAGCCGTTCCTCGGCGGCAACATCGGCTACGTCTACGGCGACGCGGTCGCCGACACGTTCGAGGCGGCCCCCGAGGGCGGCGTGAAGTACTTCGTCAACTCGACCACGTTCGTCTACGCCATGGCCGAGTACCAGTTCTTCTTCGACGAAGCCGAGGACGCGGACGACACGTTCTCCAACGGTCAGTTCGTCTACTCGCTCGGCATCGGCGTGAAGTTCTAATCCCCAGCGACCTTCGGGGCCGCCGCCCTCTCGGGGCGGCCCAGTGCATCGAAACGCGAAAGGGCGACCCGGTCATCGGGTCGCCCTTTTTTCGTACACGCCTCATGTCGTGACGGTCGTGGCATCGCACTCCGTGAGTGTGCGCGGCAAGGCGAGGAGCAACCGTTTCCACGGTGTCGTCCACGTCAGCGCGCGGCGGGACCTGCCCCGACTCGTGTTCTTCCGAACCGACAAGCGCAGGACACCTGCCCCGCTCGAATCGACCTACCCGTTCGGCCCTTCGGAAGTGCTCGCAAGCGAGCCCGCTAAACGAGGACCACGTCCCGGTTCGCCCGAACCTCCCCGGCGAGTGGAACGAGGCGCGTCGCGCGTCAGACAATTACCGCGCGTCGTTCACCGCCGTCTCCGCTTGCGGCGCCGGCGTCGGCCGGGCCGCGTCGTACCAGCGCGTGCCGACGAACATGCCGATCGCGATCAGGACGAGGATCGCCCCCATCACGGTCGTTCGCGCGAGGTGTTCCTTGCCGAGCGAGCTGAAGATCGTGTATCCGGCGATGTAGACCAGCACGAAGCCGAAGATCAGCTTCAGCGTCGCCTGCGGCAGGCTCGCCGCGAACCGCCCGCCGAAGTACGACCCGCACGCGAAGCCCGCCGAGATCAGCAGCGCCATCAACAGGTCGTCGCGGGTCAGCTTCCCCTGCTGGTAGTACGCCAGCACCGCCGGCAGCGTGACCGGCGGGATCATCACCGCCAGGCTCATGCCGTGGGCCGTCGTCTGGCTGATGCCCAGCAGCAGCACCATGATCGGGATCATGACCGCCCCCCCGCCGAGGCCCATGATCCCGCTGAACACGCCGACGAACACCCCGAAGAGGACGAGGACGATCGGATTCATGGTGGGGAGCAGATCCTTTCTCAGCACGAACTCGAATAGTTGATCGGGCGGGTCGGCGCGCGGGCATCGAGGCCCCTAGGGCGTCGCCGCCCTGCACAACTCGGCGAACGCTTCCATCTTGGAAAAGTCGCCTTCCCACGTCGTGTACATGAACCCGATGATGCTGGCGTCGCCCTTTGCCGACGCGAGCCAGTCGCGCGTCTGCGCGAGCGACGGTTGGTCATAATACGTGGCGGCGATCTGCCGATGGCCGCGCCCGGCGAAGAACTTGCGCGATTCGTCGCGCTTGGCGTGGTTCCAGTTCATGATGATCACGTCCTTCGGCAGCCCCTCCCACGCGCCGGTCCACGGGCCGTTGACGAGGTAGTACGGGCCCTCGACGGCGTTGTGGAACGGGTCGAACATGTCGTTCCAGACGTACGTCGTGGCCGGCTTCAGCAGGCCGGCGCAGAACGCGACGTTGGCGGCGAGCATCTGCCCGGGCGTCTGGCGGCGGCTCTCGCAGGCCTTGCACCACCCGAGCGTGCGAAACTCGTCGTGGCTCATCATCCACCCCGCCGCCGCGTCGCCGAAGAGCTTTTTCATCCCGTGGGCCTGCGCGGTCAGGAGCTCGTCCACCTTCGGCTCGGCGATGCAGGCCGAGACCTGCCCGTCGTAGATGACGGCCGGGTGGTGCCACGACACGCGCAGCCGCGTGCCGTCGGGCAGCTTCGTCCTCAGCGCCCGGCGGCTCGTGGGCGGCGCGGTAGTCGCCGCCGGCGCGCGTTTTCAAGACGGGGTCGACGACGCGCTCGAAGTCGCGCCCCTCCTCGTAGACCTTGCCGTCGGCGCGCGCACGACGAGCGGGCAGCCCGGTCGCCGCAGGACGTTCAGTAATGCCACCTCCTCGACGCACTCCTTCCATCGCAGCGTGCCCTGCGCGCCCCAGACGCCGAAGTAGAGCTGCACCTGCTCGTGGTCGAGCGAGTTGAAGACGACGCGGTGCTCGGTCCAGTCCTGCGTCGGCTTCGCGCCCGAGGTTCTGCCACTGAAGCGTGCGATCGCCGGCCAGCGCCTTCACCTCCGGCCGGGCGGTGTGGCCGTCGGTCTTGACCTTCACCGACACGCGGTAGCAGCGCCGCCGCGGGCGGACGGCGAGCTTGTACGACAGGCGCGCCACCGCCTCGTGCGCGCGACGGTGGCGGTGTCGCCCTCGAGCTTCACCGTCGGGTCGACGAACGCCGGCTTGCCGAGCTCGAGCGGCGCGTCGCTCGCCACCCGCGCCTCGCCGCCGCGCACGACCATCGGCGTGTCGACGGCGGGCAGCCCCTCGGCGAGGTTCGGGTCGTTCGAGAGCAGGTCGTTGGAGTAGCCGACCGCGAACACCGCCGGCACGAGCTTCAGGTTCAGCCGGGCGGCGATCCCCTTCGTGCGCTCGACGTCGCGCTCGTACCCGCGTGCGGATGTCGCCGAGCGTCGCGAGCCGCTCGAACTTCGAGTCCGCCAGCAGCACGTGCGTGTACCCGGCCTTCGCGGCCCGCGACCAGATCGTCTCGAGGCGCTCGATGTTCTCGTCGACGAGCAGGTTCGTGGGGTAGTAGAGCCACAGCTCCCGCTCGTCCTGCGCCCGCGCGTCGTCCGGCATGAACGCGAGCACGCCGAGCAGGATCCATAACGACAGGTGCCTCATCTCCATCCTCCGTGAGTCGCCGCCGCGGCGTTGGCGACGTTTAGGTTGCCGCGGCGTGTTCCCGTTGTGCGAGCGCACGTCGCGATCTTTAACGCCCACAGTGCCACGGCGCCCCCGCGCATTCAACCGCCCGGGCGGATCGTGAAACGAGACGGCCAGCGGTGGCCGGCCCGTCGGACCTTCCCCGCCCCGCCGGGACGCGTTAAGTTAGTAGGAAACGAGTTGCGGCCCGCCGTTCCAAATTGTGCAATCGCGTGTGTGACGGTGAGGCGGGCTGCGACGCACGCTTGCCGCTGCCAAGTGCGGCGGCGTCTGACTGGCCGGGAGGCGGAACTGAATCCGAGTGCCGATCGAGCCGAAGAGGTACGCATGAATCGGCCCCGGACCCGGGGGGGTGGCACCGCGCGCGGGAGGTAGCGGACATGGCCTCGGAACAGAACACGGTCAAGGGGGACGGCGGAGCCGCGCGCGTCGCGGCGAACGACGGCGCACGGCGGGCGCCGGAGCGGCCGGAACCGAATCAGCGGCCGGCCGATCGGTGGCGGGCCGACGACGTGTCGCCGCTGCCACGCCCGCCGCTTTGTTCGCTGCCCCCGGCGTCGCCGCTGCCCGAGCCGATGAAGTCCCCGCCGCCACCGCGGCAGCACGCGTAGAGGCGGCACGCTTCGGCACGCCTGACGGTGCTAAAGTGCTCGCCTCGCGATTCCGATCCTCGCGGTATGAGGTCTGCCGCGCACGATGTCCAGGACGTGGGTTCGCTGTTCGACCCCGCCGATCTGCCGGCCGACGTGGCGGCGGCCGGGCGGCGAGTCGCGCGGTCGTACCGCGTGGCGCTCGACTGGTCGCAGGAACTCGGCTTCACCGCCGTCTGCGTCGAACTGCCGGCGTTGACGACGCGGGCGGCGGACGCCACGCCGTGCGTCGAAGCGCTCTACGACGCCGCCGCGGCGCACGTGGCGTCGCTGCTGGTGCAGGGGCACGTCGCGCCGGGCGCGCTGCGCCCCGCCGCCGTCCGCCCGGCCCGGCCGACGTTGCCCGCGTCGGGCGACGCCAGTGCGGAAACCCGCCTCTGTGACACCCCCTCCTTCGACGCGCGGTTCTCCGACGCGGTCGCGTTCGATTTCGGCGCGCCCGACGCGCCGCCGATCGACCAGTTGCGCCGGATGGCGGCTTGGACGGCCGCGCAATACCGCCTGGTGTTGCACTGGTCGGACGGCACGTACTACGCGAGTTGCCCGGAGGTCCCTTTCGTCGCCGGGTTCGGCCGCTCGCCGGGCCGCTGCGCCGCCGACATCCGCAGGCACCTCACGCGGCACGTCGCCGACGTGATCGCCGCCAACCGGATGCCGCCCGAGCCGCTCCAGGAGATCGAGCGGCGCGTGCAGGGTCGGCGCACTGCTGCTTAGGGCATATCGAACGCCCAGCAGCGAGCCCTTTGGGCTTGCGGCTAAAAGGGGTGGCGCTCCGCACGACCTCTCTGCTGGGAGCTTCCGCTTAGTCAGTTCGCGCGAGAGCCGCATCCGAACGCGCGGGCGCGCCGCCGACCATTTTTCACGAGCTGTTGCAGGTGCGGGCGCACCACCCGGTGACGCGGCGGGGAAGCCCCGCGGCTAATCGAGGGTCGGTAACAGATCCGCACGCTTGGCGTCCTTCGCGCGTCACCCGCCCTCGCCTCGCCGTGCGTGATCCGATTCTTCGCTACTCCCCCGGCGGCAGCACGTGGGTCGGTTGGATGCCGTGGCGGACGGCGACGTCGCGGTCCATCACGGGCGACGCCTGCGGGTTCGGCGGCGTCCGCACGCCCGGCGCGTCCTCGGCGTCGATCGAGGAGATCTGCACCTCCGGCTCCTCCGGTCGCGGGTTGAGGATCGGCAGGCTGGCGATCGTCGTGTGCGGCATCTCGCCGGTCGACTTAGCGCCGGCCGCCTGCTCGCCGGCGTGCTTCTCCTACATCACCGCGGCCGGGTCCTTCTTCGCCGACGGCTTCCGCCGCGCGGGCGGGCGGCGGCCCTGCTTCACGTCCTCGTCGAACGTGCTCTTGCGGCGCAGGATGTGGTGGTAGTGCTGCGCGAAGCGGTGCGCCTCGTCGCGGATGTACTGCAACAGCTTCAGGCCGAGGTGGTTCCGCGCCAGCCGCAGCGGCTCGCTCTTGGCCTGGACGTAGACGAGCTCCTCCTTCTTCGCCAGCGAGATGACCATAGGCGGCCGCACGTCCATCGTCTTGAAGACCTCCAGCGCCGCGTGGAGCTGGCCGAGGCCGCCGTCGATGAGGATCACGTCGGGGTAGAGCTCGTTGTTCGTGCCGGCCTCGCGGTAGCGGCGGCTGACGACCTCCTGGATGCTGAGGTAGTCGTTGTTCCCCTGCCCGTGGTTGATCTTGTAGCGACGGTAGCCGTCCTTGAACGGCACGCCGTCGATGAAGCACACCTTGCTGCCGACCATCTCGCCCCCCTGCAGGTGGGCGATGTCGATCCCCTCGACGATCCGCGGCGGCTCGGCCAGGCCCAGCGCGGCGCCGAGCTCGCCGACGCCCTGCTTCGGGTCGTGGACGAACGACTCGGGCTGCCAGTATTCCTGGTCGCCCTTCCGCGCGCGGGCGTCGAGGGCCGTCAGCGCCTTGATCTCGTCGCGCAGGCGGGCGGCCCGCTCGTAGTTGCGGTCCTTGGCCGCCTCGATCATCTCCCGTTCCATCTCGCTGACGACCGATTTCTTGTTGCCGTCGAGGAACTTCAGCAGCCGGGTGATGTCCTCGCGGTAGGTGTCCTTCGGGACCTTCGCGGCGCACGGGGCCGTGCACTGCTTGATCGGGTAGAGCAGGCAGGGGCGGAAGAAGCGGCGCTTGTCGTCGGCGTCGCGGATGTCGAGGTGGCAGGTGCGAAACTTGAACGCCTTCTGGAGGAGCGTCACCGCCTCCTTCAGCGCGTAGACGCTCGTGAACGGGCCGTACAGCTTCACGCCCTTCGTCTGCGGCTCGCGCGTGACGTAGACGCCGGGGAAGTCTTCGCCGGTGGTGACCATGAGGTAGGGGAACGTCTTGTCGTCGAGGAGGCGCGCGTTGTACTTCGGCTGGATGTCCTTGATGAGGCGGTTCTCGGCGAGCAGCGCCTCGACCTCGCTGTCGGTCTGGAGGATGTCGAAGTCGACGACGTAATCGAGCAGGCCGGCCTTGCGCTGCTCGAGCTTCGTCGACGCCTGGAAGTAGCTGGCGACGCGGTCGCGCAGGCTGGCGGACTTGCCGACGTAGATCACCCGCCCCTTGGCGTCCTTCATGAGGTAGACGCCCGGCGCCTTGGGCAGCGCCCGGGCCTTGGCGGCGAGTCTCTCGATGCGATCTTCCATGATTCGTGCGGCGGCGTGTGGCGCCCCGGAATCCGGGCCGCTCGGCCGGGCGGTGCGCGCGACGTCCTCCGTGTGACAATTGTTGGCGGGCCGGCCCTCCGGGGCCAGTGGCGAAGCGGGGAAATCGTGCGGGCGGTGCGGGAAGGGCGCGCCGCAAGTGACGGCAAACGCGACATCTCCCCGCGTATCGGACGTGCTTCAAATCGGGCGGGCCCGGCGGGACTAAGGGCGCGCCGAACGCCGGCCGATGCAGTGTGGGAGGGGGCCGCCACCGGGCGGCTCGCGACCGGTTCACGGAGCAGGAGGACCTTGAAAATGCAAAAGTGGTTTCTGACGGCCGCCGCGGCGGCGGTGCTGGCGCTCGTGGCGGTGCCGGCGCTCGGCGGCGACGGGTCCGGGGTGCGGCGCGAGCGGTTGAAGGACCGGCACGACGCGAAGGTGGAGCGCACGCGTGACCATCAGGACGAGGTCCGCGAGAACCGCCGCGAGCGGCAGGACGCGCGCGTCGAGGCGCAGGACGCGGAGAACGAGCAGAAGCGCGAGCACAAGGACGAGACCCGCGAGGCCAAGCGCGAGCGCCTCCGCAAGAAGTGGGAGCGCTACGACGACCGCCACGGCGACAGCGCCCGCAAGGAGCGCAAGCGCGAGGCGATCGAGCAGAAGTGGGACCGCCAGGACGCCAAGCGCGAGGAGGTCCGCGAGGACGTCGACGCCGAGCGCGAGGCGCAGGCCGAGGCCCGCGAGGCCCGCCGCGGGCGCAAGGACGAGCGGCGCGACCGCAAGCGCGACAACGCGGACGGCCGCACCGAGCGCCGCCGCGAGGCCCGCGACGACAAGCGCGAGCGCCACGGCCGCGGCAACGGCGAGTCCGCCGCCGCCCCCCGCGACTAGCGCGACGCGGAGCGGCGCGGACGCGCCGACAGTCAATGTTCGTTCGGCGGGCCGCGACGGGGAGGTCGCGGCCCGTCGCTGTTTTGTCGGACGGTTAGAACGGGGAGGCAAGTCGAACATCGAACGCTCAACATCGAACATCCAACGTTGAAGGAGGCGGAGGCGTGTCGGCCGTTCCTTCGACGTTCGATGTTCAGCGTCGAGTGTCGGATTTCGCCCTTTTCCTTCGCCTGCCCCACCTTCATTTTCTCGCCCCCCTCCGGTACCCTCCGCCGCCGTGGCACTGGAGATCATTCCGAGCATCGACCTCCGCGGCGGGCGCGTCGTCCGGCTGAAGCAGGGGGACTACGCGCAGCAGATCAACTACGACGCCGACCCGATCGTCACCGCCAAGAGCTTCGCCGAAGCGGGCGCTCGCTGGATGCACGTCGTCGACCTCGACGGCGCGAAGGAGGGGCGGCCGGTCCAGACGGACATGATCGCCTCGCTCATCCGCGCGTCCCGGCTCCAGGTCGAGTGCGGCGGCGGGATCCGTTCGACGGCGGACGTGCGGCGCCTGCTCGACGCGGGGGCCAGCCGGGTCGTCGTCGGCACGAAGGCGCTGGAAGACTGGCCGTGGTTCCTCGACCTCGTGCGCACGCCGGACTTCGAGCGGCGATTGATCCTGGCGGTCGATGCGAAGGACGGCTTCGTCGCCACCCGCGGCTGGACCGAGACGACGACGCGCCGCGCTGCCGACATCGCCCGCGAGGTTAGCGGCCTGCCGGTCGCCGCCCTGCTCTACACCGACGTGGCCAAGGACGGCATGCTCGCCGGCCCCAACGTCGGCCACACCCGTGAGCTGGCCGAGGCGGCCGACGTGCCGGTGATCGCCAGCGGCGGCGTCGGGAACCTCGACCACATCCGCCAGGTCGCGGCCGTGCCGTCGATCTGGGCCGCGATCGTCGGCCGCAGCCTGTACGAGGGCACGCTCGACCTCCGCGACGCGATCCGCGTCGGCCGCGGCAAGTGATCGTGCGCCTCGGCACCGGCCCCCCTCCAAGTCACTGACCGACGTCCGCCCGTTGACGTTTATTGCGTCTTATTCCCGCCGAACGCATCCCGCGGCAGTCCGTGGCAGTTTCCCCGCATCCCCCGGGCCCTCAAGAGCGAGCGCATTTCGCAGTAGCCGCCGTGCATCGGGAATGTTCGTCGGGAGAGGCCCCTGACCCCTGAACCTCCCTTTCATAGAAGAGCGGAGAGGGGACCGCAGCCCTGCGAGGCCGGGGGGCGTCGGCGTCAAACGAGGACTGCCGCGTCCGCCCGGTCCAGCGCCTTCATCGCGACCTCGTATCGCCCGCGCAGGTCGGCCCGGTCCATTTTCTCGACGGCGATCGACTCGGCGCCACACACGATCATGCGGGCGTGGCGGGCGAGGACGTCGCGCTGGGCGTCGTTCCTCATGCGCGGCGCGATCGAGGCGATCGCCTCGAGCATGCGGAGCGACACGGATACGCTGGCGGCGCCGTACTGGCGGATCTGGTTGAAGCCCGCGTCGGCGAAGCCGTCGAAATCCGTCACCTCGGCGACGACGCGCAGCCGGCCGGCATGGTCGTAGCGGTACGGCGAGTGCTCGTCGGCCTTGGCGAGACGGCAGAGGGCGGCGGCGATCCAGTCGACGCACGTGACGGCGGTGAACGGGTCGTTCACCGCCGGCGACAGCGCCCGCACCGCGATCTCCACGATCTGGTGCAGCGCGAACTCCGCGTCCTGTTCCGGCGTGCGCCGCTTGCCGGTGAAGAACGCGGCGTTGACCGCGTCGCACAGCGAATCGTGTGACGCGTGGTCGCCTCCCGCGACCGATCCCGTCGCCCCGGCGGGCGCGGCCGCGTGGCCGTCCTGCGATCCCGCCGGCGCGACGAACGCGAGCGGGCTGCCGGCGATGACGAAGTCCCCCGGCCGGCACGTGAGGCAGACGAGCAGGTCGCGCCCGACGGCCAGGGCCATCAGCCCGTCCTGGTCGATCGCCTGCACGTAGCCGCTCTCGCCCGACGGCACCGGCCGCGCCCGCTCCGCGAAGCCCGCCGGCCACGCGGACTGCGCGTCGGGGTGCCGGCCGGGCGCGAGGTCGGGCGGCGCCGGGCCGCCGGTGCCGAGGTCCTCGGGGAACATGCGGTCGATCGCCTCGTCGAGGTCACGCCCGACCGTGGCGATGATGACCGGCGCCTGCATCGACGACGACACGTGGTGGATGAAGTAGATCAGCACGACGAGGCTCGCCACCGCCATCACCACCGCCGTCGTGACCGAGACGTGCGGCACGAACGCGCGGCCCTCCTCGTCGCCCTGCACGGTGCGGAGCACGAGCAGGCAGTAGATGAACGTGGCGACGAACGTGCCGAGGACGACCTGGTTGCCGCGGTCGCGCATGAAGTTGCGCAGCAGTCGCGGCCCGTACTGGCTCGACGCCTGCGTGAGGGCGGCGATCGTGATCGAGAAGACGACGCCGGCGACGGTGATCACCGAGCCGCCGACCGTCGAGAGCATCAGCCGCGCGCCCTCGGCCCCGCCGGCGTAGGCCCACCGCGCGCCGGCCGGGCCGGTGAAGACCGAGCGGTCGACCGCGATCGTGCCGAACGCCAGCGCGATCGCCGCCACGAGCATGACGCATGGCACGAACCAGTAGCTGGAGTTGAGGACCTCCCACAGGTGGAGCAGCCGCGTCTTCATCGTCCGGGGGCCTTGTTGACGTCGCCGTCGACGCGGCGGGCCGGCGGGTCGGCGGGCTGCTCGCCCGGCGCATCGGCGCGCGCGGGCCGGTGCGGCCCGGGGTCGTCCGAACGATGTCGAACACGCTCGCCGCCGCCGCGCGGAACTCCATCGTGCCCGTCGGCCGGGCGTTCGCGCGAGCGGAGTCGCCGCAGCGCGGCCGCGATCGACCGCGGCCGCGGCACGTCCTGACCCCGCCCCGCCGGCCACCCTTCCCGCTGGCGGCGGCGGTCGCCGTCGGTCTCCTCGGTCTGGTCGTGGAACAGGACCTGCGTCGTCGGGAACGGCAGGTCGATGCCGTGGGCGACGAGCGCGTTCTTGATCGACGTCAGCACGCGGTCCTGCTCGTCGAGCACGTCCTTCTGCCGCGGCGGCGCCACCCACCAGCGGGCGCGGATGTTGACCGTGCTGTCGGCGAGGTCGACCACGATCGCGTCGGGCGGCGGGTCGGCGAGCACGCCCGCCGTGTCGCGGAGCACCCCGAGGATCAGTTCGCGGGCGCGCTCGACGTCGTCGCCGTAGCCGATGCCGACGTCGTACTGGAGCCGGCGGTGCGGGAAGGCGGTGTTGACCGTGACCGACTGCGTGAACAGGTCGGCGTTGGGGATGACGACGCGGCGGCCGTCGTAGGTCTTGATGTAGGTCGCGCGGGTCTGGATCTCCTCGACCGTCCCCTCGTAGCCGCCGACGATGATCTGGTCGCCGATGCGGAACGGCTCGGTCAAAAGCAGCAGGATACCGGCCAGGAAGTTCTGCAGGATGTCGCGGAACGCGAAGCCGATCGCGACGCTGCTGATGCCGAGGAATCCGATCACGTCGCCGGCCTGGATGCTCGGCACCGCGATCACCAGCGACACGAGCAGCCCCGACGCCACGATGCCCGCCTGCGCCAGCCGCCCGAAGACGAGGCCCACGTTGCGCCCGCGGCGCTGGCGGAGCGTGACGCGGTGGACCGTCGCGCGCACGCCCTTGGCGGCGTAGTAGAACGCGAAGAAGACGATGACCGCCAACAGGATGATCGGGAGCTGGCGCAGGACGTCGAACCCCATCGACTTGAGCTTGAGCCAGGCCTGCCAGAACGGTTCCATCGTCGACGCTCCGCTCGGACGCTAACCCTCCGGTCGCGCCGCCGCTTCGTTATAGGAGCGTGCGGTCGGCGGCCGGACCGGCGATAACTCCCGCCGCGGTGCCGGGCGAGTGGCGCCGCCTTGCCACGCGCGGCGCACGCGCGTCGACTCGGCCCACCG
>JAUJNJ010000026.1:0-45124 GCA_030448225.1 Phycisphaerae bacterium
AAAAGAGGGACGCGCCGGTGACCAACAAGGAGGCCGCGAAGCCGCAGAAGTCGGACGCGCCGGAGTCGCCGACGGAGGACGCGCCGCGGAGGAAGGAACAGAAGCCGAGCCCAACGGGGGAGCCCGCACCGGGGAATGAGCCGGCGTCTGAGAACGAAGAACCTGCCGACGCCGACGCGGCCACGTGTGACTCGAACGACTGACCGCGACCGTGACGACGGCTTCCACACCGACAGAGGGCGTTCGAATGCACCGACTCACAATGCTGACGCTGGCCGCGCCCGTCCTGCTGCTGTTGACGGCGTACGGGCCGGGTCGAGCCCGCGCGCAGCAACCGCCGCAGCAGGGCCCGCGGGCGCCGGCCGAGGCCGCGCGGCACTTCACGCTGCCGGCCGGGTTCAAGGCGACGCTCTTCGCCGCCGAGCCGGACGTAGTGCAGCCGATCGCGTTCTGCTTCGACGGCCGCGGCCGGCTGTGGGTGGCCGAGTCGTACACCTACCCCGATTTCAAGCCGCCGACGGAGGAGGGTGAGGACCGCATCCTGATCTTCGAGGACACGGACGGCGACGGCCGGTTCGACACGAAGAAGGTCTTCTGGGACCAGGTGCCGAACGTCAGCGGGATCGAGGTCGGCTTCGGCGGCGTCTACGTCTGCGCGACGCCGCGCCTGCTGTTCGTCCCCGACGCCGACGGCGACGACGTGCCCGATGGCGAGCCGCGCGTGCTGCTCGACGGGTGGAACCTCGACAAGGCGCAGCACAACGTCTTCAACGGCCTCACCTGGGGCCCCGACGGCTGGCTGTGGGGGATGAACGGCATCCAGAGCAAGTCCGCCGTCGGCAAGCCGGGCACGCCGGACGATCAGCGCGTGAAGTTCGACTGCGGCGTGTGGCGCTACCACCCGACCCGCCACGCGTTCGAGGTCGTCGCCTGGGGCACCACCAACCCGTGGGGCCTCGACTTCGACGACTACGGCCAGCCGTTCATCACCAACTGCGTCATCGCCCACCTGTGGCACGTCGTGCCCGGCGCGCACTTCCAGCGCATGTATGGCGACGACCCGGTGCCGCACGTCTACGCGCCGCTGAAGTCGTGCGCCGACCATTTGCACTTCATCGGCGACTGGACCGACGTGCGCAAGGGCCCGAACCAGAGCGCGGACGCCGGCGGCGGGCACGCGCACGTCGGCGCGATGGTCTACCTCGGCGACAACTGGCCCGACGCCTACCGCAACGGCCTGTTCACGTTCAACCTGCACGGCCTGCGCGCCAACCACGACGTGCTCGAACCGCGCGGCTCCGGCTACGTCGCCCGCCACGGCCCCGACTTCATGCACGCCGGCGACCCGTGGTTCCGCGGCCTGGAGATGGCCTACGGCCCCGACGGCGGCGTCTATCTCACCGACTGGTCCGACACCGGCGAATGCCACGACTTCGACCACGCCGACCTCGGCAACGGCCGGATCTACAAGATCACCTACGGCGACGCCAAGCCGGTGAAGGTGAACGTCGCCGCGATGAGCGACGATCGACTCGTCGACCTCCACCTCCACAAGAACGACTGGTTCGTCCGCCACGCCCGCCGGGTACTGCAGGAGCGCACGGCGGCGGGGAAACTCGGCGGCAACGTGGCGCCGGCATTGGAGAAGATCCTCGCCGGCCACTCCGACGTCACCCGCCGCCTCCGCGCGCTCTGGACGCTCCACGCGATCGGCGCGCTGTCGCCCGAGCGCCGCCTAGCGTTGCTGGACGACAAGGAACAGTACGTTCGCGCGTGGACGATGCAGTTCGAACTCGAGGACCGCGAGGCGCCCGAGGCGTTCCGCGCGAAGCTGGCGCAAGTCGCGGCCGACCCGTCACCCGTCGTCCGCCTCCACGTCGCCAGTGTGCTCCAGCGCGTCCCGCTCGACCAGCGCTGGCCGATCGCCGACGCGCTCGTCGTCAACGCCGCCAACGCCGACGACCAGAACCTGCCGCTGATGATCTGGTACGCGATCGAGCCGCTGGTGTCGGCGGACAAGACGCGGGCGGTTCAGCTACTCGTGAAGGCGAAGATCCCGATCGTACGTGAACACATCACACGGCGCATGGCGGCGAAGTGATGCGTCGGCAAACCCGGCCGGTGTTCGGTTCGCTTGAACTTGTGGCGGCCTATTTCGCTTCGAGCAACTGGTCGACCAACTCGCCGAGCGTGAGGCCGACACGGTACAGCCGAGGGGCACGGGGAAACTTCTTTGAAATCGCGACCATGAGCACGAGGTCATCGGCGCCGTCGCCCGCCGGATGAAACATCGCCACGTCGAGTGGATCGGCCGTAAGGAAGTGAGCGTTCGGCCATCCCGCCTCGTCGCTGATCACCCGCCCCACCCATGCCGCCACTTCCGCCGGGGCCGCCGTGCCCCACGCGGCCGCAGTGCCGCCGAGCGAGAAGCTGACTGCGAATCTGCTCCACTACAGGCTGTCTGCTTCTGCAGTGGAACTCGATGATCAACCACCATGCGGCGATCGCCAGCACGAACCACCACCACCGGTGCACGAGGCACGCGAGGAGACTGCCGAATAAAATCGCGCCCAATAGCGACGGCACCCATACCGGGTCGGGCGGCTTGCTGCCACTTGGCCAGTGGAGTGGCGTGAGGTCGTCGTCTGCCCCCGTCATAGGCGCAAGTGTAAGAATGCCCGAAATGCGACGCGCACGCAGGAGATGCGGCGGGGCAGCGGTCACCGTTCTCGCGGCACGAGCGTCCCCAGCCCGCGGAGCGTCGCCTCGTCGACGGACTTGAACCTCCACTTCCCCGGCCAGTCGCGGTGCATCAGCTTGTCGAGGCGGTCGGACTTGCCGCCGGAAACGGCGACCGTGCGGCCGATGGGGAGGTCGTTCTGCTTCTCCAGTAGCGTGAGGCGGGCCGCACTGGCCTCGGCGAGCGATTCGATGATGGCGGCCAGCATCTGCTCGCGCGTGGTGGCGAGGGTGAGGCCGCGGAACGCCCCCTGCCGCTGTTCGACGCTCGTGCGCTCGCCGGCGAGATAGGGGTCGAACCGCACTCCGGCGCTGGCGACGTCACCGCGACGGCCGAGGCGGGAGAGGAGCGTGCGGAAGTCGTCCTGCGTGACGTCGGGGAACAGTTGCTGCTTCGCCCAGAACAATGCCGCGCCGGCGGCGGCAAGCGTGCTGACGCTGAGCCACAAGCCGCGGACGCCGAGCGCGCGGGTCAGCAGGTTCTCGTGCGGCTTGGGGCGATCGGTGCAGAGCGCCAGCACGTCGGTGGAGCCGCAGACGTTGAACAGTTGTCCCGGCTCCGCCCCGGCCAGGATCACGCCCGCGCTGCCGTCGACCATGCCGGTGAGCACGGGCGTTCCGTCGCTCACGCCCAGTTCCCGCGCGCCCGCGGGCGTGAGGCGGCCGGCGACCGCGTCGCCCTCCAGCACGTCGGGCAGGAGCGACGTCGGCAGGTCGGCTGCGGCGCAAAGCTCGTCGCTCCAGCCGGACAACTTGAGCGTCTGGTAGAAGCCCGTGAATGACGCGTTCGACGGGTCGGTCACGCGCGCGCCGGTCCAGCGGCGGTGCAGGAACGTGTTGAGCTGGCCGGCGAGGTCCGCCCGCTTCAGCCGGGCCGGCTCGTGGCGGCGGTACCACGCCCACGTTGTCGAGCTGATGCCGCCGGGGAACGGGCGGTTGCCGGCCAGTCGCAGGTGCCGCGCCTTGCCCACCTCCGCCTCGATCCGCCGCGCCTCGTCCACGCTACGCCGGTCCTGATGCGTGACGAGCGGCGTGAGCGGGTTGCCCTTCGCGTCCATCACGACCCACGCCGGCGACATCACCGCCAGCGCGATCGCGTCGACCCCCTTCGCGCGCGCGCCGACCTGCGCTACCGCGCCGCGAATCGCGCGGAGCAGGGCCGCGGGGTCCACCTCCGCGCGTTCCTCGTCGCGGCGCGTCGGGTAGAACTCGCGCGCCACCTCGCCGACGACCCTGCCGTCGCGCAGGAGGGCGGATTTGACGGACGACGAGCCGATATCGATGCCGAGGAGAGTCATGCGGAAATGGAAAGCACCGAAGCCGGCCAGAGACTCACTCCCTCTCCCCCGTACCCGGGGGAGAGGGCAGGGGTGAGGGGCGGAACCCAAGGATGAAGAATGAAGGCAGAAGGATGAAATGGGAGCGATCCTGACCTACTTCATCCTTCATCCTTCCGATTTCATCCTTCGCGACCTAATCCCCCTTCGGGTGCCGCGCGTGCCGAACCTGCGTCGCGCCCGTGTCCTCGGCCGGCACCTCGTGGGCGGGCTGTTCGGCGGACCACTCGGTGTGGATGAAGGTGCCCGGCTTTTCGGTGCGCTCGTAGGTGTGGGCGCCCGAAGTAGTCGCGCTGCGCCTGGATCAGGTTGCCCGGGAGCCGCGCCCGGCGGTAGCTGTCGTAGTAGGCGAGCGAGCCGCTAAAGGCCGGCAGGCCGACGCCGTGGTCGACGCCGAGCTTCACCACGCCGCCACGCGTCCTGGCGCTCCGGCGATCATCGCGTGGAAGCGGTCGTCCATGAACAGGTTCGGCAGCGACGGGTTCTTCTTGAACGCCTGCGTGATTTCCTCCAGGAAGACCGCGCGGATGATGCACCCGGCCCGCCAGATCATCGGCAGGTCCGGCAGGGTCATCTTGAAGTCGAACCCGCCCTTCTCCTTCGTCCGGTTGGCCGCCGCCAGCGCCGCCATGCCCTGCGCGTAGGAGCAGATCTTCGAGCAGTAGAGGGCGGCCTTCACGTCGTCGATGAACTTCTTGGCGTCGGCCGATAGCTTCGCGGGCTTGGGGCCGGCGAGCCGCTCGCTGGCGGCGACGCGCTCGTCCTTCAGCATCGACAGTTCGCGCATGTCGACCGCGGCGGCCATCGTGGGGATCGGCACGAGCAGGTCGAGGCCGGACTTGATCGTCCACGTGCCGGTCCCCTTCATGCCCACCACGTCGCGGATCTGCTCGACGAGCGGCTTGCCGCCGCCGGACCGGCACCCGCACCCGCCTGCGGGTCGGGAAGTCGATCACCTTCTCGGTCACCTCGATCAAGAAGCTCTGGAGCTCGGACCGGTTCCAGTCGCCGAAGACCTGCTTCAGCGCGTTATCGAGGCCGCCGACGTTCTTCAGCAGGTCGTAAGCCTCGGCGATGAGCTGCATGTCGCCGTACTCGATGCCGTTGTGGATCATCTTGACGAAGTGGCCCGCGCGCCCTCGCCGCAGTAGGTGACGCACGGCACGCCGTCGCTCGGCGCCTTGGCGGCGATCTTCTCGAGGATCGGCCGGAGGTGCTCGTAGCTCTCGCGGTCGCCGCCGGGCATGATGCTCGGCCCCCAGAGCGCCCTCCTCCTCGCCGCCGCTGACGCCCATGCCGAAGAACTTCACGCCGGTCGGCGCCAGCTCGGCGGCCCGCCGCTCGGTGTCGGTGTAGAGCGCGTTGCCGCCGTCGATGAGGATGTCGCCCGGCTGGAGGAACGGCACGATCGACCGGATCGTCGCGTCGGTCGCGGCGCCGGGCCTTGACCATCATCAGGATGCGGCGACCGCTCGAGGAGCTTGACGAAGTCCTCGATCCGCTCGGCCCCCTTGGCGTTCTTCCCCTTGGCAACGCCGCCGAGGAAGGCCTGCGTCTTGGCGTACGTGCGGTTGAAGACGGCGATCGGGAAGCCGTTGCGCTCGATGTTGAGCGCGATGTTGCGACCCATCACTTCCAGACCGATGACGCCGAATGCCTGCAAGGCCATGTGCTGCCTGTCCTTCCCGGGGGGATCGAGGTCGCCGGACTTCGCGCGCCGCGGTGGGCGCGGCGTCCGGCGACCGGTGTCGCTATCGAAGTGCGGGGTATTGTGGGGTTTTCGGGCGGATGTTCAATCGCAGGACGGGCGGGGGCGGGGGCGCGGCGGGGAGCCCGAATGCGACTTAGCGGCCAACGGGCGCGTCGAGATTCGCTAAGCCGCGAGCGGCTTCACTCCTTCTTTTTCGACGGGCGTGCCGGCACCGGCGGTCACGCCCCACTTGTCCGCGTCGACCGCCCCGCCGCGCCGGGACGATGCGGAGGAAGTCGTCGTCGCCGAGCCAGACGTCGATCGTGTCGCGGCGCGTGCCCACCTCGTAATCGACGGTGAAGCACGACGGACCCTTCGCGTCCGCCGGGCTGGCCGGCGAAGAAGCGGAGAGCCCGCGCCGGCCGGGCGGTCGGCCTTGAGGACGCCGTCGACCAGCGGATCGGGAGGCGGTCGCCGGCCGGGGCCGTCACTTCGAGCGAATCGCCGCGGCGGGCCTCGCGGACGTCGGAGCCGCCGCGGACCGAGAAGATCCTGTACTTCAGCCGGCGGGCGACAGCGAGACGGACAGTTGGCCGTTGGAGTCGTGGCCGGTCGCGGCCATGTCGAGGTAGGAGCATGACGAGCCGGCGGTTGCCGCCGGGGGCTCGTCCGCTCGCCGACGAACAGTGTGGTCGCGTTGCGGCCAGCGTCGAAGTGCGCGCGACGTAGTGCGCGCCAGGACCGGCGTCTGGCGCAGCACGGGTGGCTGGTAGGCCTGGCGGTGGCGGCCGAGGGTGTAGAGGTCGGCCACGCGGAAGCCGTCCGGCGCGTCAGGAGGCGTTTCATCGCGCGCGAACCGGATCCTCGTCGTACGCGACCTCGTCCGCGGCCTGACCATCGCGAGGCGTAGAAGCGCATCACGTCGGGCGGCGGCGGCGTGTACGCGACGGCGGCCGGCGGCGCGGCGGTCGTCACGATCGTCGGGCGTGGCGATCGTGACGAACGCCTGCCGGCCGCGCGCACTGCTGGACGGCCGGGATCAAGATCCCGGCGACGAGCAACACGACGCTGACGATCGCGAACGCCAGCAGCAGCCGGTATCGGCGGCGGCTCACGTAGTCGGGCGGCGTGCGGTCGTACCCAGGGGCCTGCAGCGGCTCGTCCGTCATCGGAAGTTCCCCTTCGGTAAACGTCTGCACGGGCAGGTTACCCCGCCGGGCGGGGAGAAGCGTTACCGGGAAATGAGGAGGAGGGGGACGCGACGGTTCAAAATGCCGCGAATCGTACGGAGCGCAACGCAGGATGTCAAACCCCGCGGGAGCTTCGCCGCGCTCAGGATGACAGGAACCCGCGTCCCCGTTGACCGACTCTAACGCCTTTCCATGTTGGCGACCGCGCCCCGCGCTCCGTCGCCACGGGCGGCCGCCCCGCCTGCCGTTCCATGTCGCGGGCGTGGCCGGCTTGGGCGTGGCGCGTGCGGTGGTGACGTCGGTGTCCGCGGGCGACTCGGCCGGTCCATCGCCCGGGCCGGCGTCTAACACGTCCTCGACGTAGCAGCGGAGCAGTTCGCCCGCCGCCGCCGCCGAGGCGGTCGCTGCCGGGTGCGGGGGCGGGTCGCCGTCGAACAGTTCGCACACCTGGCCGAGACCGTCGCCGCAGAGGCGGTCGAGGACCGGGCGGAGCAGGTCGGCTGCCTCGCGCCCGGGCGGCGCGGCCGCGTCTGCGCGCGGAGGTGGGCGGCGGCCAGCAGGCCCAGGATGTGCACGTGGGCCGAGCCGTTGTGGAGGGCCCGGTCGCGGGCGGCGTCGTCGCCGCCGTAACGGCCCTCATAGCCGGGGTGGTCCGGGGCGAGCGTGCGGACGCCGACGGGCGTGAGCAACTCGGCACGGACCGCCTCGGCGATGCCGGCGCGCGGCCGGCGTCGAGCACGGGGCACGGCAGACGCGGCGAGGATCTGGTACGGGCGGACCGCCGCGTCGGCTGCCGTCGTCGGTGACGACGTCGTAGCAGCAGTGGGCCGACCTGTTCCAGAATCGCCGGTCGAACGCCGCCTTCGTCGACGCCGCCAGCGCCGTCAGTTCAACGGCGAGCGCGGCGTCGCCGAAGCGGCCGGCGAGGTCGGCGGTGACGCGCGCGTTGTACCAGAGCGCGTTGAGCTCGACCGGGCGGCCGTGCCGCGGGTTGACCACTTGCGCGTGCCGCCGCGGGCGTCGATCCGCGTCGCCGCGCGCGTCGCCGGGCTCGCCGGCGCGGAGCAGGCCGTCGGCGTCGGGGCGGATGCCGAGGCGTGCCGCGGCGGTAGGCGTCGACGATCTCGCGGATCGGCCCGTAAAGGGCGGACCGTCGCGTCGTCGCCGGTGTAGCGGAGGTAGTGGTGAACGCTCGAGACAAACCAGAGCGACGTCCGACGACGTGTAGAGCGGCCGGCCGCCGTCCTCGGGGAACTCCGACGGCAGCAGGCCGTCGCGCAGCTTGCCGGCGAGCTTCAGCAGCGACGCGCTGGCGTAGCGGCCGGTGACGAGAACAGCCCGGGAACGCGAACAGCGCCCGCCGCGGCGACGGCGGCGACCACGGGTACTGCGGCAGGACGGCGGACGTGCGTCGTCCGCCGGGGACGTCGTACAACCGGCTGACGACGAACGCGTCCGCCGCCCGCGCGCAGCGCCCGGCAGGTAACGCTCGGCCCCCTCGGCCGGGTCGGGGCCGTCGTCCCGGCGGTCGGACGGACACACGCGCCGCGTCCTGCTTGCGCGCTGCCAGCGCGCGCCGCGGCCGAGCGTAGCGCGACGTGGCCGCCGAGACTGCCGTGCTGCACGCGGACCTCGTCGAGCACCTTCTCGAGGTCGATCGGGTCGGCCGAGCAGACGAAGTGGGCCGGGCGGCCCGGCGAGCGTCATGCGGACGGCGCCGGGCGTCCAGAGGTTCGAGGCCCGCGTAGTCGCGCTCCTGCTCGCGGCGGTAGATCGTGTTGAAGTACCAACCCGGCCGCGAATCCGTTGCCCTCGTCGTGCGCGAAGACCTCGGGCGTGCGCGCCGTGGGCGGCACGCGGTGCTGCCGCCGACGCGTCGTGCTCGACCTTCAGCACGCCGTTCCACTGGTACATCAGCTCGTGGATCCCGCGCGCGGCGAACAGCGGCGTGACGAGCAGATCGACCGGCCGGCCGCCGCCGAGGAGCGTGTAGGTGAGGCAGACGGTGTTCTGGCCGCGGAGCAGGACGAGGGACTTCTCCAGCGTCCAGCCGTCGCCCTGGTAGACCCAGCGGGGTAGGGGTCGTGGTCGAACGCACGGAGCAGGCGGTGGCCGTCGGGGTGGACGGCGGCCGTACTCGTTGGCCGCGAGATGGCTGGGCCAGCCGTCGCAGACGATCGTCTCCTCGACGCGCGACAGCAGCACCATCCGGCGGACCGGCGGCGTCATCGCCGCGACGAGCAGGCCGTGTACTTGCGCCGTGTTGAGCGACGCGATCGTCGACGACGCGTACCCGCCGAGGCCGTTGGTGGCGAGCCACTCGCGTTCGATCAGCCCCTCGAACTTCATCGAGGTGACGTCCCTGACGTGTCCCATTACGCCTCCCTGCATCCGCCCGCGCCCGAGTGTACGCCACGCCCGCCGCCCCTGCACGCTTTATCCTGCGCGCCCGACCACGAAGACCGGCGTTCGCTTGGCGCGACGGACCGCGCCAGAAGTGGTGACAATTCGGACTTCGAATTGTGGAGCCGGCGTGGCGAGCATTTCCTCACCCGTGCCGTCCGCTCAAAATGTAAAATCCGCTTCCGAAATGACGTGAACTCGTCGCCCCGGACGTCCGCGCGACGCTCGACCAGCGCAACGATACGACTTCTCCCGCGCCCGTAAACGCCGCGTGCCCGCCGAAGCGGGCACGCCGGGCACAGGTCTTGCCGTCCACCCCGGTCGGCCGGAAAGCCGCCGCGCCCGGAGACGGTTGCCCGCGATCAATACTGCGGCCCGCCGGGGTTCACGTGGTCCTGTTCCAGAGCAGGATCCCGCCGGCCATGCTCTTGACGTCCTTGAAGCCCTGCTGCTTGAGGATCTTCGAAGTTGAGCGACCGCTGGCCGCTGCGGCAGTGGACGATCACCCGCTCGCCCTCCCGGCCGCGCAGCTCGCCGATCCGCTGGGCGAGTTGCTGGAGCGGGATCAGTTGAGCACCTTCGATGGCCTGTGATCTGGTGCTCGTTCGGCAGCCGGCAGTCCACGAAGACGAACTTCTCCCACTGTCGAGAAGCTGCTTCACCTCCGCGGCGTCACCTCCCACTGCGGGTCGAAGTTGTACCCCGGCGGCAGCCCCCGCTCGTCGAGCGACGGGTCCCGAGCCGCTTGCGGCTTAACGCGCCGCTCGCGTTGTTCTTCGCGTCAATCACTTCCCTCTGCGTCTCCTCGAGCGACTTCGATCGAGCGCCCGGCGCCCCGCAGAACTGCTCGTAATCGATCGCCGCGTGATCGTGCGATTCGTCCCGCAGATCGGGCATGACGGGTCGGCCCGCAGCTTGAACGTCTTGAACTCCAGGTCGAGCGCGCTGAACGTCGTCAGCTTCCCGATCGGCGGGGGTGCCGATGCCGAGGATCAGCTTGATCACCTCGTTCGCCTGGAGCGTGCCGATGATGCCCGGCAGCACGCCGATCACGCCCCTCGGCGCAGCCTCGGGACGCTGCCCGGGTCCGGCGGCTCGGGGTACATGCAGCGGTAGCACGGGCCGTGCTCGCCGGCAGCGGGTTGGGCAGGTGGGGCGCGAAGACGGTGACCATCCCCTCGAAGCGGAAGATCGACCGTACACGTTCGGCTTGTTCAGCAGCACGCACGCGTCGCCGACCAGGTGCCGCGTGGGGAAGTTGTCGGTGCCGTCGATGATGACGTCGTAGTCCTGATGAGGTCCAGGACGTTCGACGCGTTGACGATCAGCTTGTGCTCGACGACGTTGCAGTCGGGGTTCACGTCCTTGAGGCGCTTGGCGGCGGCCTTCACCTTGTCCTCGCCGACGCTGCTGACGCCGAACAGGATCTGGCGGTTGAGGTTCGACGGGCTGACGACGTCGATGTCGACGAGGCCGATCGTGCCGACGCCAGCCGCCGCCAGGTAGAGGCTGATCGGGCAGCCGAGGCCGCCTGCGCCGATGCAGAGGATCTTGGCGTTGAGGAGCTTCTTCTGCCCTCAACGCCGACCTCCGGCAGGATGAGGTGGGCGTTTGTAGCGGTTGACCTGCTCAGTGTTGAGCTGGGTCACGGGGGCCTTGGCGGCGGTCGCGGACGGCGCGTTCGACGGCGGGTTGAGCGTCTGGGTCATCGGGATCACCTGATTGTGCGGGGAGCACGTCGCTGCGTGGCGGGGCGCTGCCACAAAAAAAAAAAACCATGCCCGTCAACTGGCATGGCCCGGTGGCAGAAACGTTCTGTCCACGCTTTAGCAATTTGTGGGTTTCAAATCCCACGGGCCGCAAGCTGCGAGTCAAATCGCCCCGGGGCACTGCTGGCCCCGAATAAGTTGTCCGTCGAACAGTAATCCTCCCATCGCAGCGAGTCAAGTTGCGCCCGGCGGCGACGTCGGCAGCGGTGCACCCGCGGTCGCCCCACATTCCGGGCAGCGGCCGGGCGAGGCGCGGACGTCGTAGCTGCAGGCGGTGCATAGGCCGTCGCGGTGGCGGTGGCAAGCCGACGGTTGTCGCGAAACCACGTCGCGGGAAGCATCGCGGAGATCGCCGCGATCAGCCAGTACGACACGTGGAGGTTGACGTGGTCCATCGAGCTTGCCGGGCGCCGTCGGTGAAGCGGCTTCGGTGGACGCCCAGAGTGGGGAAGTTTGCATAAACCCTCGTTCGGCGAGTGGCTGATCCACTTGGCTGGCCGCGGCTTCCACCCGCCGCGGTGCGCGTTTTGGCTAACCACGAGGGTGCCGTAGTTCGACCGGGCGAACCGCTCGTAGAGACGACGGCGGGCCTTTGACACTGATCCCGACCAGGTCTCCTCGGAAGTAACTCCGCGCCCACACAGCGCACGCCGCGATGAATATCAGCAGCGAGAAGGCCGAGCAGAGCGTCATGAGGCGACGGCGGTGCATCCGGCGCATTCTACCGCGGGCGGCCTCGAGCGACGGAGAAGTAGACCTCACGCAATCGTGCGAATCACGCGGGGCGGGCGGCGAACATGTCGCGGTAGCGGGCGATGAGCGAGGCGAGGCGGTCGCGGGGTTGGATGGCGTAGAACAGCTCGCGGTCGAACAGGTCGCGGTCGGCGTCGTCCTGGCGCTCGGCGGCTTGCGCTACGTTGGGCCCAGTCTTGCAGCGCCGGGGTGGGCGGCGGCGGCGTCGAGGCGGCGTGCGGTTCGAAGAAGAGGCGGGACCGTTCGGGCGAGCGGGCGGGGCGGCCGCGATCTTGTCGACCATGACGCTCTTCTCGCCGCCGATCACGTTGTGGCGCAGGCGGTGGCCCTCCTCCTTCACGCAACTCACGCACCAGCGCGGTCGCCCCACCGCTTGCGGAAGTAGAGCGTGGCGGTCGTGACGCAGAAGCGCGGCGGGCGCCGCTGGAACCCGCGGGCGATGAGGCGGTCGAGCACCTGGTCGTGCTGCCCGCCGCCGATGCCGTGGACGAACCCGTCGGCGAGGAGCAGGCGCAGGACGGCCGTCAACGCGCGCGGCGCAGGCGCAGGTTGTTGGGCGCGGAGCCAGCGTTGCAGGTCGCCCGCGGCCCGCCACGCGTCGGCGTGGGGCGGATGACGAACGCTTCATCCTCAGCACCGCCGGCGGTGCCACTTTGGTGGCGCCCGGGCGCAGCGATCAACACCCGCCATCGACATGCACATCGGCGCCGACGGCGCGCAGTGCCCACCCGTCGATGGTGTCGCACGACCGTCGCGTGCGGCGCGATCCGGCCGCCAGGTCGTCGAGCCCAGAACGCACCTCGGCCTCGTCCGCCGCCAACTTCCAGGTTCGGCATCGGCCGGCCGGGCGTTCGGATGCGCGCGCGCGCGGTAGTCGTCGATGCGGCGTTGTAGTCGGCGGCGAAGCGGTCGGCGCCCGCGATGACGTGGTGGGCGAAGACGGTACGGCTCCGAATCGCAAAGCGGTGAGAGCGTCAGCGCACGATGCCGCAGGCCGAGCGACCAGTCGAGCGCGTGCAGCGCGTTGGTCAGCATCGATGACAGGTGCCAGCGGGGCGCATCGACTCGAGGAGCTCCGTCGCCGTCGGCTCATAGCCCCACGTCGCGGCCGCCCCGCGGATGCCGATGAGGTCGTGCAGGTGCGGGCGTCGGCGGGTCGAGCAGACCGCTCCAGGCGGCGGTCCCGAGGCGGGCGTCGTCGGCGAGCGGGGTCCCGCCGCCGCCGCCCAGCCAGCGGAGGGCGCAGGTGCTTCGGCTCGTCGAGGGTGTCGACCGTGACGTGGCCCGCCCTGGCGCCGACCGCGGTCGCGGCGGCGTCGATCAGCGGCGTTCTTCACTGAAACGCCGGGGTGGTGCAGCTCGGTCTGGTGGCCGGTTGCGAGCAGCGCGGTCGTCGGTGTGGCCGACCCAGTGCCGCAGGCGCCGCGAACCTCGCGCAGCGGGACGCCGGCGATCGTGGCGTCGGTCGTGGCGAGCAGGTCGTGATTAGCGGCGGCGTCGGCGAGCAGGTCGGCGGGTCGGGCCAGACGAGAACCCCGCCGTCGTCGGCGGGCGCGCTTCCAGTCGGCGTAGCCCTGGGCATCGTCGATCGAGGGCGCGCGGTGCTGAGTGAGGACTCTGTTCCCATGCGTGGCAATCCCGGTCCCCGACGCGTCACTCAGCACCGACACGAGGGCACAGCGTAATCGATCGCAGCGAAACCGTCGTTCGGCATTTCATAGTTCCCCGGCGGAAGCCATGCGGCTGACGTTGAAAGAGCCAGGGCTTCGCCCAGGAGACCCAACGTGCTCCGTGTGTTGCGGTCGAGGCGATCGTTGCCGCGACGGTTCGCGACGATTGAAGGGGTTTCGCGAACCGGGATCTGCTCGTGGCACCTGTTTGCAAGGCGTGTGTTCGACCACGGGTTGCAAACCCGCCACAAAGGTCGAACCCGCTTGCAGCATTGCTTGGAAGTCGTTCAAAGATCTTCTGCACCAGCAGGGCAAGGCAGCAGCTCCGCCGGTTCCACCGGGCGCTCCAGTTCGTGGCCCAGCACGGCGATGTAGTGCCGCAGGCGGTTGCCGGCGTCGTCGAACGAGCTCGCCGAAGTGGCCGGCGGTTGGGGTCGTTGTAGATGAGGCGGACCGGGATCTCCGTCAGCCGCAGGCCGCGCGCGCCATACCTGCGGCCAAAGCTGCATCGGGAACGCGTACCCAGGCTCGGTGAGTTCCAGCGTGCGCATCCGCCGACACGCGGTGCGCCTTGTAGCCGCAGAACGCATCGGTGAGGTTGAACGAGAACAGGTCGTTGACGAGTTTGGTGATCGTGCCGTTGATCTTCCGCCGGTCGCCGGGGGCAGGTCGTCGTCGGTGCGCAGGCTTGGCGTAGCGCGAGCCGCTGATGAGGTCCCACCGGTTCGTCTCGATCTGGCGGACGAACTCCGGGATCATCGCCGGCTCGTGCTGCTCGTCGCAGTCCATCGTGATGACCCAGTCGTACCCTTCCGCTCGGCGTAGGCGAAGGCGTCGATGAGGCTCTGGCCGTAACCGCGGTTGGCCGGGTGACGGATCGTGGCCACGTCGGTGCGGCGGGCGAGGATGTTCGGCGCGTCGTCGGTGCTGCCGTCGTCGACGACAGGCACGTCGTCGTGGAACGTCTTGACCTTGTCGAGCACCGCGTCGACGTACTTCTGCTCGTTGTGGACCGGGATCGCGATCAACAGCCGCACATCGACCCCTTCGTGGTCGGACCCGCGGCTGCCCGCGCGTCCGGTTGGGACGGACCGGGATGCCCCGGCCACTCGTTCAAGCAAGCACGTTCCGAAACGGCGACGGCCTCGATCCTCGTGGCCGTCCCGGCGATCATCATGTAGCCGGCGTACGGGCGACGCGACGACGGCGTCTTGGCGACGCCCGGTCCGACTTCGACCCGTCCGCCCCGCCGTGCAGCGACCCGCGACTCACGACGTCCCGGCGGGACGCGATGGGCACGTCGCAGTCCCTCAGCAAACCGCGTGCGTGCGTGCCGCACGCGCACGACACGCGGCCCGGCGGCCGTGGTGATACTAGAAGCGGGTAAAATGCCGGTCAACCGGATCGTGTGGCGTGCGACAGTCAATAGTTGACCGCGCCCCGCCGCGCCGGTAAAGATGCGGGTCGTCGCGGACCGATAACGCGAAATCGACCCCAACTCGGAGGAACCCCATCTTGAAGCGGCACAGCCCGCCCGCCCGACGCATACGTTGCCGCCGCCGCCGCTCATCCTGCCGTCGCTCCTGCTGTGCGCCCCCGGCGGGTGCGCGCCCCGCCGCCCAATCGGCCGCGGGCACCGGCGGCGGCGTGAATACCGCCGCCCCGGCGCCGTCCTCGGCGGCGATGACGCAGTACGTCGAGGGGGTTGCGCCTACAACGCGGGCGACACCGACGGCGGTGTCGCTCGTCGCGGCCACCCAGGCCGACCCCAACCTCATCATGGCCCGCTCGCGCCTCGCCGACCTCTACGTGCAGGAGAAGGACTACCCGGCCGCGATCGAGCAGTACGAACTGGTGAAGCTCGACCCGTACGCGGCCGACAACCACTACCGCTCGGCGTCGCCCACCACCTCGTGCCGCAGTACCGCAGGCGGCGCGGGCGTACGCGAAGGCGGTGGCAGCTCGCCCCGAACAACTGGGAGAGCCACATGAACCTCGGGCTGTACATGTCGCTCGAGGAGCACGAGGAGCTGATCGCTGCGGCACGCCCGCCGGGCGACCGAGCTGGCGCTGCGCGGAACGCGGTCGCCCACGCGAACTTCGGCGTCACGCTCGAGGCGGCCGGCAACCCGCAGGACGCGGAGGCGGCGTACCGCCAGTCATCTCGCTCGACCCGAAGCCAGGTCGCGACGTACATGAACTACGGCGACCTCGTCCAGCAGAGCTGCGCGCCGACGCCGTGAAGGTGATGGAGGCCGCAAGAAGTTCCAGGACAACGCCGCCGTCCGCACCCGCTACGGCGAGGCGGCTCGCCGCCGCCAACCGCGGCGACGGGCGGCCCGACAGTTCGAGGCGCGCTGAAGGCCGACGCCAGCTTCTACCGCACCCGCCCACAACGCCGTCGCCGACCTCAACATCCGGCAGTACCAGTCGTCCAACAATGCCGACGACTCCAAGCTGCACCGCCGCGCTGGCGCGTGGAACCAGAGCCTCAAGATCCGCCCCGAGCAGCCGAAAATCGAGGCGAACGTGAAGGCGTATACGAAGTAGCCCGGCAGGCGGCGTACCGAGGAAGTCGATTGGGTTGAACCGCCGATGGGGCACCGATCTACCGATGATCCGCCGTTGATCGGTGCGCATCGATGCCCCATCGGCTCATTCCGGATTCTGACGCGACGTCTCCATTCCGGCGCCGCCGAGCATCTCCGTGGCTTGGCAAGCACACCCTCTCGATCCTCGCGGGGCGACGGCTGGGGTCGCCGTCGACAACCCATCCGCCTCGCCACGATCCCGAGCAGACGAGCGTCATCGAGGAACTGCGGCCTGCCGGCCTCGGGCACGGCGGACCCGCGCGTGCGCGTCGTCCACCGCCTCGACAAGGAGACGAGCGGCGTGCTGCTCTTCGCCCTCGACTCGGCCACCAGCGGCACCTCTCGCACCAGTTCCAGAACAAACGATCAGCAAGGAGTACCTCGCGGTCGGTGGGCCGCCCGCCGAGACCGAGGAGGTCGACGCCGCGTCTCGGCCGGCACCCGACCTCGCCGCTGCGGATGGCCGTCACGAAGCACGGCGGGCGGCGCGCACGGCGTGGCGCGTCGAGCAGGCGTTCCGCCTGTCGCTGCTGCGCGTGTTCCCCAAGACCGGCAAGACCCACCAGATCCGCGTGCACCTGAAATCGATCGGCCTGCCGCTGGCGATCGACCTGCTCTACAACGTGCGGGTCGCCGGGCCTGCTGCTCAGCACCTTCAAGCGCGCGGCTACCGCAGCAAGGGCGACGGCCCGGAGCCGCCTGCTCATCGACCGCCTGACGCTCCACGCCGAGCGACTGCGGTTCGCCTCCCCCGCCGGCGACGCGGTCGAGGTGGTGTCGCCGCTGCCGAAGGACCTTCGCTCGACGCTCAACATGCTGGCGAAGTACTCGTCGCGATAAGGCCGCGACGCCACGCGGATTTCCGTTGCAACGCCGCGACGGCGTGCTAACTTTCGACGACAACTCCAACCCTCCCAACCACAGCGGCGTGGCCACCTCAGGTGGCCACGCCAGCCGTTCCAGATCACCCGGAATTGGCAATATCTCGGGATCGCTATTCTTGGAACTTTACATTCTCGTCAGAAGCGACGAAGCGACGGAGGCACGCAGCGACGGAGGGGGAAAGGCCGGATGCTCGCTCGCCCTGCGTCGCTTCGTCGCTTCGTCGCTCTCTGGAAAAGAACGCGCACCCTGCGGTGTCGTCCCAGGACAGCGACGGATCTCCGCGGTGTTTGCACGGGGCCACCGGGTCCTCGCCGCGAAACGAACCCAACGACCCTGGTTTGACGGACGGTGACGAAAACGAGTCCGGCGTATGCCGACGTCCCGACCCCGCTTTGAGAGAGCCCGCTCGCTTGCGAGCCGCGTCGAGGTGCGTCCCGAACCGGAATGCGCTACAGGTAGGGGACGGCACCCGCTCGTAACTCTCGTCGCCGCGCCCGCACCTGCGCATCGAAACGCGGCTAGTAAACGAGCCGACGAAACGGGAACGCGGCGGGTCCTGCTGATGTCCGTTTTGCAGAACGAACCCACGGGACATTCTGTCGCGTTCGGCCGGAACCGCCCCACCGCGTCGCGCAGGCGAAAGTGCAAAACGAACCCAACGCGGCGCGCCCCGGTGCCGGCGCCCTCCGCTGGGGAACGGTGGTAGGCCCTCATATATACTCCTGATATGTCCGAGCCCTTGAACCTGCCCGTCCGCCCCCCGCCTGCGCCGGCCCGCGATCCGCGGGTTGCTCCAGAGCGTGCGCTCCCGCCGCAGCGACGTGATTGTTCCCGTGTTCGAGGCGATGGGAAGGGCGTCCGGCAGGAGGTGTCGATGCCCGGCGTCTTCCAGATGTCGGTCGACGTCGCCGCCGGGTGGCTCGCCGAGCGGGCGGGCGAGGGTTCGGGCGTACCTGATCTTCGGCGTTGATCGACAAGGCGAGGAAGGACCCGGCCGGGTCGGCCGCCCTCGACGAGGACAACGTCGTCTGCCGCCTGCTCGGGCCATGCGAGCGCGGGTGCCGATGGCCGGCATCACCGACCTCTGCTTCTGCGAGTACACCAGCCACGGCCATTGCGGCCCGCTGACGGACGACAACGCGACCGTCCGCAACGACGAGACGTCGCCCGCCTCGTCTGCCAGGCGATCAACCACGCGGCGGGCCGGGCGCGGAGGTGATCGCCCCCAGCGGCATGATGGACGGCGCCGTCGCCGCGCTGCGAAGCGGCCTCGACGCGGCCGGCCACACCGACGTCTCGACCCTCGCCTACTCGGTGAAGTACGCCAGCGCGTTCTACGGCCCCTTCCGCGACGCCGCCGACTCCGCGCCGGCGTACGGCGACCGGCGCACCTACCAGATGGACCCCGCCCGCGGCCACGACGAGGCGGTCCTCGAGGCGCAACTCGACGTGCAGCAGGGCGCCGACATGGTGATGGTGAAGCCGGCCGGCCCCTACCTCGACGTCGTCTCGAAGGTGCGGGCGGCGGTGAACGTGCCGGTCGTCGCCTACCAGGTCAGCGGCGAGTACGCGATGCTCGAAGCCGCCGGCCGCAACGGCTGGATCGACCGCGACCGCGCAGCGATGGAGTCGCTCCTGGCGATCAAGCGTGCCGGCGCGGACCTCGTCATCACGTACTACGCGGAACTGCTCGCGAAGCTATTGCCAAAGTAGGAGAAACAACGAGATGCGGGATGGCCGCGGACGTCGCTCGTGGTTTCGCAGGACGACGAATAATTGAACCACGGAGACACGGAGGTAGGAGGAGAGAACGCGGATAGAAGATTGAGGAAGGGACGAGGAGGCACCGGTCATCCTGCATTTTCCATCCCCCACTATTCCATATTCGTCTTTTTCCTTCCCCTCCGTGTCTCCGTGTCTCCGTGGTTCGATTTCCTCTCCCAACGGGCCACACGTAACGCGCGCGGGAATGACGATGCGCGTCGGGAACAACGGGGACGAAACGAACGTGGCGAAACTCATCCTGATCAAACACGCGAAGCCGCTGGTGATGCCGGGCGTGCCGTCGGAGCGGTGGGCGTTGTCGGACGAGGGGCGGCGGGCGTGCGGGCCGCTGGCCGAGCGGGTGCGGGCGCACGGGCCGCGGGTCGTGGTCGCGAGTGAGGAGCCGAAGGCGGCGGAGACGGGCCGGCTGCTGGCCGACGCGATCGGCGCGGCGTTCGAGACGGCGGCCGGGTTGCACGAGCACGACCGCAGCAACGTGCCGCACCTGGCGACGCGGGCGTTCATCTCCGCCGTCGCGCTGCTGTTCAAGCGCCCGGACGAACTCGTCCTCGGCCGCGAGACCGCCGCGGCCGCGCTCGAACGGTTCGCGCGGGCGGTCGACGCCGTCCTGGCGCGGCACGCGGGGCAGGACGTGGCGGTCGTCACGCACGGCACCGTGCTCGCGCTCTACGCCGCCGGCCCGCTCGGCGCCGACCCGTTCGCGCTCTGGCGGACGATGGGCCTGCCGTCGTTCGTCGTGCTGGAAATGCCCGGCCGCCGCGCGGTCGGCGGCGTGGAGTCGGTGGGATGAGTCGCCCGGCGGGCAGTCGATCCGAGATTGAACCGCGAAGAACGCGAAGAACGCGAAGTTAAGGAGAGGGTGAAGACCACGCAGATTACCCGTTTGGCTTAAGGAATTCCGTCGCGCCCTTCGCGCCCTTCGCGGTAAATCCTCTTCCCGAGCGCTCCAAAACGAACGACTCCCCGCCGCCGATGCGGGCCGGAAAATCGCTTGCGGTTTCGCGATCGAGGGACCGTGGTCAGGCGGACATCTTCGACCCGCCGTCGGGCTTGCCGCTGCCGTCGCCGTCGGGCAGGGACTTCTTGCCGATCGCGTACTTGCCCTCGAGCACGGCCCCCGCGCCGACGGCGATCGTCGGGGCGGTGACGTCGCCCTTGATCTCGGCGTCCGGGCCGACGAGCACCGGGCCGCGGCTGGTGACGTGGCCGCGCATCTTGCCGCGGACGATCAGCCCGCCGCAGCTCACGCGGTCGCTGACGAGGTTCCCCTTCTTCTCGACCGTGACCATGCCGACGGTCTCGACGGCGCGGCGGGCCTCGTACTGCTTGACGACCTCGTCCTTCAGCTTCAGCGGCTTGTAGCAGAACTTGCAGGTGATGCTGATCGCCTTGCGGCCGACGTCCTGCGACTTGCCGCAGTGGAAGCAGACGATCGACTGGCGATCGTCCGACGGCCCGGGGATGTGCATGTCGTTCAGTGGCATCCGCTTCGTCGATCAGCGCCCGGCCGGCGGCCGCCGCGGGACGTCAGCGACGCCGACTCGGCGTGGTCGTCGCGCGCCTCGCGTGCTCGGCGTCGCCGTCGCGGTACACCCGAGACGACCCACCGGCCGCATTCTAGGCGGCGGCGGGCGATCGCGGAACGCGCGGGCGGCGCGGCAAAGTGATCCGCCCCTCACCGCGCGCCCTGGGGCTGCGGGCCGGGCAACGCCGGCGCGTTAGCCCCGCGGTGCTGCTGGCCGCCGGCAGCCGCGCCGCCGGGGCCGGCGATGCCGGGTCGGCCCTTGACGGCGTCGGGGCCGACGCTGACGTGGCCGTTGAACGCCGCGCCTTCCTCGACGACGAGCTTGCTCGCGCGGAGGTCACCCTCGTAGCGGGCGGTGTTCTTCAGTTCGATGCGGTCGGCGGCGGACAGGTTCCCGGTGACCTCCCCCTCGACCACGATCCCGCCGGCCTCGACGTCGGCCTGCATCTTCGCCTCCTTGGCGATGTGCACCCGGCCGGGCGTGTTGACCTTGCCCTCGAACCGGCCCTGCAGCCGCATCCCCTTTTCGAACGAGAGCTCGCCCTTGAAGTTGGCGTCGGGGCCGAGAATGGTGGGGAATTCCTGATTGCCGGCTTCTGCCATGGTCCGGGGTGCCTCCAGCACGGTGAACGGGAAAAGAGTGGGGACGCCACGCGGCGCAAACGACAGCGAACGGGGCCCCGTAAGTGGGCCGGATTATAGCGGCGGGCCCCGCGCCGGCAACGCGCGGCAACGCCAAGAAGCACATAAACCTACGGCGGGAGCGGCTCGCCGAACAGGACGTACCAGTTTCCTTCGGCCGCCTCCGTGAGGCGAGGGTCGGCGCGGAACGCCGCAGTCGTCTCCGTCAGGCGACGAAGGAGCACCGCGTTGTCGAGTTGGCGGGTCAGCACGCGCAGGTCGTCCAAATCTTTGTCACGCCGGCTGAACAGCTTGCTGAGCGCGACGTCGTAGATGTCGACGAGGTGGACATCCAGCCGGCCAAATCGGTCGAGGAGTCGCAGGCGTTCGCGCCACCCCGTCGGCAGGTAATGCGATTGAAAATGGGTCAGGTGCAAACCGTAGCGGCGGGCCAATCCATCGAGCAAGTCGTGGTCGGACCGTAGCGCGGCCGGGATCTCGTCCACAACGTCGATGTCGTCGGTCGCGCGGGACAGGCTTCCGCCAACGATAAGGGCCACGGAGCCGCCGACGGCCATCGACACTGGCTGAGGCAGTCGCCGGCCCAGGTCGCGGAAGTACTGCAGGATGTCGTCCGGCCGCGTCGGTTCCATGACACGCGATGCCAGGTATGGAAAGCCGGGCGGACCGAGGTCGGCCCGGCTAATCCGTTCGATCTCGTCGCGCGCGGGACTGGCCTGCAGCCATGCGTCGAAACGCGCCGATCCCCAGTACTTCTGCAGGGCCCCGACGCTGTCGCGGATCAGCAGGCGTGTCCGGAAATCGAGGTCGCGCTCCCCCGCCTGTCGGCGCACCGCTTCCGCGAGTTCCGCCGGATCGATGTGCGGACGCCCTGAGGTGATGCTCCACAGATCTGGAGGACGGACCGGCATCGTCGAATGCTCCCGATCCGCCCATGTTATCACAGCTGCGGGATCATCACCCGCTCGCCGCCCTTCAGGGCCGACTCGTGGGCGCAGATGCCGACCATCGTCCAGTTCGCGCTCGTCGGCGCGTCGGGCATCGCGGGCTGGCGGCCGGCGACGGCTTGCAGGAAGTTGTGCACGAGGTGCGGGTGCGACCCGCCGTGACCGCCCCCCTGCAGGAAGCTCAGGTGCTCGGCGTCCTGAATAGCGGCCGGCTGGGTGAAGCGGCGGATCGGCTCCGGGAGGCGGCTGGCGTAGTCCGGCACCTTGGTGCGCGTCGGGATCTCCGGCTCGGGCTTGCCGATCTCGTGGATCACCGGCTCCTCGCCCTCGACCTGCTGCCACTCGAAGCTGCGCTTGCTGCCGTAGACGTCGAAGCTCTCGCGGTACTGCCGGGCCGTGTCGAACAGGCTGCGCGTGACCTCGGCGACCACGTCGGTCCCCTTGATCTTGAACGTGGCCGATTCGATGGCGAACGGGCTGTTGTAGTGCTTGATCAGGTCCTCGCGGATCCGCCCCGAGCCGTGGCACACCACGCTCTCGGCCAGCGCGCTGCTCGTGCGGTCCTTGCCCAGGACGGCCAGGCACGGGCTGACGCAGTGCGTCGCGTACCACATCGGCGGCAGGCCCGGCCAGTAGCTCGGCCAACCCTCCATGTCCTGCTGGTGCGAGCCGCGGATGAACTGGATGCGGCCCAGCTCGCCCTTCTCGTACAGCTCGCGGACGAACAGGTACTCGCGGGCGTAGACGACCGTCTCCATCATCATGTAGACCTTGCCGGTCTGACGCTGGAGGTCGACGATCTGGCGGCACTCGTCGATGCTCGTCGCCATCGGCACCGTGCACGCGACGTGCTTGCCCGCCTTGAGGGCGGCGATCGACTGCGGGCCGTGGTCGGGGATCGGGCTGTTGATGTGGACGGCGTCGACGTTCGGGTCCTTCAGCACGTCGGCGAAGTCGGTGTATCGCTTGGCGATGCCGAACTTCTCGCCGGCGGCCTGAAGCTCCTTGGGGTTGCGGCGGCAGATCGCGTACATCTCGGCGTCGGGGTGGTTCTGGTAGATCGGAATGAACTCGGCGCCGAACCCCAACCCGATGATCGCGACGCGAATTTTGCCGGCCATGTGCGGGAGCCTCCACTCGGTGAGATGACTGTGCCGCCGCGGATTTAAGAGAAACGGGGTGCCGTGTCAATCGCGCCGAAACGCCCTTCGGGGACCGGTCCATTTCGTTCGGTGCGACGCGAAAGGCTACCGCGGAGACGCAGAGTCGCGGAGGTGAACGCGGAGGAATGCGATGAGCAGATGCGCGCGGAATCGGCGCGTCCTGTTTTAGCCGCCAGCCGGAAGGGCTCGCTGCGGGAGCGTCGGAACGCTCGGACGAAGAAAATCCACCGCGGAGACGCGGAGAGGATGATGAACCGATTTGCTTTCTCCGCGCGCGCCGCGTCTCCGCGGTTCCAACGGAACTTTCGGACGAGCATGATCCGCCTGAACGCCACTCCTCCGATCTCCGCGCCTCAGCGTCTCGGCGATTGCTTTTCCCCCACGGATCGCCGCTCATGTGAGCGAGCGTGCAGGTCCGATAACAGGTGACGGCGCTCGACCGCGCGTCCCCACGGAGCAATGGGAATGGAACTCGTCATCATCGGCGCGGGCGGCCACGGGAAGGTCGTGCTCGACATCGTCCGGGCGGCCGGGCGGTACGAGCCGGTGGCGTTCCTCGACGCCGACCCGGCCGTCGCCGGCGCGAGCGTGGGCGGCGTGCCGGTGCTGGGCGGGCCGGTGAACCTGCTGCCCCGGCTCCGCCAGCAGGAGCGGGTCCGCCATGCGATCGTCGCGATCGGCGACAACCGCGCCCGCCTCGGCTACGCCCAACTGCTCCGCGCCCACGGCTTCGAACCCGTGAACGCCGTCCACCCCACCGCGTTCGTCTCCCCCACCGCCACGCTCGGGCTCAACGTCGTCGTCGCGCCCAACGCCTCGATCATCACCGACGCCCGCATCGGCGACTCGGCGATCGTGAACACCGCGGCCGTCGTCGACCACGAGTGCGAGTTCGCGGCTGGCGTTCACGTCGGGCCGGGGGCGCGTCTAGCGGGTCGGGTGCGGGTCGCGACGGGCGCGTTCGTCGGCCTCGGCGCCAACGTGATCCAGTGCCGCTCGATCGGCCGGTTCGCGATGGTCGGCGCGGGCGCGGTCGTGCTGGAGGACGTGCCCGACTACGCCACCGCCGTCGGCGTGCCGGCTCGCGTCGTCCGCATAAGCGATCCGGTTGTCATAGAGGGACTTAGCGCCTGAGCGATCCGGCCGGTTTCCCGTTGCCTCGCGCGGTCGGGCGGCGATACAATTCGGCAGCGGAATACGAGCATCCAAGGAGGCGCGAGATGAGCCAGGTCTACAATCCGGAGTCGGACGTGATCGCCGAGATCGAGCGGCTCGAGATGGAGGCCCGCAACATCCGCCGGCGCGTCGAGCACGCCCGCAACGTGGAGGACCGCCGCGTCCTCAACCGCCAGCTCGGCGAGCTGAAGGACCGCATCGAGTTCCTCCGCCACCGGCTGCCGTGAGAATGGCGTTTCCTCTGAGACAGACGGACAGGCCCGCACCGCGGGCCTTTTCTATGCGCGGAGCGGTTTCCAACGATGACCGCAGAGGAATGTCGTCCTAATCGCAACGAGGGATCTTGGACCGCCAATCCGTTTGGTGATCGAGAGGCCCGCGCTGCTGCGAATGTCATTCGCCCGGAGTATCAAGAACGCGAAAAAGGCCCGCGGACAACGCGGCCTCTGTCGCGTCGCCGATCTTCGGTTGCCCGAGCCGGGTGGAGGTGGCGGAACGTCGCGCGCGGACGGCGTACGATCCGTTTTGGTCCTCCGCCGCCGGGCGGGTATCCTCCGCGGCCCAACGATGATCAAGCCGATCCTGTTTCTCTCGATCGCCAGCTTCACGCTCTCCTGGCTCCTGACGCTGATCGTCCGCCAGTTGGCGATCGCCCGCGGCTTCGTCGACAAGCCCGGCCACCGCAAGATCCACGCGCGGCCGGTGGCGCTGGGCGGCGGGATCGCGATCTTCCTGTCGGTCGTGCTGCCGCTGCTGCTGCTGCTGGCGATCGCGCACGTCGTGCCGTTCATGGCCGACACCCGCGAGGCCGCCTACGCGGGCGGCGTGCGGCGGCAGACGCCGATGGTGCTGTCGCTGTTGGCCGCGATGCTCGCGATGCACCTGCTGGGCCTGTGGGACGACCGCCGGGCGATGGGCCCGTACCTCAAGCTCGCGCTGCAACTGGCGATCATCACCGCCCTGGTGATCCCGTTCAAACCCTTCTGGTCGCTGACGGCCCTCGACGAGCGCCTCGGCGCGGGGGGCGTGCTGGCGGTGACGGTGTCGGTGCTCTGGATCGGCGCGATCACCAACGCGTTCAACTTCCTCGACAACATGGACGGCCTCAGCGCCGGCGTCGCCGCCGTCTGCACCGCCGCCTTCCTGGCGACCGCGCGCGTCGATCGAGCAGTGGTTCGTCGCCGCCGCGTTGTCGCTGCTGCTGGGCGCGCTGGTCGGGTTCCTGTTCTTCAACTTCGCCGGCCACGATCTTCATGGGCGACAGCGGCAGCCTGCTGATCGGCCTGCTGCTGGGCGTGCTGACGATCCGCACCACGTACCTGCGCCCGGGGCAGGAGTTCGGGGCCGGGTGGTACGCGGTGCGCGCCGGTGATCGTGCTGGCGGTGCCGCTGTACGACCTGATCGTGGTGAGCGCGATCCGCCTGGCGCGCGGCAAGAGCCGTTCGTCGGCGACACGAACCACTTCAGCCACCGCCTCGTCGCCCGCGGGATGTCGCGCCGCACGGCGGTGCCGCCTGTACCTCATCACGGCCGCCGGCGTGGGCGGCGATCGTGCTGCCGCACGTCGACGACCCGCGCGTCGCGTTCCTGATCTTCGTGCAGACGCTGCTGATCCTCGGCGTCGTCGCGGCTCCTCGAGCAACACCGCTGCCCGCGGCTGCGTCGCGGGCCGAGATGTCGGTCGTGACGCCGCCGCCGACCGCGCCGGCGATGCCCGCGTCCGCCCCGCCGCCGCCGGTCACTACCGCTGCGACCGGCGACGGCGCGCGGCACCGACGGGGGACGCGATCACCGCCAGTCGTGGTGGGTGTTCCCCCGCCGGCGTGCATGGATTCCGCCGCGCATGGATGCTGACGCGTTTGTTGTTCGCTCGCGTGGCGCGGGCGTCGCGTGCCGGACGGGAGAACGCGGGCGAGACGCCCCCGCGCCGCCGCTCGTGAACCAGACGTTCTTTGATCAGCAATGGTGTCGGCGTCGCCGCCCCGTTTCGCGCGCAGGGTTGGCGCTGACCGATCCGATCATGTCCAAACGCCGTCCCGAACGATTCTCCGCCCCGCCGCCCGCCGTCGTGCCCGCGCGGGCGCCGACCTGGCCGGTGTGGCTGTCGCGGGGGGCGGCTCGTGCTGACGATGGCGGTCGTCGTGGCGCGGGCGACGACGCTCGAGTCGCTGCGCGCGCCCGCTCGACGTGCTCCCGCGTCCGAGGCGGTGCCCGCGGCACGGGCGCCGGCGAGCTGATGCTCGACCTGCTCGCGTGCGTGCCGGCGCTGCTGCTGCTCGTGCGGCGCGCGTTCGACCGCACGTTCGCGCTGCGGCCGACCTGGGCGGCACCCTGCCGATGGCACCGCGCTCGGGGCGTGGGCCGTGCTCAGCACCGCGTGGGCCGCCGACAAGTTCGCCGCCGCGGTCTCCGGGGCCCACCTGCTGGCGGCGTTCGTGCTGCTCTGGTCGACCGCGCGCTCGTGACGACCTGGCTGCGCCCTGCTCGCGGCGGCCGTCTGCTTCGGGCTGCTGTTGGTGATGGTCGGGCAGGGGATCTACTACCGGTCGGTCGAACTGGTCGATCTGCGCGCGTGGACGCGCCGCCGCGACGATCCTGCGCGAGCGGTGGGACCCCGACTCGTTCGAGGCGCGGCAGTTCGAGAACCGGGTGATGGGCGGCGAGATGCTCAAGGTTCGCCGTCGTCGCCCAACTCGTACGCCGCGCTGATCGTGATGCTCGCCGCGGCGTCGGCAGGGGCTGCTGATCCAGCAACTCGCGGGGCGGGAGCGGGGCGGATCGACTTCTATGGGGGTCGTCGCTGCCGTCGCTGACGCTGGCCCTGGGCGTCGCGGGCGGGCTGGCGATGCTGACGTTCACCGGCAGCCGCACCGCGACGGCGGCGGCGTTGCTCGGCGTCGCGATGCTGGCGGTAATCCGCGTCGGGCGGCCGGCAACCTGGGCGCTGACCGGCGGCGCGCTGTACGGCGTGGGCGTGACGGCGTTCCTCGCGCGCGGCGGTGTCGTCGGGCACGGGCTCCGCCACGGCACGCTATTCCACGTCAGCCTCACCTTCCGCTGCTACTGGCTCAAGCGCGACGTCGATGTTCCGCGCCACCCCTGGGCGGGCGTCGGGTGGGACAACCGGGCTGCACTACCTCGCGGCGCGGGTGCCCAACGCGGCGGAAGAGTGCGCGACCCGCACAACTTCATCGTCCGTTGCTTCGCCGAACTCGGGCTCGTCGGCGGACTGCTGCTCGCGTGGCGCTGCGCGTGTTGGGGAGCTGCCCGCCGTCGTGCCGAACGACGCCGGCCACCGGTGACTCGCCGGGCGCACGCCGCCGGGCACGGGCCGCACCCGGCGGCGGACGTCGTCTCGAGCGGCGTCGCACGGGCCGGTGCGGCCGTCGACCGTCGCGATCGCCGGGGTCGTCGGGTGCCTCGGCGTGCTGCTGAGCATCGCGGCGGGCATCGACTTCGCAGGGTCGGCGTTCGTGTTCCTCGAACTCATGCGCGCGGCGGGTTCCGTGCGTGTTCGTGCTCGGGGCGGTGGTCGGGCTGCTCCGCACGGTTGAACGCCCCGCCGCCGACGACCGCCCGGCGCGTGGGTGCTGTGGGTGCCTCGTCGGGCTGGCGGCTGTTCCTCGTGCACAACCTGATCGATTTCTCGCTGTTCGAGCCGGGCCCGATGCTCGTGTTCGCGATGATGGCCGGGGCCGCCGCGGCTCGGCGGCGCGGCCCGCGCCCGTCGCCGTCGCCGCCGGGCGCGCCCCGCGGGCGGGGCGGCGATCGCGGCGCTGGCGGCGTGCAGCGCGTGGCTGGCGGCGGCGGTGGTGTTCGTGGCGCCGGTGGCGACCGCCGGGCGACTGGCGGCCGACGCCGAGGTCTCTGTCTGCGATGAGCGATTCGTCGGCGCCGTCGACCTCTTAACCGCCGCCTTGGAGCGCGTCCCGTACGACGGCGACCACGCATTCCGCGCGGCGCAGGCGAGCTTCTGGGCCGGGCGCGACGGCCGGCCGATGCTCGACCGGGCGCTGGCGGCCAACCCGCTCGGCCTGCGGTACCTGCTCTTCCGCGCCCAGGCGCACGGCTCGTACCCGCCGGTCGACGTACCGGCGGCGATCCGCGACTTCGAACGGGCGCTGTCGCTCGACCCGCAGAACGTCCCGGCCCGCCGGGATTTCGCCGACCTGCTGCGCCGCGTCGGGCGACGCGACGCGGCCCGCGCCCAGTACGAGCGCACGCTCGCGGTCAACGACCAACTCCCGCCCGACGAACAGGAGCGGCTCAGCCCGGAGAAGGTCGAGGAGATCCGCCGCGCCATCGCCGAACTCGGCGACGGCGGCGGCGGCGGCGGCGGGTCGTTGTGACTGCGGACGGCAGTCGTGCCGACCAGGGCTAGCGTAGAACTCTCGTCGCCGGTGATCGGGATGGCGACGCGGCTGGGCGGCGGCCCGCCGGGCGCAGTCGGGCGCGGTACGCGGCTCGACCGGGACCGCTGCGATGTGCGCCGTCGGACGTCACACGAGCCCGGTGCGTCGCCCTTTGCCGGCAGTAGCGTTTATCCGGCTAGGTCGACAAAACGTTCTCGGTCGGTGGTGGTTTATCGGCCGACGGCTCGCCGCGGATTCGGGTACAACGGATGTGCGTCGTTGTCGCCGGGCAAGGTTCTGATGGGCGGCGACGGGCGGGGCAGGTTACGATCGCCCGCCGGAGTTCTATGGAGGTGACGGTGCCCGCAAACGTTCATGACTGGCTCCGCGACGGCGAGGCGCTGCACGCGGCCCTGGTGAAGGAGTACGCGGACCTCGAGCAGCAGATCGAGGACCTCGAGGCCCGGCTGGCGTCGAAGGCGGCAGAGGCGAACAAGCTCGCCCGCATCCTCGGCCTGTCGCCGATCGAGTCCGGTCGCGCCGGGTCGGGCGCGCTCGTGCTGAGCGACGAGCCGGACCAGGACCGCCCCGCCGCCGCGGCGTCGCCCGCCGTCACGATCCACAGCGCCGGCCGCTCGCTCGCCGGCAAGTTCGCAACCGAGCGCGTGATGCCGGGCCCCGGCGTCAGCCGCATCATGGACGCCATCCCGGGCCGCCACGCGACGTAGCGCGCCCTCCGTATCCCACACCAATTCTTTAAGCGGGCGGAAGCTCAAACTCCCTTAAGCGGGGGGTGTCGCTCTTGGTGCGGGAACAGTGCTGGCGCGAGACGGCGGGCAAGCGAGAAGGCTAAATGAGGACGTTGCGCCTGTGGGGAACCTGCCTGCTTGACGAAGGTCCGAAACGGAAATGTCGACCGCGGAGACGCGGAGAGCGCGGAGTATGACTCGGAAGCGTTCGTTTTCTCCGCGTCCTCCGCGTCTCCGCAATTGAAGTTATTTTCGAGACGTCGGACGGGTGGGGCCGGGGGTTAGCGTACCGACGTGGCCTGCAGCGCCTTGCGGACCTCGCCGAGGAGTTGGTCGACCTTGAAGGGCTTGAACAGGACGGCCTGCAGGCCCTCCTGGCTGGCGCGGACGATCGAGTGGTTCGGGTCGTAGCCGAAGCCGGTCATCAGGATCACCGGCACGGTCTGCGAGCACTTGCGGGCGGTGGCGAACACGTCGTAGCCGGTCTTGTCCGGCATCTTGATGTCGCTGATCACGAGGTCGTACTCGTTGCCCGCCTCCAACTTCGCGATCGCCTCCTCGCCGGTGGCGGCCATCGTCACGACGGCGTGGAACTTGCGCAGCACGTCGCTGATCGTCGTGCGGATGTCGGACGCGTCGTCGGCGATCAGGATCCGCGACCCGGCGATCACCGGGTCGTCGTCGACCTCCTTCAAGTCCTTGGCCCCAAGGATCGTGTTCGGGCCCTTGGCGGCCTGGCGGAGCGACGTGCGGATCGTCTCGACGTTGTCGAGGATCTGCTGCAGCTTGTGGCGCAAATCGTCGTGGCCGATGTACTCGTCGATCAGCGCGTTGGCGTCCGACGCGATGTCGTTCAGCGGGCCGGCGGCCTCGGTGCAGACCTCGTCGGCGACCTTGTGGCTCGTGTTCACGCGCTCGACGAGCATCAGGTCGAGCATGTTCAGCGCGATCGCGACGTAGCGGCCGAAGATCTCGGCGAACTGCCGGTCGTCCTCGTTGAACGCGGCGCGCTGGCGGCTCTCGATGTTGAAGATGCCGATCACGCGGTCGTGCAGGCTGAGCGGCACCGTCAGGCTGCTGCGGGCCTGGTCCAGGCCCATCACGTAGCGCGGGTCGCGCTCGACGTCCGGGCAGATGTACGACCGGCCGGTCGCCGCGACGTACCCGCTGATGCCGTTGCCCTCGGAGCTGCAGTACAGCTCGACGTTCAGCGCGTCGGTCGGCAGCCCCGCGCTGATCACGAGCTCGAGGCGGTTGCTGCGACGGTCGAGCAGGCGGATCGCGAAGTGGTCGAAGTGCATCAGGTCGCGCGTGAAGCTGATGATCTTGTCCTCCAGCAGCTTCAGGCGGCTGGGCGACGTTCAGCTTCGACAGCGACTCGGCCTCGAGCCGCACGAGCTCGCGGCCGGCCTTGTCGATCGCGTCGATCTTCTGCTGGAGCCGGCGGGTGCCCGTCGCGTCCCACACGACCGACACGACCTGCACGACCTGCCCGGCGGGGTTGATCACCGGCGAGCAGATCATCTCCATGAACTGCACGTCCTCGATGTTCAGCGAGTAGCGCTTCGAGCGGTTGAACCCGGGCGGCGTGTCGGCATTCTGCGGGCTGACCTGCTTGCTGAAGATGCCGTACGCGTCCTGGCAGGTGCGGCGGATCTTCTCGTGCACCCGCGCCGGCCAGGCGGCCATCTTCTTGTTCATCCAGTTGCAGCGGCCCTCGCCGTCGACGATGCAGACGCCCTCGCCGATCGTGTTTAGGATCAGGCTCGCCTGCTGGCTGACCAGCGCGCGCTCGAGCGGGAGGAAGTCGGCGGTGTCGGAGAAGATCGCCCAGCGAACTCGTCGCGGCGGATCGCCTCGATCGCCTGGTCGATCGAGTCCATCTCGACGAGGTCGCAGTTCCCGCGGAGGGCCGCAGGCGTTGGCGTAGGCCTTGGTGTGGCCGGCCAGGACCAGAACTTTGCTGCGCGATTCGTCCAAGCGTGTTCGCTCGTCGGCGTGCCCCCGAACGCATCGTAGAGTGCCGGTGACCCGCGGGTCAACTAAAGCACGTCGGTTTGATCGGCCCGGCGCGGCCGGTCACGGTCGCGCAAGATCCGCCGGGCCCGGGACGCGGCTCGCACGCGGGCCGGCTACACGGGGCCGGGTCGATCCCCGTCGCGCAAAAGACGGTGAACGCCCTGGGCGGTCAAGGATTGCATCACCCGCTCGGCCGCGTCGTGCGCCGACGCCCGCGGGGCCCGCTGGCGGGCGTGCAGCACGGGCGGCACGCCGTCGCGCCCGCCGACGGCGGCGGTCAGGACGACGTCCGGCCCGTCGAGCGTCGCCAGCGCGGCGATCGGCGAGTGACAGTCGCCCTGCAGCGCGAGCACGATCGACCGCTCCAATTCTACGCACAGCGCGGCGTCCGGGTCGTTCAGCGCGGCGAGCAACTCCCGCGTCCGCGCGTCGTCACGCCGGCATTGCAGCGCGAGCGCCCCCTGCCCGGGCGCCGGGAGCATCGCGGCGAGGTCGAGGGTCGCCATCTTCTCGTCGTCGAACAAGCCCCCCCGCTTCAGCCCGGCCAGCGCCAGGAGAATCGCGTCGAACTCGCCGGCCGCGAGCTTGCGCAGCCGGGTGTCGATGTTCCCGCGGGCGGATTCGACGACGAGGTCCGGCCGCGCGGCGAGCAACTGGCACCGGCGGCGGAGGCTCGTCGTGCCGACCTTCGCCCCCCGCGGCAAGTCCTCGATCCGCCGGGCCCGCGCGGAGATCAGCACGTCGCGCGGATCTTCCCGGGCGGGTACGGCGGCGATCACGAGGTTCGACTGATCGACGAGCGGCATCGTGACCGGCACGTCCTTGAAGCTGTGGACGGCGAAGTCAACGGACTCGTCGAGCAGCGCCTGCTCGAGTTCCTTCGTGAACAGGCCCTTGCCGCCGAACTCGTGCAGCGGGCGATCGGTGATGCGATCGCCGGTCGTCGTCAGAATGTGCAGCTCCACGTGCAGGCCCGGGTGACGCGCCTCAAGCTCTCGAGCCACGAGCCCGCTCTGCGTGCGCGCCAGCATGCTGCCCCGGGTGCCGAGGCGAAGTGGACGATCATCGGGGGGCGTGTCGGGCATCGCTGAACGTCAAGTTCGAGTCGCCCCAGTCCTTTGAGACGTCGGGAGGAACGGCGCACTACGAAGTCACGGAGACACGGCGATCACACGGGAGAACTTCTCATTTTTGAATTCCTCTCCGTGCCGTCTCCGTGTCTCCGTGTCTCCGTGGTGAGACTTCTTTGTCTTGCGGTGAGTGACGCGTCATTGGTCGCACCGCCGCGTTCCACGTCTATGATCGGCGCCGGTTGGCTAGTGTAAGGACGGGACGGGGCGGGGAAAAGGAGCGCATCGATGCCGGGTCGCGTGTTCTTGACGGGCGGGAGCGGGTTCGTGGGGTCGGCGGTGCTCGCCGAACTGCTCGCGCGGGGGCACGCGATCAACGCGCTGGTCAATCGCGGCACGCTGCGGGCGGCCGGCGACAACGTGCGCGTCGTCAAGGGCGACCTGTTCGACGCCGCCGCGCTCGACGCGGGGATGGCCGGGTGCGACGTGGTGGTCCACCTCGTCGGGATCATCATGGAGAAGCCGGCGAAGGGGGTGACGTTTCAGCGCGTCCACGTCGAGGGGACGCGCAACGTCCTCGACGCCGCCAAGCGATCCGGCGTGCGGCGGCACGTCCACATGTCCGCCCTCGGCACACGCCCGGGTGCCGACAGCGACTACCACCGCACGAAGCACGAGGCCGAGCAGGCCGTGCGCGGCAGCGGGCTCGATTGGACGATCATCCGGCCGTCGATGATCCACGGGCCGCGCGGCGAGTTCACCGACATGCTCGCCAAGTGGTCGCGCGGCAAGGCCGCCCCGTTCCTGTTCATGCCCTACTTCGGCGCCGGCCCGCTCGGCCTCGGCGGCGCGGGGATGCTCCAGCCGGTCTACGTGAACGACGTCGCCCGCGCGTTCGTCGACGCGATCGAGAACCCGCGGGCGGTCGGGCAGACCTACGACCTCGGCGGGAGCGAACGGCTCACCTGGCCCGACCTGCACCGCGCGGCGGCCGAGATCATCGCGGGGAAGAAGCGGCCGGTCGTGGCGATCCCGGCGTGGTACGCCCGGGCGATCAGCCGGGTGCTGCCGGCGTCGCTCCTGCCGTTCAACCGCGACCAGGTGGTGATGAGCCAGGAGGACAATACCGCCGACCTGACGAAGTTCACCGGGGACTTCGGGTGGGAGCCGAAACCGTTCCGCGCGACACTCAAGACCTACGCCCACGAGCTTTGAGGTGATGACGGGACATCGGGCGACGGAGACATGGAGAAGGACGGGTCATGCCGTCCCTGCCGTGGCGCTCGCATCGCTCTCTGCACCTCGGTTCGTTGGGCGCTCCCGGTGCGGGCTTGATGCCTAGAACATGGATTGACGGAGGGCTGAAAGCATCCTCGTTTAGCCGCCGCTCGAAGAGCGGCGCGGGCGGGCCGAAAACGGCGCGGGGTCGACAACTTTAATGCGTTTACCCACCGCGCAACGCGCCGCGAGGCGTTCGGCGGCTAAAACTGGGGACGGAACGCGATGCCCGCTCGAAAGCGGGCCGGCGCTTATAACCCGTTCGCCCTCCCGTCGTTCCTATGATCGGTCGTGATGAATGGTTTTAACTTCGCACCCGTTCGATCGGACGCTTCTCCCGTGACGCAACCGGCGCCCCCCTTCGCGTGCGAGCGCTGCGGTACGCCGCAGTGGGCGGGCTCGCTCGCCTGCCCGCGGTGCGGCGCGCTCGTCTACCGCCGCCGGCTCGAACAACTGACGGCCGACGCGTTGCGCCTCGAGACGGTGAACCCGCAGGCGGCGGCGGCGGTGTGGCGGCAGAGCCTCGACCTGCTGCCGCCGGACTCGCAGCAGTACCACGCGCTGTACCACCGCATGGCCGCCCTCGCCGCCGGCCCGTTCGTCGCCGCCCCGCCGCCCTACGGCGCGCCGCAGACCGACGCGTACGAGCCGACCGTCGAGGCGGAGCCGCCGCCGCGCCGCGCGCAGCGCGACGACGCGTGGCCGGTGGCGGTCGCCAAGACCGGCGGCTCGATGCTGCTGAGCGTGCTGTGCTACATGCTGCTCGGCTTCGGCGACACGCCCGGCAGCAACTTCCTCTTCGCCGCGGGGTTCGCCGGGCTGATCCTCGTCCACGAGCTCGGCCACGTCGCGGCGATGCGGCACTACAAGCTCAGCGCCAGCCCGCCGATCTTCATCCCGTTCCTCGGCGCGCTGATCAACATGCGCGACCAGCCGCGCAACGCGAAGGAGGAGGCGATCGTCGGCATCGCCGGCCCCGTCGCCGGCACGGTCGGGGCGCTCGTGGTGCTGGCCGCGTTCCTCCTGATCGGCCCCGCGGCCGGCGGCGCCTACCAGGAGGTGCTGCTGAAGCTCTCGTACTTCGGCGTGCTGCTGAACCTGTTCAACCTGCTCCCGTTCCCGCCCCTCGACGGCGGCCGGGTGACGGCTGCGCTCAACCCGTGGTTCTGGCTCGTCGGGCTGCTCGGGCTCGTGGGGATGCTGGCGGTCGGGCAGATCTTCCCGATCGTGTTCGTGCTGATCCTCGCGATGGGCCTGCCACGCATCCTCGGCACGCTCGGCCGGCGGACCCGCGGCGCGTACTACGACATCAGCACCCGCTCGTCGTGGGCCATCGGCGCCGTCTACATCGCCCTGGCCGCCGGGCTGGTGGCGCTTAAGTACGTCCTGCCGAGGCCGGAACTGTTCGGCGGGTAAGGCGGGTGGCCGCGGCTCGCAATCGATGGGAAACCGACGCCCCTCCCGAACGGGAGGGGCGTCGGCGTTAATGCGTCGAATGGCACGGCGCTAGCTCCAACGTCCACGTGCGTGCGTCACGCCGCAGGGCCATGAGCCGTCATCCCGAGGAGCGACAGCGACGAGGGATCTCGGGGTGGAATGACGGGTTCCACGCCCCGAGATCCCTCAGGTCGCAACCGCTCCCCGCGGGATGACGTTTTCGAGTGCGAGAGGATCAACTGATTGTGCCGACCCTTGGCCCGTGCGGCGTCCGTCGACGCCGCGGGAGTTCGCCGTCCTTTAAGGGATCGTTGGACTACAGGTCCTTCCACCGCACGAAGCCTTCGATCGCCTCGTACTCCGCGAGGCCGAGTTCGTCGTAGGCGACAGCGGTCGCGCGGTTGCGGTCTTCGGCGCGCTTCCAGAACTCGCGCTGGTCGGTGCCGGGAAAGAGGGCCTTGTCCTTCTGGCTCTCGTGCTTGAAGATCGCGATGCGCTTGCGCTGCACCTCGTCGGGCGAGAGCGGGACGGCCATCTCGATCTCGTCGACGCCCCACTCCTGCCCTGCGCCGCGGTAGAGCCACACCTCGCACAGCCGCATCCAGTCGCGGGCCTTCAGCCGCCGCACCGCGTCCGTGAGGGCGGTAAGGCAGACGCGGTGCGTGCCGTGCGGGTCGGACAGGTCGCCGGCGGCGTACACCTGGTGGGGCTTCACGTCCTCGAGCAGCGCCATCACGATCTCGATGTCCGCCTCGCCGAGCGGCTGCTTGCGCACGCGGCCGGTCTCGTAGAACGGCATGTCGAGGAAGTGGACGTTCTCCTCCCGCACGCCGCTGTACCGCGCGCCGGCGCGGGCCTCGGTGCGGCGGATCAGGCCCTTGATCTTCTGCAGCTCCGGGCTGTCGACCTCGCCCGGCTGCTTGCGGGCGACGAAGCGCTCGATCTGGTCCTCGATCCGCTGCGCCTGCTTTTCGCCCAGGCCGAACGCCTGCGCGTACTCGCGCACGAAGTCCGCGTGCCGCAGGGCCGCCTCGTCGAACACCGCGATGTTGCCGCTGGTCTGGTAGGCGACGTGCACGTCGTGGCCCTGGTCGCACAGGCGGATGAACGTGCCGCCCATGCTGATCACGTCGTCGTCCGGGTGCGGGCTGAACACGACGACGCGCTTGGGGAACACCTCCGGGTGGGCGTGGTGGAACGTGCCGGGCGTGGCGTAGGGCGCGGCGTGGCCGCCGCCGTCCTCGAGCGGCTTGCCGCCGGGCCAGCCGGTGATCGTGGCCTGCATCGTCTTGAAGACCTCGATGTTGATGTCGTACGCGCCGCCGCGACTGGCGACGAGCTCCTGCAGGCCGTGCTCGTTGTAGTCCTCGTCGGTCAGCTTCAGCAGCGGCTTCTTCAGCGTCCGCGCCAGCCAGATCGCGGCGCGGCGGGTGGTGGCGTCGTCCCACTGGAGCCCGAACTCGGCCAGCGACCCGAGCAGCCACGGCGTCTTGAACCGCGTCAGCGCCGCCGCGGCGGCCGCGTCAAGCACGACCTTCGCCGCCGGGTGCTGCTGCAGGAACGACGCGGCGACGGCGGTCGTCACCTCCCCTTCCACGGCCCGGCGGATCGTCGGGGCCTTGCCCTCGCCCCACGCCATCAGGATCACCCGCCGGGCCGACATGATCGAGTCGACGCCCATCGTGATCGCCTTGCGCGGCACGTTCGGCTCGCCGAAGAAGTCGCTCGCCGCGTCGAGCCGCGTGACCTTGTCGAGCGTGATGAGCCGCGTGCGGCTCTCGCGCGGGCTGCCGGGCTCGTTGAACCCGACGTGCCCGGTGCGGCCGATGCCCAGGAGCTGCAAATCGATCCCGCCGGCGTCGCGGATCGCGCGTTCGTACGCGACGCAGTACTCGGTTACCTTCTCGCGGGAGACCGTGCCGTCGGGCACGTGCCAGGCGCCCGCGGGGATGTCGACGTGGTCGAACAGGTGCTCGCGCATGAACCGGTTGTAGCTCTGCAGCTCGTCCGGCTTCATCGGGTAGTACTCGTCGAGGTTGAACGTCACGACGTTCTTGAACGACAGCCCCTCCTCCCGGTGCAGGCGGATGAGCTCGTCATATACTGCCGTCGGCGTCGACCCGGTGGCGAGGCCGAGCACCGCCGACTCGCCGCGGGCCGCCTTCTCACGGATGAGCCCGGCGATCTCCCGCGCGACGGCGCGGCTGGCGTCGGCGCTCGACTGATAAACCGTCACCGGAATCCGCTCGACGCCCGCCGCCAACACGTGCGGGCCGGTCGAGTCGACGGGCCGCTCCGTGCGGGTGACCTCGGGGATGTTCACCTTCGTCGTCTCGTTCGTCTGAACTGTCACGTCGCTCGCTCCCTTCGACACAGCAACCTCGTTCCCGCGCGAAGCCCTTAAGATACCCGACGCGTCCACCGCTGTTCCAGCGCGGCGACCCATCAGGATGTCCGACCGCCGTCGCGACCGCCGACGCTCGTGGTCCCCACCGTTGGCGCTTTCACCCGCATGAGCGTTTGATGAAGTCTACGGCACCGCCTTTTTTCGCCTCAGAGTTTTTGCCTACGACACGCACGCGACGACGACAGCGGGATCTGGCACCCGGCACGGCAACGTGTCGGCGAGCCGGACATTTCGGAACGGGCCCGCACCGTCAGTCGCGGTTACCCATCCTTCCACCGCCGAATGAACATGCTAACGTGAGACGTCTAACGGCCTAAAAAAGAGGCATGCGAGAAAAAAAGTAAGTTTTACGCCCGATAACCGCGTGTGTTGGTTCAACCGTTGCACGGCGGCATTGTCACGTCCGGGCTCGTGCCCGGCTTCACACAGTGGGAAAGCGCGGCGACGCGGCTCTCGGCCGGCCCGCGGCAACAGTACGTTCACCGAGAATCCTAAGGAGGATGGTATGTCGCAGCGAGGCTCCGCAACTGCTTCTTCGTCATGGCTGGCACGTCTGTCGAAGACGTTCTCGAACAACCACGAAACGCGGGCGACACTGCCGGGGGGGGGCGGGATTCGCTCTCGCGCGGGCGTGCCGAGAACGGCGCGGGTTCGACAACTTTAATGCGTTTCCCCACCGCGCAACGCGCCGCTCTGCGAGCGGCGGCTAAACGTGGGGACGGAACGCGATGCCCGCTCGAAAGCGGGCCGGCGCTTATAACCCGTTCGCCCTCCCGTCGTTCCTATGATCGGTCGTGATGAATGGTTTTAACTTCGCACCCGTTCGATCGGACGCTTCTCCCGTGACGCAACCGGCGCCCCCCTTCGCGTGCGAGCGCTGCGGTACGCCGCAGTGGGCGGGCTCGCTCGCCTGCCCGCGGTGCGGCGCGCTCGTCTACCGCCGCCGGCTCGAACAACTGACGGCCGACGCGTTGCGCCTCGAGACGGTGAACCCGCAGGCGGCGGCGGCGGTGTGGCGGCAGAGCCTCGACCTGCTGCCGCCGGACTCGCAGCAGTACCACGCGCTGTACCACCGCATGGCCGCCCTCGCCGCCGGCCCGTTCGTCGCCGCCCCGCCGCCCTACGGCGCGCCGCAGACCGACGCGTACGAGCCGACCGTCGAGGCGGAGCCGCCGCCGCGCCGCGCGCAGCGCGACGACGCGTGGCCGGTGGCGGTCGCCAAGACCGGCGGCTCGATGCTGCTGAGCGTGCTGTGCTACATGCTGCTCGGCTTCGGCGACACGCCCGGCAGCAACTTCCTCTTCGCCGCGGGGTTCGCCGGGCTGATCCTCGTCCACGAGCTCGGCCACGTCGCGGCGATGCGGCACTACAAGCTCAGCGCCAGCCCGCCGATCTTCATCCCGTTCCTCGGCGCGCTGATCAACATGCGCGACCAGCCGCGCAACGCGAAGGAGGAGGCGATCGTCGGCATCGCCGGCCCCGTCGCCGGCACGGTCGGGGCGCTCGTGGTGCTGGCCGCGTTCCTCCTGATCGGCCCCGCGGCCGGCGGCGCCTACCAGGAGGTGCTGCTGAAGCTCTCGTACTTCGGCGTGCTGCTGAACCTGTTCAACCTGCTCCCGTTCCCGCCCCTCGACGGCGGCCGGGTGACGGCTGCGCTCAACCCGTGGTTCTGGCTCGTCGGGCTGCTCGGGCTCGTGGGGATGCTGGCGGTCGGGCAGATCTTCCCGATCGTGTTCGTGCTGATCCTCGCGATGGGCCTGCCACGCATCCTCGGCACGCTCGGCCGGCGGACCCGCGGCGCGTACTACGACATCAGCACCCGCTCGTCGTGGGCCATCGGCGCCGTCTACATCGCCCTGGCCGCCGGGCTGGTGGCGCTTAAGTACGTCCTGCCGAGGCCGGAACTGTTCGGCGGGTAAGGCGGGTGGCCGCGGCTCGCAATCGATGGGAAACCGACGCCCCTCCCGAACGGGAGGGGCGTCGGCGTTAATGCGTCGAATGGCACGGCGCTAGCTCCAACGTCCACGTGCGTGCGTCACGCCGCAGGGCCATGAGCCGTCATCCCGAGGAGCGACAGCGACGAGGGATCTCGGGGTGGAATGACGGGTTCCACGCCCCGAGATCCCTCAGGTCGCAACCGCTCCCCGCGGGATGACGTTTTCGAGTGCGAGAGGATCAACTGATTGTGCCGACCCTTGGCCCGTGCGGCGTCCGTCGACGCCGCGGGAGTTCGCCGTCCTTTAAGGGATCGTTGGACTACAGGTCCTTCCACCGCACGAAGCCTTCGATCGCCTCGTACTCCGCGAGGCCGAGTTCGTCGTAGGCGACAGCGGTCGCGCGGTTGCGGTCTTCGGCGCGCTTCCAGAACTCGCGCTGGTCGGTGCCGGGAAAGAGGGCCTTGTCCTTCTGGCTCTCGTGCTTGAAGATCGCGATGCGCTTGCGCTGCACCTCGTCGGGCGAGAGCGGGACGGCCATCTCGATCTCGTCGACGCCCCACTCCTGCCCTGCGCCGCGGTAGAGCCACACCTCGCACAGCCGCATCCAGTCGCGGGCCTTCAGCCGCCGCACCGCGTCCGTGAGGGCGGTAAGGCAGACGCGGTGCGTGCCGTGCGGGTCGGACAGGTCGCCGGCGGCGTACACCTGGTGGGGCTTCACGTCCTCGAGCAGCGCCATCACGATCTCGATGTCCGCCTCGCCGAGCGGCTGCTTGCGCACGCGGCCGGTCTCGTAGAACGGCATGTCGAGGAAGTGGACGTTCTCCTCCCGCACGCCGCTGTACCGCGCGCCGGCGCGGGCCTCGGTGCGGCGGATCAGGCCCTTGATCTTCTGCAGCTCCGGGCTGTCGACCTCGCCCGGCTGCTTGCGGGCGACGAAGCGCTCGATCTGGTCCTCGATCCGCTGCGCCTGCTTTTCGCCCAGGCCGAACGCCTGCGCGTACTCGCGCACGAAGTCCGCGTGCCGCAGGGCCGCCTCGTCGAACACCGCGATGTTGCCGCTGGTCTGGTAGGCGACGTGCACGTCGTGGCCCTGGTCGCACAGGCGGATGAACGTGCCGCCCATGCTGATCACGTCGTCGTCCGGGTGCGGGCTGAACACGACGACGCGCTTGGGGAACACCTCCGGGTGGGCGTGGTGGAACGTGCCGGGCGTGGCGTAGGGCGCGGCGTGGCCGCCGCCGTCCTCGAGCGGCTTGCCGCCGGGCCAGCCGGTGATCGTGGCCTGCATCGTCTTGAAGACCTCGATGTTGATGTCGTACGCGCCGCCGCGACTGGCGACGAGCTCCTGCAGGCCGTGCTCGTTGTAGTCCTCGTCGGTCAGCTTCAGCAGCGGCTTCTTCAGCGTCCGCGCCAGCCAGATCGCGGCGCGGCGGGTGGTGGCGTCGTCCCACTGGAGCCCGAACTCGGCCAGCGACCCGAGCAGCCACGGCGTCTTGAACCGCGTCAGCGCCGCCGCGGCGGCCGCGTCAAGCACGACCTTCGCCGCCGGGTGCTGCTGCAGGAACGACGCGGCGACGGCGGTCGTCACCTCCCCTTCCACGGCCCGGCGGATCGTCGGGGCCTTGCCCTCGCCCCACGCCATCAGGATCACCCGCCGGGCCGACATGATCGAGTCGACGCCCATCGTGATCGCCTTGCGCGGCACGTTCGGCTCGCCGAAGAAGTCGCTCGCCGCGTCGAGCCGCGTGACCTTGTCGAGCGTGATGAGCCGCGTGCGGCTCTCGCGCGGGCTGCCGGGCTCGTTGAACCCGACGTGCCCGGTGCGGCCGATGCCCAGGAGCTGCAAATCGATCCCGCCGGCGTCGCGGATCGCGCGTTCGTACGCGACGCAGTACTCGGTTACCTTCTCGCGGGAGACCGTGCCGTCGGGCACGTGCCAGGCGCCCGCGGGGATGTCGACGTGGTCGAACAGGTGCTCGCGCATGAACCGGTTGTAGCTCTGCAGCTCGTCCGGCTTCATCGGGTAGTACTCGTCGAGGTTGAACGTCACGACGTTCTTGAACGACAGCCCCTCCTCCCGGTGCAGGCGGATGAGCTCGTCATATACTGCCGTCGGCGTCGACCCGGTGGCGAGGCCGAGCACCGCCGACTCGCCGCGGGCCGCCTTCTCACGGATGAGCCCGGCGATCTCCCGCGCGACGGCGCGGCTGGCGTCGGCGCTCGACTGATAAACCGTCACCGGAATCCGCTCGACGCCCGCCGCCAACACGTGCGGGCCGGTCGAGTCGACGGGCCGCTCCGTGCGGGTGACCTCGGGGATGTTCACCTTCGTCGTCTCGTTCGTCTGAACTGTCACGTCGCTCGCTCCCTTCGACACAGCAACCTCGTTCCCGCGCGAAGCCCTTAAGATACCCGACGCGTCCACCGCTGTTCCAGCGCGGCGACCCATCAGGATGTCCGACCGCCGTCGCGACCGCCGACGCTCGTGGTCCCCACCGTTGGCGCTTTCACCCGCATGAGCGTTTGATGAAGTCTACGGCACCGCCTTTTTTCGCCTCAGAGTTTTTGCCTACGACACGCACGCGACGACGACAGCGGGATCTGGCACCCGGCACGGCAACGTGTCGGCGAGCCGGACATTTCGGAACGGGCCCGCACCGTCAGTCGCGGTTACCCATCCTTCCACCGCCGAATGAACATGCTAACGTGAGACGTCTAACGGCCTAAAAAAGAGGCATGCGAGAAAAAAAGTAAGTTTTACGCCCGATAACCGCGTGTGTTGGTTCAACCGTTGCACGGCGGCATTGTCACGTCCGGGCTCGTGCCCGGCTTCACACAGTGGGAAAGCGCGGCGACGCGGCTCTCGGCCGGCCCGCGGCAACAGTACGTTCACCGAGAATCCTAAGGAGGATGGTATGTCGCAGCGAGGCTCCGCAACTGCTTCTTCGTCATGGCTGGCACGTCTGTCGAAGACGTTCTCGAACAACCACGAAACGCGGGCGACACTGCCGGGCACCGAGAATCCTAAGGAGGATGGTATGTCGCAGCGAGGCTCCGCAACTGGTTCGTCGTCATGGCTGGCACGTCTGTCGAAGACGTTCGCGAACAACAACGAAACGCGGGCGAAACTGCAGGGCCCGGTCGCCAAGGTGGTCGAACGCCTTGAAGACCGCTGCCTGCTGACCGCCGACGCCGGCGGGGCCCCCCTGGCCCTGAACGACCGGCCGTGGTCGGAGGCGGACTTCGCGTTCTTCGTCGCCGACACGCAGGACGCCTCCCTGACGGCCGACGGCGGCACCACCACCGACACCGGTTCGGGGACTGACACGGGCACCGACGACGGCACCGGCGCGGCCCCCGGCGGCAGCACCGGCGGCCAAGGCGGCAGCACCGGCGGGCAGGGCGGCAGCACCGGCGGCCAAGGCGGCTCGGGCACCGGGACCGACACCGATACCGATACCGGCACTGACACCGACGCCGGCGGCGACACCGACGGCGATACCGGCACCGACGACGGCGGCGGCCCCCTTCCCGGCCCCGACGGCAGCCCCGGCGTCCCCGACATCGATGACGGCGGGACCGGCGGCGGCACGGGCGGCGGCACGGGCGGCGGCACGGGCGGCGGCACCGGCGGCGAGGACGATGGCAGCGGCGGCGGGACCGGCAGCACGACGACCAACGACGGCAACGTCACCGGCCTGCGCCTCCTGAACGCCAGCACCCAGCAGGAAGTCGGCTCGATCACCGACGGCCAGACGATCGACCTCGGTGAGGTCGGCAGCGACCAGCTCAACATCATCGCCGACGTCGACAACTCCGTCGGCAGCGTCGTCTTCAACCTCGACGGGCAGCAGGTCACCGAGAACCAGGCCCCCTACTCGCTCTTCGCCGACGAGGACGGCACGTTCAACGGCGGGACCCTCCCGGCCGGCGACCACACGCTCACCGTCACCTCCTTCTCCGAGTCCGGCGGCCAGGGCACGGCCGGCACGCCGCTTACCGTCGAGTTCACCATCACCGGCACCGCCGGCGACGGCAACACCGATGACGGCGGCACCGACGGCGGCACCGATAACGGCGGCACCGACGGCCCGTCCGCCGGGCCCGGCGACTTCGCCGGCATGACCACGCAGCAGCTCCTCAACGCGATCGCCGCCTCCAACCGATTCGAGGTCGAATCGAGCGAGCTGGCCCTGGAGCGGTCGCAGAACGAGCAGGTCCGGGCCTACGCCCGGGAGATGATCACCGACCACGAGCTCGCGCTCGCCCAGCTCCAGCTGCTCGCCACGGGCGAGGGCATCACGATCGACGACACCCTGTCGGCCGAGCAGACGGCGCGGCTCCAGCAGCTGCAGGGCGAGACGGACGCCGACGCGTTCGACCTCGCCTACGCCCAGGCCCAGGTCGTCGCCCACGAGGAGTCGCTCGAGCTGCACGAGGCGCTGGCCGACAACGAGGGCAACGCGTTCGACGACGACGTCGAGACGTTCGCCGAGACGCAGGTGCCGGTCCTCCAGGCGCACCTCCAGGAGGCCACCGTCCTCGCGGCCGCCGTTGACGGCGACGACGGGGACGGCGACGGCGACACCGGCGGCGACGACGGCGATTCCGACGGCGACGGCGACACCGACGACACCGACGGCGATAACGACGGCGGCGACGACGGCGACGGCGACGGCGACGGCGACATGGGCGGCGGCGGCGTGAACCGCGGCGGCCCCGACGACTTCGAGAAGGAAGACGAGATCGGCCGCTACTTCCTCGTCAACGCCGAGACGAACGAGGACATCCGCGAACTCAGCGACGGCGACACGATCGACCTTTCCGACCTCAACGACGTCGACCGCAGGGACCTTAACGTCCGCGTCGAGACCGACGACGACGTCCGCAGCATGCGGTTCCGCCTCGACGGCGCGAGCAACTACAAGCGGACCGAGAAGAACGAGGAGTTCTACCTCTTCGGCAACAACGACGACGACGTCAACTCCAACAAGGGCAAGCTCAAGTTCGGCGAGAACACGATCCGCGCCCTCGCCAAGGACGGCCCGCGCGGCGGCGGCAGCAAGCTCGACGAAGAGTACCTGCGCTTCACCCTCGTCGAGGGCGATGACGACGGTGGCGGCGACGGAGACGGCGATGGCGACGGGGACGGTGATGGTGACGGCACGCTCGGCACGATCAGCAGCCTGAGGCTCGTCAACGCCGACAACGACCAGGAGATCGAGACGCTCTCCGACGGTGATACGATCGACCTCGGCAACGTCGACAACGACAGCCTCAACATCGTGGCCCAGATCAACGGCGCGGTCGGCAGCGTGCGGTTCCAGCTCGACGGCCAAACGGTCATCGAGAACCGCGCCCCCTTCGCCCTCTTCGGCGACGAAAGCGGCGACCTCAGCGCCGGCACCCTCTCCGAGGGCGAGCACACGCTCATCGTGACGCCGTTCGCCGAGGGCGACGCGCAAGGCACCGCCGGCGACTCGACGACCATCACGTTCACGATCGGCGAAGACGATGGTGACGGCGATGGGGACGGCGACGGTGACGGCGACGGCGACGGCACGGTCGGCACGATCAGCGGCCTGACGCTCATCAACGCCGACACCGAC
>JAUJNJ010000026.1:45224-53381 GCA_030448225.1 Phycisphaerae bacterium
CGACGGCACGGTCGGCACGATCAGCGGCCTGACGCTCATCAACGCCGACACCGACGAGGAAATCGAGACGCTGACCAGCGGCGACACGATCGACCTCGGCAACGTCGACGCCGATAGCCTCAGCGTCGTCGCCGACGTCGACGGCACCGTGGGCAGCGTGCGGTTTGACCTCAACGGCACGCAGGTGACCGAGAACCAGGCCCCCTACTCGCTGTTCGGCGACGAGGACGGCGACTTCCTCGCCGGCACGCTCCCGACCGGCCAGCAGAACACGCTGACCGTCACGCCCTTCTCCGAAGAAGACGGCGGCGGTACCGCCGGCACGCCCACCACGGTGACCTTCACCCTCAACGAGGGCGATGGTGACGGGGACGGCGACGGCGACGGTGACGGCGACGGCACGGTCGGCACCGTGACGACGGTCACGGTCACCAACGCGGAGACCGACGAGTCCCTCGGCACCCTGACCGACGACGGCACGCTCGACCTCGGCGACCTCGGGGACGATGACGAGATCACGTTCACCGCCGCGTCCACCGGGGACATCGGCAGCGTGCGGTTCACGCTCGACGGCCAGACCACGATCGAGAACACGGCACCGTACGACCTGACGGTCGCGACCTTGGACGAAGGCGAGCACACGCTCGTCATCACGCCCTACTCCGAGGCGGACGGTGCCGGGACCGCCGGCACGGCGCAGACCATCACGTTCACCGTCACCAGCGGCACGCCCGGCGACGGCGACGGCGACGTCGGTACCGTGACGACCATCACGGTCACCAACGCGGAGACCGACGAGTCCCTCGGCACCCTGACCGATGACGGCACGCTCGACCTCGGCGACCTCGGGGACGATGACGAGATCACGTTCACCGCCGCGTCCACCGGGGACATCGGCAGCGTGCGGTTCACGCTCGACGGCCAGACCACGATCGAGAACACGGCACCGTACGACCTGACGGTCGCGACCTTGGACGAAGGCGAGCACACGCTCGTCATCACGCCCTACTCCGAGGCGGACGGTGCCGGGACCGCCGGCACGGCGCAGACCATCACGTTCACCGTCACCAGCGGCACGCCGGGCGACGGCGACGTCGGCACGGTCGCGGGCGTCACGGTCCGCAACGCGGGCGGCGAGACCGTCCCGGTGACCGACGGGGGCACCGTCGACCTCAGCCAGTTCGAGGCTGGCGAGGAACTTCTGTTCGCCGCCCGGACCGATGGCGACGTCGGCAGCGTGCGGTTCACGCTCGACGGCCAGACCACGATCGAGAACCAGGCGCCCTACGAGTTCGCCGTCGGCACATTGGCCGCGGGCGAGCACACGCTCGTCGTCACGCCCTACTCCGAGGCGGACGGCGCCGGGACCGCCGGCACGGCGCAGACCATCACGTTCACCACGACGGGCGCGCCCGGCGACGGCGATGGCGACGGCGGCGGGACCGATACCGAGCCCAGCATCACGAGCCTGGCCGTGGTGAACCAGACGAGCGGCCAGCAGCTCGCCACGCTCACCAACGGCGCGACGATCGACCTGTCGCAGGCCGGTGATGGCCCGATCGTGGTCCGGGCCAACTCGGCCGGCGTGGTCGGCAGCGTTGTGTTCAGCCTCGACGGCCAGGCCCAGCCGTCGGAGGACCAGGCGCCCTACGAGGTGGATATCACCGCGCTCCAGCCCGGCTCGCACACGCTGACCGTCACGCCCTACTCCCAGGCCGGCGCCGGCGGCACCGCTGGCACGCCGCAGACGATCACGTTCACCACGACCGGCCCCGCGCCGGGCGGGGGGACCGGTGGCGGCGACGGCGGCGGTGGCGAGGGCGGCGGCGACGGCGGCGGCGACGGCGGCGGCGATGGCGGTGGCGACGGCGGTGGTGACGGCGACGGTGGCGGCACCGACGGCGGCACGATCGGCGGGTTCGCGCTCGTCGACGCCGAGTCCGACACCGACCTGACGCAGATCAGCGACGGCGCGGTCATCAGCCTCGCCGGCCAGGATCCCAACGCCGTCAACATCCGGGCGCTGTCGAGCGCGGAGGTGCAGTCCGTGCGGTTCGAGCTCAACGGTACCCAGTCGTTCGACGACGACGCCCCGACCTTCGCGGTCTTCGGCGACGACAACGGCGACTTCGCCGCCGGCACGCTGACCAACGGCGAGTACGAGCTGACCGCCACGCCCTACGCCAACCCCGACGGGGCCGACGGCGCGGGCACCCCGTTCCAGGTGACGTTCACGATCACCGGCGTAATGGCGGCCCCCGGCCTGCCGGGCGGCCCCGGCGGCCCCGGCGATCCGAACACCGGCGGCGGCACCCTGGGCACCGTCGGCTGATCGGCCGGCAACCGTCCCGCACAATGCGGAGACGATCTCCTTCTCAAGCGAGCGGGCCGTCGGACACCAGTCCGGCGGCCCGCTCCGTCTATTGCGCGCGCGGAACGTCCGCTCAATCGACTCGTGACCGGAGCACCACGGCGGCATCGGGCAGGCCTCTCATCGCCGTGGGAGCGTGCGCGGCGGTGTCGCCCGCGCCTCGGTCGATCGTGAATGCACTCCAACTTCACGCGTCGCGTCAGAAGCCGGTGAATCGTCATCTTGAGCAGCGACCGCTGCGACCCGGCCCGAGATGGGTCGTCGCTGTCGCTCCCCCGGAAGACGGTGCGTGCCATTCGAACGCTACACCTGAAGTTGACGTGCTCTAAACGCGGCGAAGGATCTCCCGCAGGTGCTGGCAGAGAGTGAGCGAGGCGACGAGAACGGCGGCGGCGGCGGCGGCAGCGTTTTGAGCCGTGGTTCGGCCGGCGGGTTACCCGTACCATCCGGCCATGGTGATTTTGGGCGCGTTACTGATCTTCGGCCTCCGCATCGTCGACGTGTCGATCGGCACGCTCCGCACGCTTTACATGGTCCGCGGCGACCGCCTGCGGGCGGTGCTGCTGGCGTTCTGCGAGTCGCTCATCTGGGTGCTGGCGATCTCGCGGATCATCAGCCAGGTGGGCGAGACCGCGAACTTGCTCGCGTACGCCTGCGGGTTCGCGACCGGCACGTTCGTGGGGATCACGCTCGAGCGGTGGATCGCGTCGGGCTGGATCCTCGCCCGCGTCGTCGGCGGCGAGCACGACCTCGTCCCGCCGTCCGCGACGCCGGCTTCGGGGTGACGACCGTCCGCGGCGAGGGGCGGCTGCGAGCAGTGCATCCTGTTCATCGTCACGCTCCGCAAGCGCGGGCAGGAACTGCTCGACCTCGTCCGCGGCGTGGACCCCGACGCGTTCGTGACGATCGACTCGGTGCAGACCGCCATGGGCGGCTTCCTTCCCCAATCGATCGGCGCGGCCGGCGTCCGCAAGTGACCGTCGCCGTCGCCGCTGCTGCGGCCGCCGCCGCCGGACCGGCGCGCGGCGGCGCGCTGGCCGCGACCCGCTGTGGATCGGTCTCCATGTCGCGTCGTCGACGGCGCGCCGCAGAGGGCGGCCGGCCGCGGCGCTGCTCACCTGCGGCGGCGCCCGTTCACACGCCGCGGCGCCCGGTGGCGACGCGCGGCAGCTGCCGCTCTGTCGACGCGGCGGTCGGCCTGTGGCAGCCTGCCGACCGGTCGAACCCTCGCCGCTCGGTCGCGGCGCTGCTGACTCGTCGGGCGACGCAGACCTGCCGCGACGCCAGGCCCCATCGCGACACCCGGTGGCCGGCTCGATCGCCGCGTACCTTCCTGCGAGGTTAGCCGTTGTCGCGCGGCGATGCTGACCTCCGCCGCGCGGCGCGGTACAGTTCGACCCGGAGCCTCGATGACGACAGACCTCAAACAGCGGTTGGCCGACCTCGGCGCGAAACTCCCGGCGGTGGCCGGCCCGTTCGCCGCGTACGTGCCGGCCAAGCGGGTGGGGAACCTCGTCTACGTCGCCGGCACGCTGCCGATGGAGAACGGCACGCTCATGGCCACCGGGCAGGTGCCGTCGCGCTGCGGCGTCGAGCGCGCCAAGGCCGCGGCGGCAGTGCGTCGTCAACGCGCTGGCCGCGGTACAGGGATTGGGCGTGGAATTGGAGCACATCACCGGCGTCGTGCGCGTCGGCGTGTTCGTCAGCTCCGACGCCAGCTTCATCGAGCAGCCGAAGGTGGCCAACGGCGCCAGCGAACTCCTGCTCGAGCTCTTCGACGACGACGGCCGCCACGTCCGCACGGCCGTCGGCGTGAACACGCTGCCGCTCGACGCGGCGGTGGAGGTGGAGTTCGTGTTCCAGACCGCGTGACCCTGCTCCGCGTCGTCCTACTCGAGATGATCGGGAACCGGTCGGGTGGCGGTCGGGGAAGCGCTCTCTACGAGCGGCGGCGGCTAAACGTGTGGCGCGAACCGCGGGTGACGGTCGACAATCGGTCGCGTGTCGTCGGGAGATTTTTCGCGCGAGGTGAAACAGGGTGCGCTCGGTCTGAAACGTCACACCGGACTCGCGGAAAGAACCAAGTCGAACTCAACGCCCGTTTAGCCGCCGCTCGAAGAGCGGCCTTTTCTTGCCCCCGCGTCCTGCCACCGCGCCCGAGGTGCACCGGCACGCGGGATTCCCGCCGAACGCGCGCCTCATCCCGCGCGTCGATGTGCTATCATTCCCACCACGATGATTCGGCCGGCCACGATCCACGACGTCCCCCGCATCCAGGCGATCATCAACAGCCACGCGGAGTTGGGGAAGATGCTCTTCAAGAGCCTCGCGCAACTGTTCGAGGACATCCGCGACTTCGGCGTCTACGAGGACCGCGGCCCGGACGGGTGCCGGCCCGGCGTCGTCACCGGGTGCGTCGCTGACGATCATCTGGGGCGACCTCGCCGAGATCCGCTCGCTCGCGGTCGACGAGTCGTGCCGCGGCCGGGGATCGGCAGGCAGCTCGTGAACTGGTGCGTCGACGAGGCCCGCCGGCTCCAGATCCGCCGGCTGTTCGCGCGACGTACGAGGACACGTTCTTCCGCAAGCTGAACTTCGAGACGGTCGACAAGGACACGCTGCCGCTGAAGGTCTGGAGCGACTGCGTCCGCTGCCCCAAGCCGCGACGGCTGCGACGAGATCGCCGTCGTCCGCACGCTAACCGAGGTCCCGGAGTTCACCTCCGCCGCCGCCCCGCCGACGCCGCGCGGGGTGAGCATCCCCGTGCTGCAGCATCTCGGTGAGTGACATGGCAAAACAGAAGAAGAAGGAATCCTCGGGGCTGCTCTCGCTCACGATCCCGCAGCGGATAGAACTCGGAAGGTGCTTGGGACAGCAATTGCGGCGGAAGACGACTCGCGTGCCGGCCAACGAGCGGCGGCTGATCAACGAATGATCTGCGCGCCGAGCATTCGGTAGCCATCCCATGGCGGGACGGAAGGCCAAACTGCTCGAAGATCTCACCCCGCCCGTCGAGGGCGGGCCATCGTCAAACGCCGCAATTGGTCATCCGCCGAAGGCGAGACGCTGCCGATCAGGCGTGGAGGATTGACGGCGGGATCCGCTACAGTCGGCTCGTCGCAAGGACCGAGACAAACATGATCCACGAAAACCTGGCGCAGTCGATCGAAGACCTCTCATCCCGGATCATCGCGATCCGGGACTCTCTTTGACCTCCCCACAAAACAACGACGCAAGGCCGAATTAGAAGCGAAGATGGGCGAGCCCGGCTTCTGGGACAACCAGGAGGCGGCCAAGGGGATCGTCGGCGAGATGAAGGCCATCAAGGCCACGATCGAGCCGGTCAAGCGCGTTGCTGCGCGGGCTCGACGACGTCCGCGCGCTGCAGCAACTCGGCACCGAGGCCGGCGACGCCGACACGCTCGCCGAGGCCGACACGATCCTGAGCGACCTCGAAAAGCAGTACGCCAAGGTCGAACTCGTCGCCCTGCTCGACGGCGACAACGACGCGCAACTGCTTCTTCACCATCCAGGCCGGCGCCGGCGGCACCGAGGCCCAGGACTGGGCCGAGATGCTGCTGCGGCATGTACCTCTACTTCTTCGAGAACCGCGGCTGGGACGTCAGCGAGATCGACCGCCAGTACGGCGAGCAGGCCGGCATCAAGACCGTCACGCTCCACGTGAAGGGCCCCTACGCCTTCGGCTACCTCCGCGCCGAGGCGGGCGTGCACCGCCTCGTGCGGCCGAGCCCGTTCAACTCGCAGGGCAAGCGGCAGACGAGCTTCGCGGGCGTGAACGTCGTCCCCGAGTTCGACGAGGTCGCCGACAGCGCTGCATCCCCGAGGGCGACCTCGACTTCATGGCCTTCGTCCGCGCTGGCCCCGGCGGGCAGAACGTGAACAAGGTCGCCTCGGCCGTCCGCATCACGCATAAGCCGACCGGCATCACCGTCACCTGCTCGGTGGAGCGCAGCCAGCAGCAGAACAAGCGCCGGCGATGGCGATCCTCCAGAGCAAGCTCGAGGCCCTCGAACAGGCGAAGGCGACGAGGAACTTCGCGTGCCGTCGTCGGCGACCCCAAGGCCGTCAGCTTCGGCAGCCAGATCCGCAGTTACGTCCTGGACGACCGCCGGGTGAAGGACGTGCGCACGGGCGTCGAGACGAGCAATGTGGAAAGCGTGCTCGACCGCGGCGAACTCGACCCGTTCATCGACGCCGAGCTTCGGCGCCGAAAGCAGGTGGCAAAGTAGGCTTGGAGTGCTCCGCTTCCGTACAACCCGCTTTTTTGGCAGATCCGTCGGAGCCAGCTGCCACCGCGTTCGAAGACGCTCCAGAGTGCCGCGACGCGCTTTTGCGCCGAGTCCTGCCCCAGTCGACCTCCCGCCAACGCCCGCACCGTCGGCTCAAATCCGCCAGCGCACTTCACACAACTCTCATCCGCCGTCACGTCCCGCCGGCACTTACCCAACTTGCCAAGGAGAATATGACCTAAGAATTGCTCCTACGGCCGCTTAAGCGACGCCTCCAGCGGTTGCGGGCGAACGTCCGATAATATGAGCGTGTTCAGTATTGGTGAAAGCGTGGTCAGGCGTCCGGGTTTCTTTGACCCCGCCACCGAAAACCCTACGATAGATGCTCACGGACGGCCGGCCGGGCCGAGCGGAACGCAGAGACACACCTCTCCCGGCTCGTGGTGCCTCGGCTTCGGGTTAGCGAAGCTGATGGGAACTCAATCGCTCGACAAGCTGCAAAGCTGAAGTACTTGATATGATCGTCGATTGTCACACCCACATCTGGCAGTCCCCCGACCAGCTCGGCCGACTCGATCTGGGCAACGCCGCCGCGTCCGCCGTCCCGCCTGCAACCGCCCCAAGGGATACACCACCCAGAAGACCGGCTGGCGCGGCGTGCCGCCGCCGATCAGGATCACCACTGGGCCCAGAGCGGCACGGTCGACAAGTCGATCGTGCTCGGGTTCAAGAGCCGGTACCTGCACGCCGAGATCCCCAACCGCTACGTCGCCGATTACGTCAGCCGGTTCCCCGCGAAGCTCATCGGCTTCGCCGGCATCGACCCGACCGAGCGCGCCCGCCGTCGCGAGGTGCGCATCGCCCGCCACGATTTGCGCTCCGCGGCATCGATCTCCCCGGCCAACCAGGACTTCCACCCGATCGACAGCCGGGCGATGGACGTCTACGCCGGGCCGAACAGCTCGGCATGCCGATCCTCATCCACCCGAGCGGCCAGTTCACCGAGCAGAGCAAGCTCGAGTACAGCCGGCCCTACCTCTTCCGACGAGGTCGCCCGCACGTTCGAAGCTGCGGATCGTGATCGCGCACTCGGCCGGCAGCCGTGGGTCGACGAGACGATCACCCTGCTCGCCAAGCACCAGCACGTCTTCGCCGACGTCAGCGGCCTGCTCGGCCGCTCGTGGCGGGCGTACAACGCCCTCGTCAACGCCTACCAGCACGGCGTGATCGATAAGCTGTTGTTGGCAGCGACTTCCCATACACCAACGCCCCCCGATTGCATCGAGGCGGCTCTACAGCATCAACCAGATCGCCCAGGGCACGAACCTGCCCGTCGTCCCCCGCGAAAGCCTCCGCGGCATCGTCGAGCGCGACAGCCTCGGCCTGCTCGGGCTCGCGTGACCGAACCCCCCTTGCCGAAATACTGAGTACCGGCCCTCCGCCGCCGCCCGCGCGGGCGTCCCGACTCGGGGTGCGCCGTGCGCCGACCGCAGAACGTCGTTGGTCTACCCCGCGCCAAGGACGGCGCGGGGTCAC
>JAUJNJ010000186.1 GCA_030448225.1 Phycisphaerae bacterium
GAGCGAGGCGATCATCTCCAGCCGGCACCACCCGTCGGCGGCGGCGACGATGTCAACCGCGGCCCCCAGCTGCCCGATCCACCACCCGTCGCCGCCCGGCAATTCGTCCACGCCGGCCGGGTTCGACACCTGCGCGACGCCCGGCGTGGCGCCGACGTAGGTCGCCTCGATGAGACTCTGGAGCAGCGAGGGGTTGTGCTGCGCGAAGTGCCCCAGCGCGCCCGTAACCGCCAACAGCGGGCCGGACGCGATCGTGACGATCGACAGCACCACGCCCGCGGCGGCCCACGCCTTCCGTGCCCGGCGATCCGAGAACCGCGACCACCCGCCCCAAAATCCGAGCGTCGCCAGCAGGAGCACCGACGGCGTCCAGTCCGTCAGGTACCGCATCGTCGGCACGCTCAGGATCAGCGCCGGCACCGCGCCCAGCAGCGCGGCGACGAGCAACACGATCCGCAGCCAGCGCAACACGTCTCGTCGAAACGCCGCGTTGACGGCAGGCGCGTCCGACTTCTGCGCCTTCGACACGCCTTTCCTTCCGCGTTGCCCGAGCCGTCGCGGGCGCAGCGCGAACAGAGCGGCGATTGCGAACAGGCCGAACGGGACGACGCGAAGCATGCCAGTCGTCGCCTCGCCAAGCAGGTAAAACGACGGGACGTGGAGGAACTCCGGGAACGCCGAGTTCAAACCGCTGCGCGGGATGATGAACGGGAAGACGCTCGTGGGGACGGGCGAGCGGAGCAAGTAGGAATGCAGGTTCGGCAGGACGTACGCGGGCGACGTCAGGTCGGCGAAGTTCTTGTACGAGTTGAAGTCAGCGAGTTGGTACCGGATGCCGAGTTCGGTCGGCGAGCCGAATCGAATGTAGTTGTAAGCCGCGAGCGCCATCGCGCCGATCAGCAGCGGCAGCGCGAACGCCAGCAGCGGGCGCAGCATTTCTCGACGCTCGCCGTCACGCCCGCCGCGCCACACGAACCACACCACCAGCGCCGCCACGCCCGCCACGGGCAACGCCGTGCTCGCCCGCGACCCCACCGCGCACGCGAGGAAGACGCCCGCCATCGCCAGGCGCCGCGCCGAAGTGCGGTCGCGGTCGGCGGCGATCACGGTGAAGAACACTCCGGCGACGAAAAAGAAGTGCGCGGCCGCGATGGAGGCTTCGTAGACGGAGGACCGCGCGAGGTTCGACGGAAAGGGGTTCGACAGCCCCAGCACCGCCACCGCCAGCGGCAGTGTCCAAGGGGGAAGCTGCGAAAAGTGCCGCCGCCACAGGTGCAGCAGCAGCGCCGTCCCCGCCACGAGCGCCGCCGCCGTGAACGCGAACGCCACGACCTGATCGGGAACCGCGCGCACGCGGAAGACCGTGTTGACGGCCGCGAGCACGAGCGCGGGCACCGGGCCCCAGTAGAGGTAATAGCGACCCTCGTACAGCGTGGCGTCGTGGAGCCGGTACGGCTCGTTGGCGGCGGGATCGTAGGGGTCGCTCAGCGCCAGCAGGCGCGGGTCGGGCTGCTCTGCCAGATAGGTGTGCCCGGCGCGGAAGCCGTCCGCGAGCTTCTGGTAGTACGCGCCGTACGTCGGCCACTGCGTGACCGTGCCGGCCGAGACGACCCAGACGTAGACGAGCAGCACCGCCGCCGCCGCCCCCCACGCCGAGCGCGTGGCGACCCGAACGCGGCGCGCGTCCGCGTCGTCGTCGCCGGGCGCTGCTGCGACAGGGTCGGCTTCACGTTTAACCATTGGTTGATCGCTCGCGGCGGTGACGTCGGCAACGCGCCGCCGACGCGGCCGGCGCGCGGCGGGCAAGCGTAGATGCCGGTCCGGCGATCGTCAACGCGGCACGTCGGGGACTCGGCACGGACGACGACCACCCCGGCGACGGCCTCGGCGCACGGCCATGTTCGCGAGCGATCGCATCACCCCCGTCAACTAGCACCCGCTGCCGCCAAAGTCGCCGATCGGCGTTCCGCACTCGGGACAGCGGTCGCGCGTGGCGCGGAGGTCGTAGCCGCAGGACGGGCAGGTTCCCGGCACGATGCGCCGCTCGGCGGCGATTTGCCGGATGCGGTTGATGTGCCAGACCACCACGACGAGACCGGCGAGGAATACGATAAACCCGCGGTTGAACTGCACGAACCACGCGGGAGACGCCGGCGGCGCCGTGGCCCACAGGTACCCCTCGAGGTAGAGGAACCCCGGCAGATCGATCCGAAGCATCCCGCTCTTCGAAAACTGGCGGCCGTGGCCGTCGCGCATCAGCAGCGGCGTCTCGCCCCAATCAGTCCTGCTGAGTGCGAGGCCGGCCAGCAGCGTCGCAACGATCAGGAATAGTGGCCGCACGTAGGGGTTGCGGTGCGGGTTCGGCCGGTCATCCAGCAGTGACACGTGCCCACTCCTCGAATCGCCGCAGCATTTCGGGCGTCACCGACCTCGGCGTGTCGTTCAGCACGTCGGCGAGGATCGCGGAGGTGATCTCCCCCTCCTCGCCGCTGGCGACGCTTCGCAGGAACGGGATCGTCGCGGCGCGGCCGCAGAGGTACTTGATGTCGGCGCCGCTGAAGCCGTCTAGTTGACCCGCCAGCGCGTCGAGGTCGACCGTGTCGGCGACCGGCCGGGCCGACAGGTAGATGTCGAGCAGCTTGCGCCGGCCGGCGAGGTCCGGGAGCGGGATGTAGATCTTCTCGTCGAACCGGCCGGGCCGCATCATCGCGGGGTCGAGTTGCCACGGGACGTTCGTCGCGCCCATCAGCAGGATCGGGCGGCCGGCCTTCTTGTCGAAGCCTTCCACCCCTTGCAGGATCTGCGGCACAACGCGCTGCATCACGCTGCTGCCGTCGTCGCGGCGGGCGGGGACGAGCGCCTCGATCTCGTCGATGAAGATGATGCTCCGCGGCTCGGCGGCGGCCGCGTCAAACAGCTTCTTGATGTTCTGCTCGGCCTCGCCCACCCACTTGCTCAGCACGTCGGCCGGCGAGATGCGGAAGAACGTGGCCTCGATCTCGCCGGCGGTCGCCTTGGCGAGCATCGTCTTGCCGGTGCCGGGCGGGCCGTACATCAGCACCCCGCCGCCGGCGCGGATGCCGAACCGCTGCGCGAGCTCGGGGTGCGCGAACGGGTAGATCATCTTCAGGCGGATGTCTTCCTTCACGTCGTCGAGGCCGGCGACGTCGGCGAACGTCAGGCCCGGCTTCTCGCGGACGATCCACTGCGACGCGTCGCTCCCGCCGTCCGATTCGGAGGACGACTCGCGGGGACCTTGCCCGCCGCCGCCGCCCCCGCCGCGCCGCGGCGGCGACGCGGGCGAGCGGCGGTTCTCCGCCTTCGCCCTGTCGCAGTCCTGCGCCAGTTCCAGCAGCTTGGCCGCCATCTCCCGGCGGGCGTTCTTCAGTTCCTCGCCCTGCGCCTGCTTGCCGAGTTCGACCATCGCGCGGGCCGCCTCGAGCAGGTAGATGCGTGCCGAGTCCCATTGCCCGGCCCGGCGGGCGTCGAGCCCCTTCTGCTGGTACCGCTGAAACGAGTCCCACGTGACGGCCATCGTGCCGCGGATTCTACCAGACGGCCCGGGCGCGTCCTCCCACTTTACGAGTTGATCACGCGCAGCAGCGCCCGCGTGCCCGCGAGGAGCATCGCCGCGGCACCCGCGAAGCACCCGAACGCCAGCAGGTAGAGGAAGACCATCAGCACCGCTTGCGGCGTGTTGAGGTCCGGCGGCGCCGCGCGGGGATCGAACGCGTGCGGGGCCACGAGGGCAAGCACGCCGATCAGGAAACAGCCGCCGAGAAGGATCATCCCGAGCCC
>JAUJNJ010000187.1 GCA_030448225.1 Phycisphaerae bacterium
CGCGATCGACATGCGCGACAGCGACGCGACGGCCGCCAACCAAAACGACGACGTCACGAGCCGGCGCGTCCACCTCAGCGGCGTGACGATCGGGGGCATCGACACGAACGACGTGGAGGTCACGGTCTTCGGCAACGAGGCGCAGCCGTTCATCACCGAGGTCTTCGTCAGCAACGACACCAAGCCCACGGCGACGGCCGACCCCAACCCGAACAACCAGACCGGCGGCGGCGGGCAGGCCCCCGTGGCCCAGCAGAACGTGAACGGCTACGTCGCGGTGGAGCTGTTCAACCCGACGAACAAGACGATCAACCTCGCCGGCTGGACCCTGGGCATCCTCCGCCGCAACACGGGGTACCTCGGCGCGCCGCACCCGAAGATGGTCGTGCGCCCGATCACCGAGTTCGTCGCGTTCGACCCCCAACGGCCGACCGTGGATGGCCAGCCGGCCAAGACGACGCTGCTGCCGGGCGAGCGCGTCGTGCTGGAGAACTATCCCGTTAAAATCGACGGCACCACCGGCGTCCCGCTGTTCGGCGCGGCGACGGCGGCCGAACGCCGCCCGGACAACGCGAACAGGGTCCCGAACGGTCAAAGCATCTACGTGCCGAACCTGCACGAGGTCTTCTACGGCGACGCGGGCGGCGCCCAGGCCGGCGAACTGGTGCTCCTGCGGCCGCGGCGCGGCGACGGCGGTTACGAGAGCCTGGCCGCCGGGGCCAACGACACCGGGGCCTGGGAGCACAACGAGATCGAGCCCGTGCCTCCCGCCGGCCGGCTCCGTCTCGGCAACCTCGACGAGCTCGTCCCGCTCGACTCGTTCGACTTCACCGGCATCGCCCCCGCCGCGCCCACCGCCCGGTCGTTCAACCAGATGCACTACGTGCGACGGAACGAGGACGCCGGCCCCGGCCGGTGGACGTGCGTGTACCCCGGCAACTGGTTGCCGTCCGCTGCCGGGCGCCGCCACGAGTCCCGCTACCGCACCTACCTGGCGGTCGACGGTCCGCTGTCCGGACAAAACGTCTTCCGGCCGACGCTCGGCACGGCGGACGCGACGGGGACGTTCGTCAACCCTTACCTCCCGATGCAGTTGAACAACCTCGACCTCGCCGGCGCCAACGAGCTCACCTCGGGGGTAACGCCGGCGCAGCGCTTCCCGTTCGGCGCGTTCGCCCGCAACGGCGACCTGCTGCACGTGCCGTACATCGGCGCGTACACGGTCCGCGTCCGCGCCGCCGGCGGCATCGCCGCGCCCGGCCAGCCCAACGCCGACCAGCCCGGCGAGCGGACCCCCACCGCCGGCCCCGCCTGGCCGCGCGCGATCATCGCCGAGATGAACCCGATCACGATGGACTCGATCTTCGCGCACGACGACGATTCGCTGGTGTATCCCAACCCCACCGCCACCGACCCGGACGTCGTCGACAACGCCGTCGAGCACGTCGGCCGCTTCGCCCCGCTCGCCACGACCGACGCCGCCTTCGCCGCGACGGCGGCGGACCCGTACGGCTGGGCGCACGACCTGCTCGACTACCTGACCGTGCAGGCGCCCGACGACGACTACCTGCCGAACGTCGACTCCGGCGAATACACGGGCCTCGACGCAGACCCGGCGGCCATGCCGGCGAGGCCCGAGCCCGTGGCGGCGGCGAGCCTCCAGGGCACCGGTGACGCGCTGGCGCCGGTCGACGGGCTGATCAACCTCAACACCGCGCCGGCCCGCGTGCTGGCCGCGCTCCCGCTCTGGCCCAACGGCACCGACGTGGACGACCCGACCCTCGGCACCCGCGCCAACGGCGTCGACGACGGCAACGAGCGCATGGCGCAGATGATCGTCCGCTGGCGCGACGGCGTGCCCGACGAGGACATCCCGCCGCGCGGGCCGTTCCGCAGCCTGCACGACCTCAACAAGGTCTTCCGGCCCGCCCTGAACACCGCGCCGGTCCGCGCCGCGTACCCGATGCCGTTCCCCGACCCGGACCCGGCCGCCATCGCCCCGACCGAGCGCTTCCAGAACGGGCGGGGCGAGCCCGCCCACGCGGGACCGGCCCTGACGGACCTGAACACGGTCGACCCCAATCCCCTGCAGGGCGACCTGTCGCAGGGCAGGCCGGACCGCACCACGGCCGACAACGTCACCGGCGACCACGAGGCACGGTTCCTGATGATGAACCGCATCAGCAACCTCGTCACCACGCGGTCCGACTCGTACACGGTGTACATCCTCGTGCAGGGCTGGCGCGGCGCCGGCACGGCGACGCCGTCGCTCGTGGTCGAACGGCGGGCGGCGTACATCGCCGACCGCTCCCGCATCACCCCGACCTCGCAGGACTTCACGCCGATCATCGTGCCGACGAACTAGTCGCCGCACGACCGACCGACGCGAGGCCACCCCGGCCCCCGCGACCCCGCCCGACCCGGCGGGCGCGGGGGCCGAGTCGTTTGCGGACGGGACGGGCAACGGGGGATGCGACAGGAGTTCACAATCCGGGAAGTGGGCGACGGCGCACGACGAACGCGAGCGGGCGCGAAATCGTGCCCACGGGCGGCCCCAAAGCACCCCGACCCCCGCCTTCGGCCGCGGCGGGCGGAAGGGCGGGGGTCGGGTCGGTCTGCGTGGCGCGGCTCGAGCACCGTGGCGATCCGTAGAGCGTCTTCGAACGCCGTCAGAGCTTGCTCCCACAATTCTTTTCGAACGATGTCGCTACACGATGATGCGTGGTGCTCTCGGTGGGGTCGGCGACTGGTCGTTACTCGGCGACGACGACGACGCTCTTGTCCTCGATGAGGGCTTCGTAGACGAGGTCGATGTCGCCGTTGCGCAGGCGGATGCAGCCGTGCGAGGCCTGCTTGCCGATGCTGTCGGGCTCGAGCGTGCCGTGGATACCGTACCCCTCGGAGCCGACGGCCTGGCCCTCGGTGCCGACGAGGCCGAGCCAGAACTCGCCGAGCGGGTTCTTCGGGTCGTCGGCCTCCATCGGCGACAACTCGGCGGCGCCCCAGAACTTGGGGTTCTTCAGCTTGTTGTCCGGCGCCACGAGCCACTTGCCGGTCGGCGTCGAATCGTCGCGGCCGAGGCCGACGGGCAGGCTGCGGACGTAGACCGAGCCGGGGCCGCCGGGGGCGCCGAGGTAGAGGTCGAGGCGGAAGTCGCGCTTGTTGACGACGGCGTGGAAGGGGCCGCGGATCACCTTGATCGTCGCGCCGGCGCGGAGGCGCTTCGGGTCGGTCATGCCGTTGATGCGGCAGAGCAGTTCCCACGTCACGTCGTGCTCGGCGGCGATCCGCTGGAGGCGGTCGCCCGGCTGCACCTTGTAGGTGCCGCCGAACTTGTCGTCGGCGAAGCGGCGGCCGGAGAAGACGACGGTCTGGTTCACCTCGGCGAGCATCGTGCGGGCGGTGTCGAGCTCGACGCCGCTCAGGTCGGGCATCGCGGCGCCGAGCGTGTCGCGGGCGGCGAGGAACTGCCCGGCCTCCATTTGCTTCCTGGCGACGGCGAGTTGTCCCGTGACCGGCCCGGCGGCGGCGGGCGGACGCGTCGGCTCGCTGGCGGCGGGGGCGCCCGTCGCGGCGTTGCCGGTCGGCCGTTGCTTGGCGGCGGCCTGCGTGGCGCCGGCGGCGGGCTTGTCCGTGGAAGCGGGGGGCGCGGCGGCGTCCTTCTACGGGGCGGCGCCGGGCGAGGGGGTGTCCGTCCGCACCGGCTCGGCGGCGCGGTGTGGAGCGAGCGCGACCGGCTCGGCCGGCTGGGCGG
>JAUJNJ010000188.1 GCA_030448225.1 Phycisphaerae bacterium
CGTCGCCGCCCGATCCTGATCGCCACTGATCTTGGGGCCGCCCTGCTCCTCCTCGACACGCCCACCCGCGGGGGCCACTGGCCCGCCCAATGGCTCGCCCTGCTCTCGGCGGCGGCCTCGACCCTCGCGCTCGTCGGCTACCTGTTCGGCGCGGAGGCCCTCTACGGGGTCTCCGCCTTTATCCCGATGGCGCTGCACACCGCGTTCACTTTTATCTTCGTCTCTTTGGGCGTGCTCTGCGCGAGGCCCGACCGCGGCCTCGCGGCGCTCGTGGCCGGCGACGACGCGGGCGGCCTCATAGCGCGGTGCCTGCTGCCGGCGGCGGTGGCGATACCGCTGGTGCTCGGCTGGCTTAGGCTCGAGGGGCAGAGAGCGGGGCTCTACGACACGGGTCTCGGCGTTGCCCTGATGTCCGTGTGCAGCATGATAATTTTTACCGGCCTGGTCTGGCTCTGCGCCCGCTCGCTCCACGATGCAGACCACGAACGCGGAGAGGCGGAGGAGAAGTCCCGCGAGGCCGAGGAGCGCTACAGGAGCTCGTTCAGAGACGCCGCGATCGGGATGGCGCTCGCGGGGACCGACGGGCGCTGGTTGCAGGTCAACAGGGCCTTCTGCGAGATCGTCGGCTACTCCGAGGCGGAGTTGCTTGGGATGACCTTCGAAGACGTCACCCACCCCGAAGACCTTGGGGCCGACCTCGACCACGCGAGCCGGATGCTGGCGGGAGAGCTCGATTCCTACAACGTCGAGAAGCGCTACTTTCACAGGGATGGGCGGATCGTGTGGGTCTCGATCCACGCCTCCCTCGTGCGCGGCCTGCGCGACACGCCCCCCCACCTGGTCTTGCAGGTCCAGGACGTCACCGAGAGGCGCCAGACGGAGGAGGCGCTGCGCAAGAGCGAGGCCCGCAACCGCGCCATACTCGATACGGCCACCGACGTCATCATCACCATGGCCGCGGACGGCTCGGTCCGCACCTTCAACCCGGCCGCCGAGAAGACCTTCGGCTACCGCTCAGGTGAGATCGTCGGTAGGCCATTGACGACGCTGATGCCCGAGCGCTCGCGGGCGGCGCACAAAGCGGGCTTTAGGCGGTACCTGAGCGGCGGGGAGGCGCGCGTAATAGGCAAGGGCGCCGTCGAGCTGGTCGGCCTGAGGAAGGACGGCAGCGAGTTCCCGCTGGAGCTCTCGCTCGGGGAGATGCGCGGGGAGAGCGACATCGTGTTTACCGGCATAATCCGCGACGTGACCGAGCGCAAGCGGGCGGAAGAGGAGCGGTCCCGCATCGCGGCCATCGTGGAGTCTTCGGACGACGCGATCGTCGGCCTGGCCCTCGACGGCACGGTCACGAGCTGGAACCCGGCGGCCGAGCGGCTCTACGGCTACGCCGCCGAGGAGATGCTGGGAGAAGACCTCTCGGTCCTGCTGCCCGACGACCGCCTCGAAGAGCAGCGGGAGATACTCGACCTGATCCGGCGGGGAGAGCGGGTGATGCACTCGGAGACCGTGCGCGTAGCCAGGGACGGACGCAGGCTCGAAGTCGCCATAACCGCGTCCTCGATCGAGGACGCCTCATCCCGCATATCGACAGGAAACCGCACCCACACACGTCGGGTCCGCACACGCGGCGATCACGAAGAGGTGTCGCCGAATTGGAGGCGTCGCGGGCGTCGCGGGCGGCGCGACGTGACGGCGCCCGCGCGTCGTTCGCGCAACGCGGTGGCGCGAGACGGGTGGGGAACGAGGACCCACGAGATGACCGCGACCGCTCTCGCGTCGTAGTGCATGATCGGGTTCCCTGCGCGCCGGGGCGAAGGTTTGACGCGAATGGATCGCGAGTGGTCTGGTTCTTCGCGCTGCGCGGGAAATGGTTTGAGGCGCGCGGATTCGGAGGGCGTGAAGACGTTCGTGGTTGATGTCCGGGGGCAAGTCCCTTCGCGACGCGATGGGACGTGCCCGCTGAGGCGGGCACGCCGCGCGGGATGGCGCGGATCAACTGGGTAGGAACGTTCGCCGGGCGCGGTCCGGCGCGCGCGCGCGGCGTCTAAGGCAACCGCGGCGCGGGCGTCAGTTGATCTTCAGTTCGGCCGTGAACGGCTCGACCGTCACGGTCATCACCGTGTGGGCGCCGCACTTGAGCCGGATCGACCCGGCGTTGAGCGGGCTCGTCGCGTTCGTGTTTGGGTCGTACGAGTGGGGCACGCCCATCTCGTCGAACGCGATCGTCGACTGGCCGTCGAAGTTCACGACGTCGACCATCACCTCGCGGAGCGTCGGCGTCGTGCCGTTGGGCCCGAACGCGGTGACGAACGGCTCGACCTGGATCGGGTGCGTCACGATCGTGTCGGGCGACACCGCCGACAGCACCGTGTACCGCTCGTTGGCGGCATCGAAGCGGACGTAGTACATCTGCTGCTTCGTGATCGCCATGTTCTGCGCGTAGATCAGGTCGGCCACGAGCGTGCGGGCGGCCGACGAGACCTTCAGGTCGTCCCGCGAGCTGATCTGCGGCACGATCACCGCCGACGCCAGCCCGAGGATCACGACCACGACGAGGATCTCGATCAGCGTGAACGCGCGACGCGCCCGGCAAGAAGTGGGGAGTGGAGCGTGGGGGGTGGGGTGTGAAGAAAACATAGCTGTGTTCCTACGGTCGCCCTGCTCCCCACTCCCCTACTCTCCACTCCCCCACTCTTTTACTTCTTCGGATCGGCCGAAACGGTCGTGACCTGAAGCTTGCCGCCCTCGAGGACACCGACGAGGCGGTCGAGCTTCGCGTTCATCTGCTTCAGCTCGTCGACCATCTGCATCTGCCGGGCGCCGGGGTCGGGGATCTCGCCGCGGGCGGCGTTGGCGGTCGAGCTGCTGCTGCCGGTCCACTGGCTGGCGAGCGTCAGGACCTGGAGCGCGACGATCGACACGAGCAGGCGGTGGTTCACGTTGTTCATGATCGGTTTCCTCCGTTGGGCGGCACGCGGGCGTCCCGCGGTGCGCGGGGCGTCGGGGCGCGTGTCGGTGGTTCAGTAGTTCGCGAACGGGACGTTCCGCAGGTCCGACCCCTCGAGGTTGGCCACGATGCGGTTCGTCTGCGGGTTGTAGATCCAGCCGTACGGCTGGGTCTCGTCGGCCGCCGGCATCGCGTCGCCGGCCGCCACCACCCACACGCGGTTCTTCTTGCTGAGCGGGTTGACCGGCACCTCGACGAGGTACGGCGGGTACTTGTAGACGTCCGACGCCGTGTCGCTGACCGCGCCGGCCACGCTCGTGTGCTTCGTCAGTTGGTCCAGCAGCGTCGCCTCGTCGGGCGTGGCGGCCGTGTTGCCGTTCGGGTAGCCGGCCGAGACGTCGTAGTGCTGCGTGCGGTAGATGAACAGTTGGCCGCGCATGTGGCGCAGCTCGTCGCGGAGGACCGTCTCGCGGGCCTCGGTCGACGCGACGGTCATCTGCGGGACCGCGATCGCGGCCAGGATCCCCAGGATGATCACCACGATCATGATCTCGATCAGGGTGAACGCCGCGGCGGGGCCGCGGCGGCGGGCGGCGGCGGCGGCGGCGGCCGCGGTGCGGGGGGACGAGTATTGGGTGGGGCGGGTCGACATCGATCACCTCGTTAGAGGTCCCGCGGCGCCCGGCTCGCGCCCCTCTCGCTCGCGGACGGCCGCGTGCCCGCCGTGCCGCCGCGGCGCTTGCCGCGGACCCGGCGGTGTCACCGGGCGTCGTCGGCGTGGCGTTCGGAGGC
>JAUJNJ010000027.1:0-1510 GCA_030448225.1 Phycisphaerae bacterium
GCGTGCCCGCCGCGGGCCCAGGTGGCCATCGACAAACTGGTGGCCGTCCCGATCGGCTCGCCGTCCAACTCGGCCAGCAGCCAGTCGCCCGGTTGGGCCCGCGGGTCGGACCGGAGGCGGTCCCGAAAGCGGGGCAGGTCCCGGGCGGCCGGGGCGTAGGCCCGGTGCCGGGCCAGCGCGACCCGGTCCATCGCGTCAGCGTCGTCGGCGTCGTCGACCCAGCGGAACTCTAGCGGCACGGGCACAAGTCCGGTAAGCGGGCTGGCGGGCGGACGCGCGCCGGCGGCGCGGGGAACGTCCCTGCTTCTACTTTGGGTTTGCCACGAGGGTGCATTCGGGCCCGCAGTGTAGGCGGCGGGAAAAACGTTGAAAAGCGAGCGGGTGGCCGAGGGGTTGTTTCCACCTCTCCCGGCACCGCTCGGTCGAGCGGACTTCTCGCGTTGGCGGGCGTGGCGGATCGGGGATGGTAGGCGGGTATCATGCCGGCGTGCTAAAGCGGCTCGAACCACTATTCGCAGGGGTGATCGCCGCCGCCGTGACTGCGGTTGGCTTTCTATCTTTTTTGATGCCGCCCCTCAGTCGCCCCCATACCTGGGCGGACTACTTTCCTGTGGTCGTCCTGTCCGTGTTTGCGGGTGGTGTGGTGGGACTGTGCTTCGCCTATCTCCACAAGTATGAGGCGGCGACGGCTCGGCGGGATGCGGGCTTCTGCGCGTCGTGCGGCTACGACCTCCGCGCCTCGCCTGACCGCTGCCCAGAGTGCGGGACGGAGTCGACCCTGGCGAAGTGATTTTTGGGCAGGTCGGCGGATTCGTAGGCGACCCGGCATTTTTGGACAACTCCCGGGGGGAGAGCGGACCAGAGCCGCGGACCGGACGAACTCCGTGTTCGCCCATGCTACCCAGAGGGTGCTGCCGCCCTGTCGGGCTGGCGCGCCCAAACGTTTCGAACCCCGGCCCAGCCCGCCCCGCCGTACAATCCCGGGTCAGGTGACGCCGGCCGACCGCGCCATCCTCCACGTCGACATGGACGCGTTCTTCGCGTCGGTCGAGCAGCTCGACGACCCCGCCCTGCGGGGCCGGCCGGTGCTCGTCGGGCACGACGGGCCGCGGGGCGTCGTGGCGGCCGCGTCGTACGAGGCGCGGCCGTTCGGGTGCCACTCGGCGCAGCCGATGTCGGTGGCGCGGCGGCTCTGCCCGCACGCGGCCGTGCAGCCGGTGCGGTCGGGCCGCTACCGCGAGGTGTCGGAGCGGGTGTTCGCGATCTTCGAGTCGTTCACGCCGCTGATCGAGCCGCTGAGCATCGACGAGGCGTTCCTGGACGTGACGGCCAGCCTCCGCCTGCTCGGGCCGGCCGAGGAGATCGCGCGGCAGCTCAAGGCGCGCGTGCGGGCGGCGACGGGGCTGACGGCGTCGGTCGGCGTGGCGGAGAACAAGTTCCTCGCGAAGCTCGCCAGCGACCTGGAGAAGCCCGACGGGCTGACGATCGTGCGGGCCGGCGAGGCCGAGCG
>JAUJNJ010000027.1:1610-64271 GCA_030448225.1 Phycisphaerae bacterium
GCGACCTGGAGAAGCCCGACGGGCTGACGATCGTGCGGGCCGGCGAGGCCGAGCGCATGCTCGCGCCGCTGCCGTTCACCCGGATCTGGGGGATCGGCCCCAAGACCGCGGCCAAGCTCGAGGGGCTCGGCCTGCGGACGATCGGCGACCTGCGGCGGACGCCGGTCGACGTGCTGACGCGGCGCGTCGGCGACGACGCCGAGCGGTACCTGCGGCTGGCGCGCGGCGTCGACGACCGGCCGGTCGTGCCCGACGGCGACGCCAAGAGCGTCGGGCAGGAGCAGACGTTCGGCGCCGACCTCGCCGACCCGGCCGCCGTGCGCGACGTGCTGCTCGAGCAGTCGGAGCAGGTCGCCGGCCGGCTCCGCCGCCACGGGCTGGTCGCGCGGACGGTGACGGTGAAGATCCGCTTCGGCGACTTCCAGACCGTCACCCGCCGCTGCACGCTGCCCGAGCCGACCGACGCCACCGCCGCGCTCTGGTCCGCCGCCCGCGACCAGTTCGACCGCTGGGCGGCGGGCGCGTTCCAACCGGTGCGCCTCGTCGGCGCCGCGGCCGGGGGCTTAAGCCGGGGCGTGTCGCAGCTCGACCTGTTCCCCGACGCGTCGGCCGAGCGGCAGCGCAAGCTCGACCGCGCGCTCGACCAGATCAACGCCAAGTTCGGCAAGACCGCCATCCGCCGCGCGACGGGCGGTTAGAGCATCGGGAACCGTGTGTCCCTGAGAGTTCGGGGAACCGTGGGAGCAAGCTCCCACGGCGTTCGGGGACGAAACGAGCACTGCGAAAGTGCGCGGCGGTGCCTGCACTTGGATGGGTGCCTCGTAGTTGCGACGCCTGCGTCGCGGTTGTGGCGCAGCCACAAGTTCTTTCTCTCGACCGGCGAGATTCGACGCGGCGCGTCGATCGGGACGCGGGCGTCGCCACTACGGGTCGGACCGGCGTTCGTCGTGGCTTGGGCCGGCCGGCGGTCGTTCGAACTTCGGCGGGCGCGTGCCGCGGCGGGCGGCGCCGGCGATCGGGACGTAGGCCAGTTCCTCGCCGGCGGCGACGCGGCGCAGCATGAGGGCGCCGCGGCTCATGTCGCCGCGTCCGGCGAAGTCGGCCGGGAAGCGCAGGCGGTCGCCGAGGACGCCGGTCAACACGTCGACGTACTTCCCGGTCGCGACGCTGCCGAGCAGCACGAACTCGGCCGACGGCCCGGCGGCGGCGGCGGCGGCGAGGGCGGTGGCGTCGCGCACGAGCGGGTCGCGGTAGCGGGCGTCGGCGGCGTCGATGTCGACGCCGCCGAAGGCGCGCAGGTCGGCGGGCGTGACGACCGTGTCCGGCGAAAGCAGGCCGCGGTTGGACGTGATGACGTACGCGCCGCCCACGCCCGCCGGCGGGCTCGCGAACGCGGCGGCGTACGCGAGCTTGCCCCGGAAGTACAGGCCGCTGAGGAAGGCGAACACCTCGCCGAGCGGCGCGCCGCCGGGGGTGCGAATCTTCTTCGCGAGAGGAAACTGCGCCTCGTCGTTCAGCAGGTACCCCGCGCGCTTGCCGCCGCAGTGGGCGGGGGAGAGGAGGAAGACGCGGTGGGGAGTGGTCATCGGAACACGATAGCCGTGCCGGGTGAGCATGTGCTGCTACATGCTATCGACCGCGCGCTGATCGGCCGGTTCGAGGCGCGGGACGGCGGGGACCAGCAGCGGTCCGCAGCGCGAGCAGAGGACGCACGCGGCGCAGCGGTATCGGAGCATGGCTCCATTAAGTGAACGGCCGGTGCGACGGGGTTCACTTCTTCAGAAAGTTCGCCAGCAACCGCTCGCCCTGTTCGGTGAGGAAGCTTTCGGGGTGGTACTGCACGCCCTCCAGGGGCCAGGTCTTGTGGCGGACGCCCATGATCTCGTCGGCGGCGGTCCAGGCGCTGATCTCGTAGTCGGCGGGCAGGGTGCCGTTCTTGATGATGAGGCTGTGGTAGCGGGTGGCGGTGAACGGCTGGGGCATGCCCGCGTAGAGCGTGCGGCCGTCGTGGTGGATCAGGTCGGTCTTGCCGTGCATGAGCTTGTCGGCGCGGATCACCTCGGCGCCGCTCACGAACCCGATGCACTGGTGGCCGAGGCAGACGCCCAGCACCGGCAGTTTCGGGCCGAAGTGGCGGATGATGTCGTTGCTCACGCCCCCCTCGCGCGGCGTGCAGGGGCCGGGCGAGATGACGACGTGGGTCGGCTTCAGGGCCTCGACCTCGTCGACCGTCACCTTGTCGTTGCGGAAGACCTTGATCGGGCGGGCCGGGTCGATCTCGCCCAACTTCTGCACGAGGTTGTACGTGAACGAGTCGTAGTTATCGATCAGGACGAGCATGGGCGGGTCGAAGGTTAAGTCAGGGGCGGGGCGAAGTAAAACGTTGCTCGCGCCTTAGCGCAAACATCGATGTTTCGCAGGTGCGTGCGCTAAGCTGCGGGCGGTTCGGCGGGGGAGGGCAGACGACGCCCGAACGTCCTCGTTTGCGTTCGCGCCGGCACCCCCTATTGTTGGCACGCATGCTATTGGCCGCCAGTGTCGCGTGGAACAGCCCGCTGTTCTGGGCCGTCTTGATCGGGTGGATCCTCAGCGTCGTGCTCCACGAGTTCGCGCACGGGCTCGTCGCGCACCTCGGCGGCGACTACACGATCCGCGAGCGCGGCGGGCTCACGCTCAACCCGCTGCAGTACGTCGACCCGGTCTTCAGCCTGCTCATGCCGATCGTCTTCCTCGCGATGGGCGGCATCCCGCTGCCGGGCGGGGTGACGTACATCCGCACCGACCTGCTGCGCAGCCGGCACTGGGAGTCGGCCGTTTCGCTCGCCGGGCCGCTGATGAACCTGCTGCTGTTCGTCGGCTTCGCGCTGCCGCTGCACCCGGCGTTCAAGTGGGTCGACCCGTACGACCCCTCGAGCTGGACCAACGGCCAGATCTTCTGCGGCGCGATGGCGGTGCTGCAGATCCTGGCGGTGCTGTTCAACCTCGTGCCCGTGCCGCCGCTCGACGGCTTCGGCGCGATCGCGCCCTACATGAAGGCCGAGCAGCGGCTGAAGCTCACGACGCCGCCGACGAGCACCGTGCTGTTCATGGCCTACTTCTTCCTGATCTGGACCGTGCCCGGCTTCACGAGCTGGATGATCGGCGTGATGTACCGCCTGCTGGAACTGATGGGGTTCGGCGACAACCAACTCGTGTTCGGCTTCATGTTTCGGCGGGCACTCTGGGACGCGCAGTAGGCGACGCGCGACAGGGTCATCGGCGCCACAGTTCCTACGCGCGGCGCGGCCGCTTCAGCGGCCGTGACTCGATTGTCGAAGCTCGACTAAAGAGTGGAAGCAGACGATCGCGGGCTCCACAGCGAAGGCTTGGTCCGCGCCGATGTTTCACCCCATAAAACAACAAACCCCGGCTGATGCCGGGGTTTGTTGCGGGCTATGGGGTTCCGACCCGGGGGTTCAAGGGGGTGTGGGGTGGGTCGGAATTTGCGGGCTATGTTGGACCGTTCGCCTCGTGGCTCCCGGCTCAGGGTCGTGGCCGTTTCGGGCCGCGTCCGTGATATTTTTCAGTAGAACAAAGACCGTGCCCGTTTCGAAAATTTTCCCGGAAGTGCCGCAATGGCGTTTCCGGGCGTTGATCCGGGGCCCGCACGTCCGATAATTCCAGGTCGCCTCACGATCGACGCTAAATCGTCAGGGGTGTCGTGTCACGCCGGCCAAATTGCGCGTGGCGGCGCACGGCTCGGCCCGCCGGCCGCTTAGGGAAGTCTTTTAGCGTTGCGGAGAACGTGGGGTGAGATCTACCGTATGATTTCACATCGGCAGAGCCAGCGGAGGAAAAGCCATGTCCCCGGACGTCAGCGGTGACCAGTTCGTCTTGATTCGCATCGAGGGGATGCACTGCTTCCGGTGCGGCGGCGCGATCCAGAAGGCGCTGCTGAGGAACGCCGGCGTCCACGAGGTGGAGGTGGACTTCCCGAGCGGGCAGGCCTCGGTCCTGTTCGACCGCGCCGCCGTGACGATCCCGGAGTTGATTCGGTCGGTCCAAGAGGCCGGCTATCGCGCGATCGGCTTTCACCAGGGACACGAGGACGCCGGTTCCAACGCGTCGTCGGACGTCGTGGACTCGAAGACGAACTAGGCGACGCTCGACGACGAGGCGCGGACGGCAAGAATTGTGGCGCCGCCGCGGTTAGATCCTGCTCGAATCTTCCAATCCGATCACCACGGGATGCGGCATCTTCTCGGCGCATCTGCCAGTGCTTCAAATCTCTCCTGTCAGGCGAATTCCGAATTCCGAATGTGACTGACCACATGGCCGCCAAAGCGGCCGTGCCCTGCTGGCGAGTGCGCGCCGGAACTTTCCGGTCGCGTCGGGGCACGGATCTATCGTGCTTTCGCCGCTCACGGCTTGGGACGTTCGAGAGATCCGGCGACCGCTTTCACGCTGCATCCAACCCGAGTTCCGCACGCCCGATCCGCACCAGCACCGTTGATGGCCGTTTGCCGGTAGGCGCGGCCGGGGCCCGCCCGCAGAATGCGCCCGCGGCGTTGGAAAGCAGACGATCGACGTGGGGCGCCTCTCGGTGGGACGATCGGAATCGTCCTGACGGTTCGCGGGCGCAGCGGGGCGTGGGGATCAATGCGGGTGCGCGTGTTTCACAACGCCCGGGCCGGGACCGGCAAGGCCGCCACGGGCGACGCTTCGCCCGACGCGATCGCCGCGGCGTTCGCCGAGGCGGGGGTGACGGCGGAACTGCTGTCGCTCGGCGACGTGGACCTCGCCGCAAGCGTCGGCTCGGCGCGGGCGGGCGGGTTTGACGCGATCGTCGCGGCGGGGGGCGACGGCCCGGTCAACGCGGTCGCCGCCGCGGTCGTCGACACCGACCTGCCGCTGGGCGTGCTGCCGATGGGCACGCTGAACCACTTCGCGAAGGACCTGGGCCTGCCGCAGCGCCTCGCCGACGCCGCCCGCGTGATCGCCGCCGGGCGGACGGCGGCGGTCGACGTGGGCGACGTCAACGGCCGGGCGTTCGTGAACAACTCCTCGATCGGCCTCTACCCGCACATCGTCAGCAAGCGCGAGCGCGGGCAGGAGCGGCTCGGCTACGGGAAGTGGCTGGCGATGCTCCTCGCCGCACTGTCGATCTTCCGGCGGTACCCGGTCGTGAAGGTCGTCATCGACACCGGCGACCGGGCCGTCCGTCGCACGACGCCGTTCGTGTTCGTCGGGAACAACTGGTACCAGATCCAATCGTTCTCGCTCGGCGGGCGGTCGTGCCTGAACCAGGGGGAACTGAGCCTCTACCTCGCCAACCGCACCGGCCGGCTCGGCCTGCTCGCGCTGGCGCTGCGGGCGCTGGTGGGGCGGCTCGACCAGGCGCGGGACTTCGAGTCAATGTGCCTCTCGGAACTTCGCATCGAGACGATGAAGAAGACGCTGCGGGTCGCGCTCGACGGCGAGGTGACGCGCCTCGCCCCGCCGCTGCATTACCGGATCCGGCGCGGGGCGCTGCGCGTGTTCGTCCCGTGAGCGACGTGGTGCGGGGAAGGCGCTGCGATGCGGGTGAGCGATCGCGGGACGATGAGCGCGGGCCCCAGCAAGGGTGTGGCCGAAGGGAAGGACATCGGGTGACACGTGGCGCGTCCTAATGCGCCGACCACGCGCCGCTCTGCGAGCGGCGGCTAAACGGGGGAGGGTTACCACCCACTCGGCAAGCATTGTCAACGGGGTGGCACGAAGCGCGGAGTGTCTTCACGACTCGCGTCTGGTCCGCGCGCTCCGCATCTTCCCTGTAGAACCGACCGCGGCGCCGCCGGGATCAAATCGCCCGTTCACGCGGACGCTCTTCCGGCGTACGCTCCCGCTCGGATGAAGGTGCTCGTGGTGCTCAACCAGGCGGCGGGGACGCTCGCGGCGTCGGAGACCGGCGACGAGCCAGAGCGCATCCGCGCGGGCTTCGCCGCGGCCGGGGCGGACGTCGAGGTGCGGAGCGTCGATGGCAAGGACCTCGAGCGCACGGTCGCCGACGCGGTGGCGCGGCAGGTCGACGTCGTCGTCGGCGGCGGGGGCGACGGCACGCTCAACACGATCGCCGGCGCGCTGGCCGGCACGGGGACGGCGTTCGGCGTGCTGCCGCTCGGCACGCACAACCACTTCGCCAAGGAACTCGGCATCCCGCTCGACCTCGACGCCGCCGTCGCCGCCCTGGCCGGCGGCACCGAGAAGGACCTCGACGTCGGCGAGGTCAACGGCAAGATCTTCCTGAACTTCTCCGGCATCGGCCTCCACCCGCTCGTCGTGAAGCACCGCGACGCCCAGCGCGACGTGCTGGGGCGCAAGAAGTTCGTCGCGATGTTCGTCGCGTTCGTCCGCGTGATGCGCGTGCTGCCGGTGATGAGCGTGCGGCTGAGCTTCGGCGACACGACGATGCGCCGCGTGACGCCGTCGGTCATCGTCTGCAACAACGCGCACCAGATGGAGGTGTTCGGCGTCGAGAACGTCAGCTTCCCCGACCGAAACCTGCTCAACATCTACCTCGCGCGGGCCACCGGCCGCTTCGGGCTGCTCTGGCTGATCGTCCAGGCGGCGCTGGGCAAGCTGCGGACGGCGCGCGGCTTCGAGTCGCTCGCGCTGGGCGACGTGGTGCTCGACACGGCCAACCGCCATGCCCGCGTCTCGATCGACGGCGAGGTGACCGACCTCCGCACGCCGCTGCACTACCGCGTGCGCAAGGGCGGCCTGAAGGTGATCGTGCCGGTCGAGCGCCGGGCGGACGAGGGCGCGACGGCACCGGCGGGCGGGGCGGCAAATGAAGCGAGTGCGACGGGCGCCGCGTCGTGAAGGGGGATCAATTGAGCACGCGACGACGACGCCAGGAACCGACGCCCGGCCTCCCCGCGTCTAGCCGCCGCCCGAAGGGCCGCGCTTGCGATCGAGCGGACCGAACCGCGACGGCGCGTGCGGCCCGTCGCGCCGAATGCGCGGCGCGACCGTCGTCACCCGCTCACCCGTTCACCCGTTCACCCGTCGAATATTAAGCCTCGTCGCCACCGCATGAGAACGATCGCGCACATCTCGGACCTGCACTTCGGCCGGATCGACCCGCCGGTGCTCGAGGGGCTCGCCGCCGACCTCGAGTCGCGCAAGCCGACGCTCCTCGTCGTCAGCGGCGACTTCACGCAGCGCGCCCGGCCGGGGCAGTACCGGGACGCCGCGGCGTTCATGCGGCGGCTGCCCAAGCCGCAGCTCGTGGTGCCGGGCAACCACGACATCCCGATGTTCGACGTCGTCCGGCGGTTCTTCTTCCCGCTCGGCAACTACACGAAGCACATCACGCGCGACCTGCGGCCGTGCTACCAGGACGAGGAGCTGTTCGTCCTCGGCATCAACACCGCCCGATCGTTCACGCACAAGAGCGGGTGGATTTCCGAGGAACAACTGCTCGACGTGAAGCTGCGCGTCTGCCCGCTGCCGGAGGACGTCGTGCGCGTCGTCGTCACGCACCACCCGTTCGTCCCGCCCCCGCGCGAGCCGGACGCCGACGTGATCGTGCGCGGCGAGTCGTACATCGACGAGCTCGAGGCGTGCGGCGTGGACCTGCTGCTGGCCGGGCACCTGCACCTGGCCTACCACGACGACCTGCGGTCGCACTACAAGTCGGCCAAGCGGTCGATCCTCTCGATCCAAAGCCGGCACCGCGACCAGCACCCGCCGGCGAGGGGAGCCCAACGCCTACAACTGGATCACGGTCAGCCCGGGTCTCTGCACGGTGGCCGTCCGCGCGTGGGACGCGGCCAGGGAGGTGCTTCACCGAGTCGCTCGTCACGCCTTTCTGCAAGGTCGACGGCGCCCTGGCGGCGCGAGACGCAGGTCCCGGTCGACAAGGCCGCCGAGGACGTGCTCAGCGGCGTCGGCACCGAGGCCGACGCCAAGGCCGGCTCGCCCGACGGCCCGCCTGTGGAGGCGGTGAAGGCGGGCGTGCCGCTGGAGAGTCGCCCGCGCGACAGTTCAGACGCCGCCCATCCGGCCGACGCCGCGGCCCCGGGCGACGGCGGCTGATTCGATCAAACGGGAGCCGGACAATGGGGAACCGATCGACTTCGGCATGGTCAAGCGCGTGGTTCTCGACCACCTCGACCAGGACCGGTGGTGGGAAGAAGCGCTTGGTCGCGGTGGCGAAACGCCCGCCGTTCAACATCGACGACGCGCCGGGCGGCAAGAACGAGGCGATCTACAACCGTCCGGCGGGGTGAAAATCGCCGGCACCGGCTCGGCGGACTGGAACGCGTTCTTCGCGGACCTTGGTGCGGCCATCCGACAACAGCGGCAGCCTTACCGACGCGCGTACGACGACCCCGCCCGGCTGAACGAACTCGTGGAACAGGTCGTGCGCGAGTTCCAGCTGAACTCACCCCACAACCGCTAGGACAGTGAGTGAGCCACCGTGTAGCGTCTGAGAACGCCGTGCAGCTTGTGCGCGCGGGTCCCCGGTTCCGTCCGTGCAGTAAGTTTACATGAGGTCTTGCGGTCCGCTTACCGATCCGACGCGTCCAGCCGGGGTACCCCGGCGGGTGGTTCGAGTTGGTCGGCGAAGGCGTCAGCATCCGCGTGAACTCAAGGCCGTCGAACGGGCGGCTCGAAAGTCGAGCAACAGGTGCTGGCCGTGCAGGAGCAGGCCGACGTCCTGCGGCAGCAGCGCGTGGACGATTGCGCTTGGCGCGGCGGCCGTGGAGTCGGTGCCGAAGACGACGAACCGCTGGTTCGTCCCCATGAGAGGAAGCTCGCCAGCGAGAACAGGTCCAGCAAGCTCACGTCCCGCGCCCGGCGGGGCCTGGGCCGACGGGGGCCACTCGGCTTCGATCCGGCGGACGAGCACGTGGTGAGGCAGGGGCGTTGCGGTCGTCGTCGATGGCGCTGACGGCGTCGGCGTCGGACGGTGGCTGGATCTGAAAGGATCGTGGTGCGCCCACTCGTGAGTTCGCTGCGGACGGCGACGCAGTCGCCGCCGAGCACGTCGAACGGCGGCGCAGCACGTCCGCGTCACCGCCGCCGGCGCGCGACGGCCGCCGCCGACGTGGAAGCCCGACTGCCGCGCCCATTCCGCCAGCGACACCCACTGCCGCCGCGACGTCCAGCGGCGGACGAGCAGCCAGTACATTACGGTCGACGCCGAGCACCACGAGCAGGCACCCGAAGATCAGCGGCGAGAAGGGGGCGGGCTGTACGCTTGCCGCGACCGGCGGCATGGCCGCGCATGATAACCGCGACCCGCCGCACGCCCGGCCGCGCCGTTACCGGACGCGGGCGCGGATCCGGCGCTGCCCGCGATGCGTCGGCGGGGCGGGGCCGGCGCGGTCGCTGGCGCGGCCCGGAACATGCTTGCAGCCTCGCCGCCGCGGGTGTTCCCGGACCTCGTCCGGCCCGGCGGCTTCGGGGGCGGGGGGCGTCCCGGCGAGGGAGGAGACGGTGTTCCAGTATGCCTTCACGAGCCGCGCGCGGCGTGTCGATACGACCGCTGCGATGGCGGCGGATTTGGACACGATCGTTCGCAAGACCAAGGCCCGCTACCGCGTCCGCGTCCGCCGCTGGCGCCGCAGCATGAGCGGCTGCGCCTGGCAGGTGACGTACGACAACGGGCAGGTCATCCACTGGATCGAATCCCCCTACCCCAAGACGCCGCTGAGCCTCTCGATCTTCCTCCACGAGGTCGGCCATCACGTGATCGGCTTCGACCGGTACAAGAAACGGTGCGAGGAGGAATTCCACGCCTGGACCTGGGCCCTCGACGAGATGCGACGCCTTGGCGTCGAGCCGGACGAAAAGGTGCGTCAGCGGTTTGAGCTGTCGATGCAGTACGCGGTCGGCAAGGCGATGCGCCGCGGCATCAAACACCTGCCGGAAAAGCTCACGCGGTTCGCGCCGCGGGCGGCGTGATCAGCCACTTGGTCATGCCACCAGCGGTCGACGTGAGCACATCACGCGCGCCCGTTGCTCCCAAGTCATTCCGAGGAGCGACAGCGACGAGGAATCTTGGGTCGGACACACGCTTCTCGCCAGCCCGAGATCCCTCTGGTCGCTTCCGCTCCCCTGGGGATGACGACGTGCAGCGCGTGCTAACCTACCAGTGGATCGATCCCCGGAAACCGTGTCTTTGAATCGCGTGGCGAGGGGGTGCGCCGTTTCCGACGGACATCTTGGGAATCCGTAAGTTCAGAACACGTCCCTCCCGATCATCCCCGCGCAAAAAGAAAGCGGAAGAAGCCTTTCGACTTCTTCCGCTCCCCTCGTTTCGGTTGTCACCGGCCGTTAGTCGGCCGATTCGCGGGCGGAGCCGACCTCGTCTTCGGTCTTGGGCTTCGTGCGGAGCACGCCGTCCTCCATCACGATGCGGATCTTGGCCAGCGCCTTGTTCTGGATCTGGCGGACCCGCTCCTTCGTGACGCCGATGATCTGGCCGACCTCTTCCAGCGTCAGCGAGCTTTCGTCCTCGCTGTTCCAGTTGAAGCGGCGGCGGATCACCGTCTCCTCGACCTGGCTCAGGTCGGCGAGGTTGCGGTTGACGATCGCCTTCAGCTCGTCGATGCAGTCCTCCTCGACCGCGTCGCGCTTGCGGTCGGACCAGTCGCTCTTCTCCATGTCCGGCTCGAACTCCACCGGGAACCGCGTGCGGTGCCGGCTGCTCTTGAGCGCGGTGCGGCTGAACGCCTTGAGGATCGCCCGGCAGGCGTACGTGGAGAACTTAAAGCCGCGGTCCGCCTGGAACTTGTCCACCGCGCGGATCAGGGCCATGTTCCCCTCGCTCACGACCTCGGCGAAGTCGACGTCACCCAGCCGCGTCCGCTTGGCCATCGCCAGCACGAGCGCGAGGTTCGTGCGGACGAGGTACTCGCGGTAGTGTTCGTAGCGGCGGTGCCACTCCATGAACAGCTCGCCGCGCTCCCTCGTCAGGCCGTCCTTCTGGATCTGCGCCTGGAGCTTGCTCAGCTTGCGCTTGCAGAAGTTGTAGCGCAGGAACATGATCCGTTCCTCGCCGCCCTTCATGAGCTGCGGCGCGTGCGACATCGTCTCGTCGATCGCCTCGTCGCGCGTCGGCTGGTACCAGCTCGTGAGCGGGAGTTGCGGCTCGGGCAGCTCGAACAGCTCGCGCTCGATGTTCTTCTGCTTGAACGCCTCGCTCTCCATATGGGCGTAATTCTCTTCCAGCAGCGGCTCAACCCGCTGGCGGAGCACCCGCGGCACCGGCGCCGAGCGCACCTTGTCCGCCGGAGTGGCGGCGGCGGTGGCGGGGCGGCTGGCGGTCCGGGTTGTCGTAGTCGTCGCGGCCATTCTTGGCCTCTCTTTCTGTCTAACAGCTGAACTTCGTTGACCCACAATCCATTCTACGAGAATCGTGCGATCGGCTTTTATGGTACGCCGATGGTGTCCAAATGTTCGCGTCGTAAGTCTCTTTTGGATGCCGGGTTGTAGCGATTGCTCGGCCCGCCGCCCCGTCCCCATACTCACTGGACACTTTCTCACACCCGTATCTAACCGGCGGGCCGTACCCGGTTGAGTTGATGCCGCGTCGGCAAGACTGATACCATCGTTACACCCAAATCTGTACGTAATCCCAGACACAGAAGGTCGCGATGTCCACCCTTTGCTTCGGCGGCAGTTTCAACCCCGTGCATCACGGCCACCTCATCTGCGCGCGGGCGGTGGCGGAGCGGGCGGGGTTCGACCGCGTGCTCCTGATACCGTCCGCCCAACCGCCGCACAAGTCCGACGTGAGTCAGATCGCAGATCCAACGCACCGATTGGAAATGTGCCGCCTCGCCGTCCGGGGCACGGCGAAATTCGCCGTATCGGACGTAGAGGTGACGCGTCAGGGCCCGAGTTACACCCTCACCACGGCCCGCCAGTTGAAGAGCCAAGGGTGGGACGAAGTAAGCTGGCTCATCGGGGCCGACATGGCGAAGATCCTCCCGCAGTGGCACCAGCCCGAGGCGCTGATGCGCGAGGTGAACTTCGTGCTGATGGCCCGGCCGGGGTGGACGTTCGACTGGCAGACGTTGCCCGAGGCGTACCGCCACCTCAAGGCGCGGGTGGTGTCCGCCCCGCAGATCGAGATGAGCGCCACCGACCTCCGCGCCCGCGTCGCCGCCGGCCGCTCGATCGACTTCATGACCCCGCCCGCCGTCGTCGATTACATCCGCGATCACGGGTTGTACCGGACGAACAAGGAGAAGACGGAAGGGTGACGGGATGGCCTTGGTTCTGCTCAGGCTGAAGTCGTGATCCAGCCACCGATGGGGCACCGATTTCGACCGATGATCTGAAGAATCGGTGTCCATCGGTGCCCCATCGGCGGCAAAAAGAGAGCGTTTCGAAAGAGCAGCCACAGGAACTTCGCCTATCCGGGAAGAGCAGCAGTTTTCACCACACGGCGGGCTCCCGTTTCCCTTTCATCCTTCCGCCTTCCTCCTTCATCCTTCGATTCCATGCCCAACGCCTACGACATCGCCTACGCCCTTGGGTTGGGCGCCGCCTCCCCCTTCTGGCTCGTGAAGTCGTCGGCGCGTCGGAAAGTGTTCAAGGCGTTCCGCGAGCGGATGGGCCGCGGCACGGGGATCGATGACGCCCCCCGCGACGCCACCGGCCCGGCCGTCATGATCCACGCGGTGAGCCTGGGCGAGATGAACGCCACGCGGTCGCTCGTGCGCGGGCTGGCCGAGCGCGACCCCGCGCTGCGGTTCATCGTCAGCGCCACCACCGACACCGGCTTCGCCCGCGGCCGCGAGCTTTACGGCGCCGACCCGAAGGTGACGGTCATCCGCTACCCGCTCGACTTCAGCGGCGCGATCCGCCGGGTGCTGGCGGCGCTGCGGCCGTGCGTGGTCGTGCTGATGGAACTGGAGGTGTGGCCCAACTTCGTGCGCGAGTGCGAGCGGGCCGGCGTGCCGGTCGTGCTCGTCAACGGCCGGCTGACCGGGTCGAGCTTCCGCAACTACCGCCGCGGCCGCGCGCTCGTCCGCCCGATGTTCCGCCGCCTCGCCGCCGTCTGCGCGCAGGAGGAGGCGTACGCCGAGCGCTTCATCGAACTCGGCGTTCCCCCGGCCCGCGTGAGCGTCACCGGCACGATGAAGTTCGACACCGCCGACGTCGCCGACCGAATCGAAGGCGACCGCGCCCTCGCCGACGCGCTCGACCTGCGCCCAAATGAACAGCTGTGGGTCTGCGGCTCCACCGGCCCCGGCGAAGAGGAGATCGTCCTCCGCGTCTACGGCCGCCTGCTCGCCACGCACCCGACGCTCCACCTCGCGATCATCCCGCGCCACCCCCAACGCTTCGACGAAGTCGCCACGCTGATCGAGCAATCAGGCTTCCCCCTCATCCGCCGCTCCGTCAGCGTGAAATCCGCAATCCGAAATCCAAAATCCGAAATGATCCCCGTCCTCCTTGGCGACACGATGGGCGAGCTCCGCAAGTTCTACAGCCTCGCCACGATCGTCTTCGTCGGCCGGACGCTCGTCGACCTCGGCCCGCGCCAGCACGGCTCGGACATGATTGAACCCGCCGCGCTGGCCAAGCCCGTGATCGTCGGCCCCCACACCGGAAACTTCGCCGACGTGATGTCCCGCTTCCGCGCAGCCGGCGCGATGCGTGAAGTGGCGGGGGAGGACGACCTGTTCGCGGCGATGTCTGAGCTACTCGCCTCGCCCGCCGCGGCGGCGGATTTGGGCGCGAAGGCGCAGGACGTCGTCCGCGCCGGCAAGGGCGCGACGGCGCGGCACATTGCGACGATCGTCGCGCACCTAGAGCGGCGGGAAGGTCCAAGTACGAGTCCGCCGGCCGCGTGACGCGCCGCCGCCGCCGCCGCCGCCCGCGCCTGCTGTTGGTCGCATCCAACCTTCAATTACGAAAAGCATTGGATTCGCTCAGTACGACGTCGGAGGAATCGGCCGCGTGGTCTGCCGGAGACGCCCTCTCGACAAATACAACGCTGCGACGCCGCGGGCGAACGCCGCCCGTCCGCGCCGCCGGCCCTATCCGCACTACTTCCCGATCGTCGCCTCGACCGTCAGCGGCGTGTTCTCGCCCTCGGTGCCCTGGATGCGCACCGGTTGCTGGATCGGCACCGGCCCCTGCATCGTGACCTGCGGGTGCGCGAGCGCCTGACCCGATTCGCGTAACGCGCCGGCGTGGCCGTCGACGGACCTGGCTAAGCCGGTCATCGCGCCGCGGATCGGCTCGCCCACGCCGCCGGCGGCGGCGGCCTCCACGCGCTGGCCGTGCGCCTGCACCGCCGACTCCAGCCGCCCGGCCGCCCGCCACAGCCCCCACGTGAGGACCGCGCTGGCCAGCACGAGCCCCGCGGCGAACACGGCCGCGGCGGCGAGGATGTTCCCCGTCAGCAGCACGCCGCCCCGCCCCGCGCCCGCGGCCAGCGTGCCGGGAGGCACGCCCTGCGTCGGATGATCTTGTTCACTTGCCATGGCGACATTCTTCCCGAGGCGCGCCGCATCGGGAACGTGCGATCGACGGCCGACCCTCTCGGCCCGGCTGGAACTGCGTCTTGCACCCGGGAAACCGATCGGGCTTTCGGCGTTCAATGCTCGGCCATGTGACGCCAGAGTCGCCGGTACTCCGCGGTCGATGCGTCGGCGGGCGATCCCAGCGAGGGCAGGTCGATCACGAGTTTCAACTCCTTTGAAACGGCCGCCCTTGGGCCTCTTTCCCAACTTCCCTCCGCCGGTGCCCGTCGCTACCATTTCGGCCATGCCGAACCGCGCCTTTCGCACGTCGTTCCTCCCCGCCTGCGCCTCGCTCCTGTGCCTGCTGACCGTCGCCCTCGCGGCCCGCGCCGCCGCGCCGGCGGCGGCGGAAAAGTCGGGGCAGAAGCCGTGGCAGCCGAAGGTCGAGCCGGCGAGCGACGAGGGGCAGCAGGTGATCTCGCGGTTCCGCCCGGCCGCCGGGTTCAAGGTCGACCTGTTCGCCGCCGAGCCGCGGCTGGCGAACCCGGTGGCGTTCCACATCGACGAGCGGGGCCGCTTCTACGTCGTCGAGACGTACCGCTTCAAGGGCGGCGTGCTCGACATCCGCGAGCGCATGGACTGGCTCGACGCCGACACCGCCAGCCGCACGCTGGCGATGCGGCGGCAGATGGTCACCGAGCGCCTCGGCGCCGAGGGCGTGAAGAAGTGGGAAATCGCCTCCGACCGCCTGAAGTTCATCGAGGACCGCGACGGCGACGGCAAGGCCGACTTCGACAGCGTCTTCACCGCCGGCGACAACCGCCTCGAGGACGGCGTCGCCAGCGGCGTGCTCGCCCGCTACGGCGACGTCTACTACGCCAACGTCCCCAGCCTCTACCTCCTGCGCGACAACGACAACGACGGCGTCGCCGACGTGAAGAAGGCGCTCCAAACCGGCTACGGCGTGCGATACGCCTACCTCGGCCACGACCTGCACGGCCTGCGCTTCGGCCCCGACGGCAAGCTCTACTTCAGCGTCGGCGACCGCGGCGTCCATATCGATGAGAGTGTCGACAACAAGCCGATCTCCAACCCCGACCACGGCGCGGTCCTCCGCTGCAACCCCGACGGTTCGGACCTCGAACTCGTCCACACCGGCCTGCGTAACCCGCAGGAACGGCGTTCGACCAGTACGGCAACCTCTTCACCGGCGACAACAACCCGACGGCGGCGACAAGGCCCGCTGGGTGCAGGTCGTCGAGGGGGCGACTCCGGCCGCATCGGCTACCAGCACCAGGAGTTCCCCGGCACCCGCGGCCCGTGGAACTCCGAAATGATCTGGCAGCCCGCCCCGCCAGACGAGCGCCGATCTTCTACCGCCTCCTGCCGCTGGCGATCCTCCCCCGCCGCCGGGCCGTCGGGGCTCGCCTACACGCCCGGCACCGGCATGCCGGAAAAATGGGAGAACCGCTTCCTCCTCGCCGACTTCCGCGGCGGCACCGGCAGCGGCATCTACGATCAAGAACACCCCCAAGGGGCTACGTTCGAGATGGCGGCCGAGGAGTTCATCTGGGACTGCCTGCCGACCGACGTCGAGTTCGGCTACGACGGCGGCGTCTACTTCTCCGACTGGACCGAGGGTTGGGAACTGCCCGGCAAGGGCTGGTTTCTACCACCTCTACGACGAGGCGTCGGCGAAGGACCCGATCGATGAAGCTACAGACGGCCGAGTTGATGGCTGGGGAAAGCTTTCGAGCAGGCGCGATGTCGTTGGAACTGGGACGCCTACTCGCCCACCGCGACATGCGCGCGCCGCAGAAGCGCGGTTGCTCTGGCGATGGCGGTTCGCGTCGGCGGAAACGTTCGCGACGATCGCGGCCAAGAAGGACGATCAACCCGCCTCCACGCGCTCGGGGGCCTCGGCCAACTCGGCCGCCGCGACGCGAAGATCCTCGCCCCGGCAATCGCGCTGCTGAACGACGCCGACGACGAGGTCCGGGCGCAGGCCGCCAAGGGGCTCGGCGACGCGCGCGTCGCCGACGCGTACGACGGCCTCGTGCCGCTCCTGGCCGACAAGAGCTCGCGCGTCCGCGCGTTCGCGGCCCACGCGCTGGGCAAGATCGCCCGGCCCGACTGCGTGCCGCAGATCGCCACGCTCCTCCGCGAGAACAACGATCGCGACGCCTACCTCCGTCACGCCGGCGTGATGGCGCTGACCGGCGTCGGCGCGAAGGACCCGTCGGCCTTGCTGAAGATCGCCAGGGACGACTCGCCCGCCGTCCGAATGGGCGTGCTGCTGGCGCTGCGGCGGCTGAACCACGAGGCCATCGCCCGCTTCCTCGACGACGCCGACCCGAACGTCGTGCTCGAGGCGGCCCGCGCGATCAACGACGAGCCGGTGGAGGCGGCGATGCCCGCGCTGGCCGCACAACTCGAGAAGCCGCAACTGGCGCAGAAGACGAAGCGCGACGAGATGGTGCTGATGCGCGTGCTCAACGCCAACTACCGCCTCGGCACCCCCGAGGCGGCGCAGCGGCTGGCGCGGTACGCGTCGACTGACGGGGCGAACGAGTTCTACCGCGTCGACGCGCTGCGCATGCTCGCGTCGTGGCAGCGCGTGCCCGGCCGCGACCACATCGTCGGCCTCTGGCGGCCGCTGCCCGAGCGCGACCCGAAGATCGCCCGCGACGCCGCCACGCCCGCGGTGGCCGCGATCCTGAAGGCCGCCCCCGACACGATCCGCGCCGAGGCCGCCCGCCTCGTCGCGATCCTCGGCATCGACGACCCGGCCGTGCTCACGCAACTCGCGTCGTCGAAGCAACTCGGCTCGCAGGTGCGGGCGGCGGCGATGGCGGCGCTGGCGTCGGCGAACGACCCGCGCGCGACCGAGGCGATCCGCGCCGGCCTGGCCGACCCGGACCTGCCCGTCCGCCTCGAGGCGATCCGCCTCGCCGGCAAGCTGCCGGACGGCATCAAGCTGCTGCAGGACGTGCTGGTGAAGCCGGAGATGGGCGTGCCCGAGCTTCAAGTGGCGCTGGCCGCCCTCGGCAACGCCCCGTCGGCCACGGAGCATGACGGCGGCGCCAACGCCGACCAGGTCCTCTCGGCGGCGCTGGACAAGCTCGTCGCGAACCAGTGGCCGGTCGAGCTGCAACTCGACCTCATCGAGGCCGCCGACAAGCGGCAGAAGCAGTTCCTCGACAAGAAGATCGCCCAGTTCCGCGACGCCCGCGACGCCAAGGAGGGCGTGGCCGCGTACCCCGACGTGCTCGTCGGCGGCGATGTCGAGGCGGGCAAGAAGGTCTTCCTCGAGCGCGCCGACGTCTCGTGCCTGAAGTGCCACGCGGTCGAGAAGCAGGGCGGCAACGCCGGCCCCGACCTGGCCGGCATCGGCGGCAAGCAGACGCGCGAGTACCTGCTGGAGTCGATCCTCTACCCGCAGAAGCATATCGCGCCCGGCTGGGAGACGGTCATCGTCCGCCTGAAGAAGGGCGGCGACGTCGTCACCGGCGTGCTGAAGTCCGAGACGAAGGACGAGGTCGTCGTCGACGTCCCCGAGAAGGGCCCGCACACGATCAAGACCAAGGACATCGACAAGCGCCGCGGCGGCCAGAGCGCCATGCCCGCCGACATCAGCAAGACCCTCAGCCGCCGCGACATGCGGAACCTGGTGGAGTATTTGGCGACGCTGAAATAATCGGCCGGCGTGACCGGATCGATCAACCAGATCTGCGGATGCGACTCGGGGGGCCGTCACCTGCGCGCTTTGCGCGTGGCGTGGACCGTCTTGCCGTGGAGCGATAGCGACGAGGGATCTCGGGTTGGGGAGTTCTCGTCGCGTGACCCCCGCGGCTTGCTACCGCTCCCTTGCGGACGATACGCTGCACGCGGAACTTATCCGTTCTCGTCGCTGGCGTTGCCGAGTGGTTCGTTGTTTTTCGAAGTTCGAGGAAGCATTATGCGATGTTGGCGACTCCCGCCCTTGCTGGTGATGTGCGTCGCGCTCGGCCTCGGGTCGTTCGCTCGCGCGGCGGGGCCGGCCGACGGCGCGTCGAACGAACAGCAGGTCCGAGACGCCGCCGACGCGGCGATGGATACCGCGGCGCCGGCTGCTTCCGTCGCTGTCGAGGCAGTTGTGGCCGAGTCCCACCTTGAGCGACAGTTCGCGACGGAAATGGTGATGTCGATGAGGGCGGAATACGGGATGTTCCGCCGTGCCGCCGTAGCGGTGTCGGGCGACGAGAAGAGCGAGGCCGTCCGCGGCGTCGAGAAAACCCTCGCGGTGACGCGCGACGCGATCGCGGCCGCCAAGCCCGTCATAAATGGCGACACCGCGACCATGCCCTTCGCCCCAGGCGGCGGGCGCGGCACGACGCTCCACTTCCGAAAGGTGGACGGGCGATGGAAACTCGACCTGCTTCGTCGTTACCGCGAGCGGGCCCAGATCAACGAGAGGGGCATCGCCCGGTGGAAGAGCCGGCAACGGGCGGCCGAGTCGTCGGCCAAGATCTACGAGGATAAGCAAGAGAAGGATCTGGACGCGCTGCCGCTGATCTACGAGACGATGTGTCGGCAATTTGACGAGCAAGTCGCGCAGCCGAGGAAACCGTCACCAGCGGATCCGTCCTGAGACGCTCGCCCGAGGAAGGTCAGGCGTTGTTGACGGAGTACGAAGTTTCCGCGTGCACGTGCTGCCGTGCAGGGCAGTTGTGCAGATATCGTTCTCGCACCTGATCCACTCCGAGGGCGTGTCGACAGCTTTGTTACCAAGACTTGTCATACAGGCGGCACTGAGCATCTGTGGATAAGTGGCCTGCTGACTGGTGGCCACTCCACGTGCGCACACGCCGCTACTCCCGCTCCTCCTCCGGCTTCTTCCCCGTCACCGCCATGATGAACTTCGTGATCGGCCGCTGGCCCTTGCGGTAGCGGCGGGTGTTCTCCCAGCGGGGGAGGGCGCGTGGGGAGTCGAAGGTCTAGGCGTCGGCAGGCGGTGCTGCGTGCTCCGGGTAGCCCATGTCGCGGTTGAAGGCGGCGAACTCCCGTTCCATCCAGTCGAGATCGTCCGGCGGCACGGCCTTGGTCTTGAGGTCGGCAAGCTTCTCGGGTTGATCGACGCGCGCGGAGGTTGCCAGCGCCGAGCGTCGCGCGGAACGTGGGGGAGCCGTGTGCGGGTGCGGCGAAGTCTTCCTTCCGCTTGGGCCAGGAGCATCCCCTCGTCGAACTGCAGCCCCATGGCGTCGCACGTGGCGCGGAGGGTTTGCTCCGGGTCGTCCTTCACGAGCGTCTCGTAGCGGATGACGGGCCAGCCGCGGTCGCGGAACAGGTCGTAGTCTTCCTTGAACTGTCGCAGCCGCGCGCGCAGCGGCGGCTCCTCGGCGGTGATGCCGTTGGAGCCGTAATGTTTGCCGAGCAGCGAGTTGAACACCGCCCGCACGTCGCGCACGACGAGCAGCGGGTGGACGGCCCACCGGTCGTCCGCGTAGTGGGCCGCCAACTCGCTGTAGCGGAAACTGCTGATCGTGATCTTGCACCAGGCCTTGGGCGAGTGCACAGCGGGGATGACCGGCAGCACGTCGTTGCGCGCGTCGAAGACGCCGTCCATGTCGGCCCGCTGGAGGAAGCACCACGAGACGACGGTCGACCCGCTGCTCTGGAGGCCGGGCGCAGAGGTAAAGCGGCTGGGTGCGGATCGGCGGCGGCATGGCAGACTTCCCTTCCGTGGTTCGCGCGGCGATTGAACCGCAAAACGGCGAAGGACGCAAAAGAGGGGAGGAAGGGTGGATCAGCAAGCGGGACAGCGATGGCTCAAACAATGACCAGACCCGAATGACCAACAAATGACCAATGACCGAATGACCAAGGATCGTGCGCGGCGTTGGCAGGGTGTAGCCGCCGATGGCATCGGCGTCTTCCCGAAGATGCCATCCGCGGGTTTACACAGCGGACGACGGCGCACGCGGGACGCCTGCGACTATTCGTCATTAGGGCTTGGTCATTTGTTGGTCATTGGGGCTTGGTCATTGGGCATTTCCAGGAGGCACCCAGCGCGCTCGTCGCGCAGGTACGCAATCAGGTCGGCCACTTCCGCTTCCTTCAGGCCGTTCAGCAACCCTTCGGGCATCATCGAGAGGTCGCTCTGCTTCATGCGGTCGATCTCGAGCGCGGGGGACAATCGTGGTGCCGGTTTCGGAGACGACTTTCACCGAGTGTTCCGATTCGCCCGCGAGGCCGCTGAGGACGCGGCCGTCCTTCGTGCGGACGAGGGTCACCTGGAACTCCTTGGCGATGATCGCGCTGGGGGTCGACGATGTTGATCAGCATAGTCGAGGTTCGCGCGGTTGGAGCCGGTGAGGTCGGGGCCGACCTTGCCGCCCTGGCCGTACATCGTGTGGCACTGGGCGCAGATGCGGTCGAAGGTCGCGCGGCCGCGGGCGGCGTGGGGCGCTCTTGAGCTTTTCGTCCGTGAGAATCGATTTCCAGCGGGCGATCTCCTTCGTCTTCTCCTCGCTCGACTGGCGGGCGACGCCCCAACCCTTGGCGACGAAGGCGTCGACCTCCTTGTCGCCGAGGTCGCGCAGTTGCCGCACGGTGGCGGCGGTGAGGTCGCGGCGGGGGATCGCGCCGCCCTCGACGGCGGCGATCAGCGTCGTCGCGTACGCCTTCCGCCCGGCGAGCGTGGCGAGGGCGGCGTTGCGGGCGGGATGTCGAGCGAGGCGTAGGCGTCGAGGATCACCCTCGGCGTCCGCGGGTCGTCGTACGCGGCCAATCCTTGCAAGCGCTCGCGCGCGAAGGACGGGGTCGGCGACGAGCGTCTGGAGCGACGGGGCGAGCTTCGCGTCGTGCGCCGCGAGGAGCGATGACAGCGCTGTTCCCGCTCGGCGGCCGGGGCGGCGGGGTCGAGCAGCGTTCTGCGCATCGAGACGAACGCCGCCTCGTCGCCGAACACGGCCGCGAGCGTCATCGCGCCGGCCCGCACGTCGGCTGCTGGGGCTGTCGAGCAACTTCGCCCGCCCGGCCAGTTCGCCGGCGCCTTCACCTGCCGCCGGCCCTCCATGGGCGGCGTTCATCCCCTTGAGGATGTCGCCTGGAACTCGGGGGTCGGCGTTCTGCCCGAGCACGTCGACGAGCAGGGCGAGGTTGTCGTCCGACGACGCCGGCGCGTCGTCCGCGGCTGTCGATCGTCCGGCGGCGAGGGCGACGAACAGGACGAGCACGCACAGGAAGATCCGCATCATCGTTTCGCCTCGACTGGTTGCCCGTTGACCGCCGTCACCGACGCCCCGAATAGCTGGCGGCGCGCCACGCCTCGCCGCGAGGATGCGCGTGCAGTCCACTCCGAAGAAGTTATCGAAAATCGCCTCGATTTTCGCCTGCGGCGAATCAGTTGCGAAACTTGCGGCGAGGTCGTTAGGCGAGGTGGAAACCTCTTGGTTGCTCGTCCCGCGTCTCGGCCGTGCGGAAAAGGGCGAGGGGGTCGGGACCGGCTAACCGGCGGCGGGTCAGGCCCCGGCGTCGCCGCGTCCGCGCGGGAGCGGAACGACTACTCCGAGTACTCGCACCACGTCTTGGGCGTTTCCCACACCGTCACGCTCGCCAGGTTCGCGCCGGCGTCGCGGAATTGGGGCTTGAGCAGGCGGTAGATCGTCATCGCGATGTTCTCGACGCTCGGGATCAGCTCGCGGAACTCCGGGAGCTCGACGTTGAGGTTCTTGTGATCGAAGCGATCGATCACCGTGGTCGCGACGATCCGCTCGAACGCCGGGACGTCGACGAGCAGTCCACTGGCGTTGGGCAGGCCTGTGAGCGTGACCTGCACCTCGTAGTTGTGGCCGTGGCCGTGCGGGTTGTTGCACTTGCCGAACGTCTTGCGGTTCTCGTCGTCGCCGAGGGCTGGGTTGTGCAGGCGGTGCGTGGCGGAGAACTCGAACTTCTGGCTGAGGCGAAGCATCGGCACCTCGGAAAGGTGGGCGGACAACGCGAGGAACGGGCTGAGTTGCAGCGAGACCGACTCGAAGTTCTCGCGCCACAGTTCGTAGCACATGCTGTGCAGGTGACCCACGAGCGACGCGGGGGTTTCCCGGCCGCTGGCGATGCGGTCGACGATCTCGTTGAGGAGGCCGGGAACATGCGCCCCGTCCTCCTGATAGCCACGGAAGAACTCGTCGACCTCCTTGATGTTGACAAGGTAGTTGCTCTTCGGGTTCAGCCCGCCGACGAGCGTGACGCGGGCGGTGAGGTAAAGGCCCAGCCCGTTCAGCGACGGGAACCCGCCGTAGCTGTTGGTCGGCTTCCGCGCAAGCTGGTCGTCGGCCGGCGCGTTGACGGCGAACCGAACTTCACGGGTGAGGCGGTGCATGTGGCGGCATTATAGCGCGGAATGCGTGCGTCGGGAGCAGAGGCGCGACTGATCTGCGGCATCCTTTGCAACTGCTTCCGTCACTCCCCATTTAGCCGGCTCGCGAGCCGCGTCCGGCGGCGCCGCGCGACCGTGGACCCGTCATTTGATGCGCCCGTCTCCTTTCACCTCCGACATTTCCACCTCGTCACTCCGGAGAGACCGGCACGATTTCCGCCTGCTGCGAATAACCATGCCCTCCACGCAAGCGGCGAAACTGCAGTCGCCCACCGCGCTATCCCCGTGAACTTCCACCGATCGAGTGCGGGATCACCTTGTTGATAAACAACTTAGATGCCGTGCATGCCATCGGCGTCCGACGACGACAGAGTAAGCAGGCACAACCGATGCGTGTGTCATCGAGGCGCGGTGCCCGTCGCGGTCACAGGCCGGTCGCCCTCGCAACGTTAAGCCTAGGGAGATTCTGGAGTTGGTGCGTCGTCGAAAGAACGCCCGCGGCGACCTTTTCTCCGCCAAAAACGTAGTAATGACAGTCGATTTCGCGATAATAGATCTTCACGCTTATCGGGCCGGGCGTCATGCACATGGGCCCGGTCCGGCGGCCGGTCGCGGTTGGCCTTTTGGGGCTCCGCCACGATCGGTCCCGCTTGGTTGTCACAGGAGTGATTTGAATGGCTGCTGACGAGAAGAACGACGTCCCAGGCGACGCCGCCACCCCGGTCGCCGTCCCCCCGACGATCGGCCAAGCCGCCGGGGCGATCGCCGCCGTCGCCGCGGTGGCGCCGGCCGAATACGGTGCGGACAACATTCAGGTCCTCGAGGGCCTCGAGGCCGTCCGAAAGCGCCCCGGCATGTACATCGGCGACACCGCCAGCTACGGGCTGCACCACCTCGTCTACGAGGTCGTCGACAACTCGATCGACGAGGCGCAGGCCGGGTTCGCCAAGGCGATCTTCGTGAAGATCAACGCCGACGGCTCGTGCACGGTCGTCGACGACGGCCGCGGCATCCCGGTCGCGCAGCACGTGAAGATGGGGATCCCGGCCGTCGAGGTCGTGTTCAGCATTCTCCACGCCGGCGGCAAGTTCGGGAGCACAACGCCACGTCGGCCTACAAGGTGTCGGGCGGGCTGCACGGCGATGGGCGCGTCGGTCGTCAACGCGCTGAGCGAGTGGCTGGAGGTCGAGGTCAGCCGCGACGGCAAGGTCCACCACATGGAGTTCGAGCAAGCGGCGACAAGAAGAGCGCTGAAGGTGATCGGCCAGAGCGCCAAGACCGGCACGAAGGTCACGTTCAAGCTGGACCATCAGATCTTCGCCGAGATCGACTTCAAGTTCGAGGTCCTCGCCCACCGCCTGCGCGAGATGGCCTACCTGAACCAGGGCGTGCAGATCAGCATCGAGGACGAGCGCACCGGCAAGCCGCGCGAGGACTTCCGGTACAACGACGGGCTCGCCGAGTTCGTGCGCCACCTCAACGACGGCAAGGGCGTCGTGCACGAGGTGATCTACTTCAAGAAGGAAGACGTGACCAGCGGCCTCGTGGCCGAGGTCGCGATGCAGTACAACGACGGCTACAACGAGACGATCCTCAGCTTCGCCAACAACATCAACACCCGCGAGGGCGGCACGCACCTCAGCGGGTTCAAGACCGCCCTCACCGGCACGATCAACCGCTACGCCGAGCAGCAGGGGTGGCTCAAGGACTCGCGCGCCAGCGGCGACGACGTGCGCGAGGGGCTGATCGCGATCGTCAGCGTGAAGATCCCCGAGCCGCAGTTCGAGGGCCAGACCAAGAGCAAGCTCGGCAACGGCGAGATGGAGAGCTTCGTCATCCTGGCGATGAACGAGAAGCTCGCGCAGCACTTCGAGGAGAACCCCAAGGTCGCCAAGACGATCTTCGAGAAGGGCGTGATGGCCGCCGAGGCCCGCGAGGCCGCCCGCAAGGCCCGCGAACTCACGCGCGCAAGAACAGCCTCGAAGGCACGAGCCTGCCCGGCAAGCTCGCCGACTGCCGCTCGAAGAGCAACGAGCTCACCGAGCTGTTCCTCGTCGAGGGCGACTCGGCAGGCGGGTCGGCCAAGCAGGGCGACAGCGAGGTGCAGGCGATCCTCGCGCTGCGCGGCAAGCTGCTGAACGTCGAGAAGGCGAACCTCGTGAAGATGCTCGGGCACGAGGAAATCCGCACGATCATTTCGGCGGCTCGGCTGCGGCATCCGCGACGATTTCAACCTCGAGAAGCGGCGGTACGGCAAGATCATCATCATGACCGACGCCGACGTCGACGGCTCGCACATCCGCACGCTGCTGCTGACGTTCTTCTTCCGCCACATGCAGGAGCTGATCCGCGCCGGCCGCGTCTACGTCGCCCAGCCGCCGCTCTACCAGGTGACGCGCCGCAAGAAGAGCGAGTACGTGCTGAACGAGCGGAAGATGCGCGACACGCTGACCGAGCTCGGGCTCGACAGCACCACGCTGGTGATCCGCGGCGACGACGCGGACACGACGAAGGAGACCCGCCGGATCGCCGCCGACGAGCTGCGCTGCGTGGTCGAGCTGCTCGGCCGCCTAGAGGAGCACGTGAAGGTCGTGCGCGCCGCGGCATCGACTTCGGCCGGATGCTCGCCAAGCGCCCGCGAAGGCCGGCTGGCGGCGTTCTTCGCGATCATCGACGGCGAGGAGATGCTCTGGACCGCCGAGGAGCGCGAGGCGTTCCTCGCCCGCGAGGAGGGCAACACGGTCGTCGACGACGCCGAGATGAACAAGGTGCACGGCGAGCGCCTGCCGCGCCCGCCGCGGCCGGCAACGGCGCGCCCGCCGCCGGCGCCAACGGCAAGTCCCCGGTCCGCCGGCTGCAGAAGATCCAGGAGCTGCACGAGGTGAAGGAGCTGGAGCAGATCTTCGGCCAGCTGGAGGAGTTCGGGCTGTCGATCGACGACTACTTCCGCCCGCAGGAGGAGTCGGTCACGGCGAGAAGCTGCCGACGAAGTTCGCGCTGGCGAACGAGGACGGCTCGCGCGACGTGCCGGGCGTGTCGCAGATCCTCAGCGAGGTGCACGCGATCGGCAAGACCGGGATCGACATCAAGCGGTTCAAGGGCCTGGGCGAGATGAACGCCGAGCAGCTCTGGGAGACGACGCTCGACCCCGGCGTCCGCGTGCTGCTACGCGTCACGCTCCACGAGGCGGCCGAGGCCGAGCGGATGTTCAGCGTCCTGATGGGCGAGGACGTCGAGCGCCGCCGCCAGTTCATCGAGGACCACGCGCTCGAGGTGAAGAACCTGGACGTGTGAGCCGTCCCGCGAGGCGAGCGTGCGGGGCCAACGAGGTCGTGACATGAGTACGACGCAGATCGAGAAGCGCCTGGCCGCGCTCGAGGCGGAAGTCGAGCGCCTCAAACAGGCGCCGCGCGACGGTGGCGTGCCGTGGTGGAAGGCGAACTTCGGCGCGTTCGCGGGCGACCCGCATTTCCAGGAGGCGATGCGGCTCGGTCGCGCGTACCGGCAGTCGCTGCGGCCGAAGGCGGCGAAGCCGAAGCGGGCGGGGGGGACGGATGGTGCTGCTCGACACCGATCACGTTAGCCTCCTGCAGGCCGGGACCGGTGACGCCGCGGAGCGGCTGGCCGCACGCCTCGCAGACGCGCCGCCCGGTGAGGTCGCCACCACGATCATCACCTACGAGGAACAGACGCGGGGGTGGCTCGCGTACCTAGCGAAGGCGAAGTCCGTCTCCGCGCAGGTCGAGGCGTACCGACGGCTCAAGCGACACTCCGATTTCTACCGGAACGTCATCCTCGTCCCCTTCGACGAACAGGCCGCCACCGTCTTTCAGCGCCTCCAGCGCTCGCGAATCCGGATCGGCACGATGGACCTACGCATCGCCGCCATCGCATTGGCGCGCGACGAGTTGCTCCTGACCCGCAACCGAGCGGACTTCGAGAAAGTGCCCGGTTTTCGTTCGAGGACTGGACGCGGTAACCCGGCCGGCTCGACGTCCCGTCGCATCTCCTGCTCGCCACCGTCCTATCGCACATCACCTTGTTCGTTTGGGTATTCGCGCTCCGCGCGCGGCATCGGCGCGATGGTCCTACCACTCCTCCCGCTCCTGCGGCAGGCGGGCGGGGTCGGCGCGGGGGGCTTGGCGGGACGGTTGGCGGCCGCCGCTGGCGTCGCCGCCGCCCTTGAGGGGGCGGCCGTTGGTGAGGTCCATCCCGGCGAGTTGGTCCTTGTTGCGGGCGAGGAACTCCTTGATCGTCTTGATCCGCTCGTCGGGGTGGGGGTGGGACGACATCACGCTCGGCGTGCCGCTGCCGCCGGCTTCGGCGAGCACCTTCATCACGCCGAGCATCCCCTCGGGGTTGTAGCCGGCCTGCACCATGTACTTCAGGCCGATGCTGTCGCTCTGGCGCTCGTCGTCGCGGCCGTGCTTGAGCTGGAACATCTGGTTGGCCATCTGCGCGCCCATCACGCCGGCGTTGCTCTCGCTGCCGACGCCGACGGCGGTCGCCAGCATCTGCCCGAGCTTCCCCTTGGCCATCTGCCGGGCCGAGTGCTCGGCGATCACGTGCCCGATCTCGTGCCCGAGCACGCCGGCGAGCTGCGCCTCGTTGTCCAGGCGGTCGTAGAGCGCGCGCGTGATGCTGACCTGCCCGCCGGGCAGGGCGAACGCGTTGACCGTCTTGCGGTCGTCGACGAGGTAGAAGTTGAAGTTGTCGGCGAACGGGCTCTTGGCAGCGTTGCTGTTGGCGATGAGCCGGCGGCCGACCTCGGCGACGAACGCGGCGTCGGGGTTGCTGCGCGGGTCGAGCGCGCCGCCCATCTGCGGGATCATCTGCTTCGCCGCCTGCAGGCCCAGCGCCTTCTGCTGGTCGGCGTTCATGTCGATGCGGTAGGTCTCCCCGGTCTCCGGGTTGGTGACCTTCTCCTTCATGAAGTAGCCGGCGAGTCCGACCACCGCGATGACGATGCCGATCAACAGGCGTGCGCCGCCGCCGCCGCCGCCCCCGCCGTAACCCCTGCGACCAAATATGGGCATGTTGAAGACTCCTTTCGTGAGACTTCTAACGCGCGAACGAGTGGGGTGGAACGTGGAAAGGGAGAGGGTGGTGGCGCGGGAACGGGGGCACGAGAGGTCGGGGACAGCGGGTGGTTAGCGCGCGGTAGATGGTAAGGAATCGTCGCGAAGACGCGGAGCGACTACCGGCGGCCGAGCGGGCTCACGTTTCGTCACGTGGGACGTGGGGGAGTGGTGTGATTGCATGTGGCGCGACCATGCTCGTCGGCGCCGCTGTTAGGTCGGAGGAAGTGCGATCGCACGCGCTGGGCCACCGGTAGTCGCTTCGCGTCTTCGCGACGCCCGCGGTCGAGCACTGGGGAAACGGAGAAGTCCCGAATTGGGAGGAACCGTGGGAGCGCGCCCGCGGTGTTCGCTGACGCTCCGCGCTGCTACGTCGGCCCCTTGCCCGCGCGCGACATCTCCTTCGCGACCTGCGACAGTTTCTGGTGCGCCAACTCGCTCGCGTAGTCGACGCGGATCGCCTTGCGGTACCCCTCGATCTTCAGCACCGGGTCGGCCTGCGCATCCGCGGCGGCGACGAACGGGACGTGGAGGCGCTCCCACAGGGCCATCGTCTCGGCGTACGTCTTCACGTCGCCGCGCCGGCTGCCGTGGGGCAACTCGCGCTCGTGGAGGACGAGGCTGTGGTGCGGGATCAGCTCCAGCAGTTCCTCGATCGTGCGGTCGATTGGGTCGGGCAGGGCGGCGTCGTCCGTCGGCACGATCACGACCGCGCGCCGGCCGTTAATCGGGAAGACCGCGCCGAGGTACGACTCGACGTACAGCCCGTGCTCGGTCTGGAGTCGGCGGACCTGGCGGGCCGGCTCGATCGAGCCCCATCCGGCGACGAGCAGTTGGCCGTGCGGGAAGTTCTCGGCGACCCGGCGGCCGTCGACGTGGTCGTCGGGGCCGCGGGCGATCAGGTCGAGGACGACCTCCCCCTCGCCGCACCGCTGGCGGCGCTGTCGGCGGGCCTCCTGCAGCGGCATGTAGAGGCGCGACAGCGCGTCGAAGTCGCGCCTGGCCCACGCCTCCCGCTCGGCCGCGGCGAGCGTCGCCTCGGCCTCGAGGTACCGCGTCTGCATCAGCAGCGCCTGTCCGGCCTCACATTGTTCCTGCAGCGCCTCGGGAGTCATGCGCGCGATTGTAGGGAGCGAGTGCGCGAGGCGGAAGAGTGCGGAGTGGGGAGTTGAGGAGTGGGGAGTTGACGAGTGGAGGGTGGGGAGTGGTAGAGTGGAGGGTGGTGGGGTGGTGGAGTAGGAAGGGGGCGGGTGGCGGAGAGACCGCGCGCTTCCGCTTTCTCCTGACTACTGGCTCCTGACTACTCCTCACCTGATCACGTCGCGCATCGCTCCCAGCGCCAGCTTCCACTGGGCGCTCGTCTCGGTCGTCTCGTAGGTGAGGATGTCGCTGAGCGTGACGTAGTCGCGGCCCTCGAGGGCGGCGCGGATCTGGCGGAGCTGGTCGGTGAAGTCGGCCAGCACGTCGCGCAGGGTGCGGACGCCGACGGAGATCTTCCCCAAGTCGATGCGCAGGAGCTGGGCGGTCTTCAGGACCGATTCCTGCGCGTGCTGCCAGGTGCTGAAACAGCCGCTGAGCTTCTCCATCGCCTTCACGGTGCCGTTCTTCGCCAGCAGGCTGACGGCCTCGGTCTTGAGGCGGTCGGCCTCGTTGAGTTGCTCCTCGACCTCGGCCAGCACCTCCATCGCCATCTGCCGCGGCTCGGCGGTCTCGATGAACAGCGTGTGGCCGTTGATCGGCGACTTGCGCACGGCGCTCATCTGGTCGATGTCCGGCTCCTGCCCGTCGATCAGCAGGTGCACGACGAGCCGGTTCTCCTTCTGTACGTGCGACAGGACCTGCCCCACGGTCTTCAGGCCCAGCGTCTCGGCTTCCAGCGTCTCGTGATCGATCGTGACCGACATCGGCATGCTCCTGGCGTCAAGGGTAATCATGCCTATCGGTGGCAACGCGGGTAAAACTTGAGGCCGAGGCCCGATAAAATCCGACGGGGCACGACAGGGAGGGCGGCCGGGCGCAGAAATGGATGCCGGAACGCCGCGTAACCCGCGGCATCAGCACGCTTCAGGTCACGGCTCAGCGATTTGCGGATAATGACCCGCGCGACCGCCTGCCGTGCGATTTCGGCACCGCAGGGTGCGACTCCCTCTCCCCCGTACTCGGGGTAGAGGGCAGGGGTGAGGGGCGGAACGAAAGAGTGCTTGAGTGGAGGGTGGTGGAGTGGTGGCGTAAAGGGCGACTCCACCACGCCACCACCCAGCTACTCCACCACCTTCTCCGCTCAGCCCCTTACCCTAACCCTCTCCCCCGAGTACGGGGGAGAAAGGGCCGGACGCACGTCACCACGAACGTATCCCGTCCCGATCAATCGTCCCGACGAGAACCACCCATGACCGACCTCGAACGTCTGCAACAGCTCGTCGTCAACCGCCACCCGTGCGTGATCGTGACGACGTACGAGGAGCCGTACGTCCTGGGCCTGCTGCGGCACGCGGCGGTCGAGGCGGGCCGCGACCTGTGGATGTGGACCGTCACGCGCGGGCTCCACGACGGGCTCGTCGCCGGGTCGGCGGCGGTGGCCGATACCGAGCACCCGGCCGCGGCGCTCTACCACTTGGCCGCCGGCGGCACGGGGGCGATGGACGCGATGGTGGACGTCGTCGGGCACCTGAAGGACGAGCGCACGCTCCGCGCCTGCCGCGAGGCGATCGACAAGCTCGCCGACGCCGGCGGGCAACTCGTGCTGATCGATCACCAGGAGGACCTGCCGGCGGCGATCTCGTCGGCGGCGACGCGGTTCGCCGTCTCCCTGCCGAACGAGGCCGAACTGGAGGACCTCGTGAAGCAGACGCTCCGCGCCGCCAACCGCGACCGGCCGATCGACGTGCACCTCAGCCGCGGCGATTTGCGCACGGTCGTGCGCAACCTGCGCGGGCTCACGCGGCGGCAGGCCCGGCGGGTGATCCTCGACGCGACGTGCGACGACCGCCGCTTCGACGCCAGCGACGTGAACCACATCATCGCCGCCAAGCGCCAGGCCTTGGGCGGCGAGGGCGTGTTGGAGTACGTCGAGGCGCCGGTCGACCTGGCGGAGATCGGCGGCCTCGGGCGGCTCAAGACGTGGCTGGCGCGGCGCCGCGACTGCTTCGCCGACGACGCCGTCGCCTTCGGCCTGCGCCCGCCGCGCGGCGTGCTGATGCTCGGCGTGCAGGGCGCGGGCAAGAGTTTGTCCGCCAAGGCCGTCGCCACCGCGTGGCAGCGGCCGCTGCTGCGCCTCGACGCCGGCGCGCTCTACGACCGCTACGTCGGCGAGAGCGAGCGCCGCCTCCGCGACGCGCTGCGGCAGGCGGAGATGATGGCGCCGGTCGTCCTGTGGATCGACGAGATCGAGAAGGGCTTCGCCTCGGCCGCCAGCCAGAGCACCGACGGCGGTCTGTCGAAGCGGATGTTCGGCACGCTGCTGACGTGGATGCAGGAGCACCGCGCGCCGGTGTTCCTCATCGCCACCGCGAACGACATCGAGGCCCTGCCGCCGGAACTGCTGCGCAAGGGGCGGTTCGACGAGATCTTCTTCGTCGACCTGCCGAGCCTCGAGTCGCGGCACGCGATCCTCGCGATCCACCTGAGGAAGCGCAAGCGCGACCCGAAGAAGTTCGACCTCGCCCGCCTCGCCGAGGCCGGCGCCGGCTTCAGCGGCGCGGAGCTGGAACAGGCGATCGTCGCCGCGCTGCACGACGCGTACGCGGCGAAGGTCGAGCTGACGACGGACCACATCCTGACGGCGTTGCGCGATTCGCCGCCGCTGTCGGTGACGATGGCGGAGAAGGTCGCGGCCCTGCGCGCCTGGGCGGCCGCGCGATGCGTGCCGGCGGAGTAGGGTAGAATGGCCGGTGGTGGGGGCGCCTCGGGCCTCGCGCTGCGGGCAAGGACGGAGGTCGGGTCCGCGCTGCCGGCCATTGGTCCGTCCGTCCGGGCAGCGGGCCCTTCGGGCCGGCGGCGAAACGGGGTCGTGCGGGCGCCGGGGTGGCGTCCGGGCCGCCGTGGCACGCGTCGGTCGTGACGCGCGTACGCGACGCCGCGAGTCGTAATTCGGAGTCACCGATGACGCAGCAGATCAACACCTCCGCTGGCCGCAACGGCCGCCGCTCGCTCGGGCGGATGAGCTACGAGCAGTTGGGGCGGCGTGTTTCGGCTGTCACCGGTCGACAACGCGGGCGTCTACCGGAGCGGCGCGATGAAGGGGTTATGGCTGCGAGAGGAATGGCTCTGGCAAAAACCGCTGCCGGGCGTACTCGACGTGCTGCGGGCGTGGAAGCTTGTCTAACCCACGCGCGCACCGAGCAGCTGGCCGTTTAGCCGCCGCTCGAAGAGCGGCGCTTCCCGCACGGTCCGTGCGAACGTAGTGCACGCAGTCTAGTGTTGACGCTGAGGGCGCCCTTAGACAGCGCTCGCAAGCGAGCCCGCTAAACGGGGACATCCCCAACCGTTCCCTCGCTCGAACTTCCACGTCCAGCGCTTTTACGCAGCCTTGGACGCGTCGGCCCGGCGCTCGGGGCCGGCGACGGGGAGGTGGATGCTGAACGTCGTGCCGCGGCCGACCTCGGACTGCACGTCGATCCGGCCCTTGTGGTGTTCGACGATCTCCTTGCAGATCGCCAAGCCGAGGCCCGTGCCCTTGGGCTCGCCCTTCCTGGCCGTCCCCTTCGTCGTGAAGAACGGCTCCCAGATCTTCGGCAGCACGCGCTCGGGGATGCCGGGGCCGGTGTCGATCACCTGCAGGCGCATCTCGTCGGTGCCGTCGAGCCGCTGACCCTTGATCGTGATCGACCCGCCGCGCGTGCCGAGCATCGCCTGGCGGGCGTTGATGAGGAGGTTGAGCAGCACCTGCTCGATCTGCACCGTGTCGCACATGACGGCCAGGTCCGGCTGCACCTGCACGCGCAGGGCGATGCCGTCCTTCTGCGGGTCGCGGGCCATCACCAGCAGCGCCTCGTCGACGAGCCGCTGCACGCCGACGCGCTCAAACGTCGACTCGCCGCGGGCCAGCGCCAGCATCGACGCGCAGATCCGGCCCGCCTTGGTCGACCCCTGGAACGACTTGGTCAGCGCCTTCTTGATCAGCTCCGCGTCGGGCTTGTCGCTCTGCGCGCTCTGCAGCGCGTACTGCGAGTAGCTGACGACCGGCGTCAGCAGGTTGTTGAACTCGTGCGCGATGACGGCCGAGATCGTGCCGATCGTCGCCAGGCGCTGCGACTCGGTGAGTTGCTCGCGCAGAAAGTCGAGCTGCACCTGCATCTCCGCCAGACGGCGTTCGAGCGAGGGTTCTTCGACGACGGGTTCGATCGGGGTGGACGTATGGCTCACGCTACCGAGGCTATCGGCCCGCCCCACGACCCGGCTTGATTAGGCGAAACGCCGCGGTGCCGCGGTAGTTATCGGCCTAACAGGAAGTTGGGCGAACCGTGAGGATTGGAGGGAGGGAGGGAGGGAGGTGGTGGGGTGGTCGGGTGGTGGAGTCATACCACGGCGACGGCGCAGATTTAACCTACTCCACCACACCACCACTCCACCACCCAACCACCATCCCCCGAACTACCCGACGATCGCCCGCAGTTCCTGCGCGACGTGGCGGACGTGTTCTTCGCTCAGTTCGGGGTAGACCGGCAGGGCGAGCACGTCGCGGCAGGCGCGCTCGGTCTCGGGGAGGTCGCCCTCCTTCACGCCGAGGTACTTGAAGCACTCCTGCTGGTGGAGCGGGAGCGGGTAGTAGACGGCGCTGCCGATGCCGCGCTCGGCGAGGCGCTTCTTCACCTCGTCGCGGTCGGGGACGCGCACGACGTACTGGTTGTAGATGCTCCAGTTGGGTGAGTCGATGTACGGCGTTTTCGCCTTCGTCCCGGCCAGCATGCGGTTGTAGATCGCGGCGTTGCGGCGGCGGGCGTCGTGCCACGCGTTGAGGTGGCGCAGCTTCACGCTCAGCACCGCCGCCTGCAGCGCGGCCAGGCGGAACATGCCGCCCACCATCTCGTGGTAGTACGTGTGCCCCGACCCGTGCACGCGCAGCTTGCGGCACCGCTCGGCCAGCGCGTCGTCGTCCGTGCAGATCGCGCCGGCGTCGCCGGCGGCGCCGAGGTTCTTCGTCGGGTAAAAGCTCAGGCACCCGGCGAACCCGAGGTTGCACGCCGACGTCCCGTGCCGCTTGGCCCCGACCGCCTGGGCCGCGTCCTCGATCACCAGCAACTCGTGCTTGCACGCGATCGCGTTGATCGCGTCCATCGCCGCGCACTGCCCGAACAGGTGCACGGGCATGATCGCCCGGGTCTTCTTCGTGATGCGTTTCTCGATGTCCGCCGGGTCGATGTTGAACGTCCGCGGGTCGATGTCGGCGAAAACCGGGACCGCGCCGAGGCGGGCGATGCAACCGGCGGTCGCGAAGAAGGTAAAGGAGGGGCAGATCACCTCGTCGCCCGGGCGGATGCCGATGCCCATCAGCGAGCAGAGCAGCGCGTCCGTCCCGCTGCTGACGCCGATCGCGTGCCGCGTGCCGCAGTAGTCGGCCAACTGTTTCTCGAACCGCTCGACGTAGGGGCCGAGGATCAGGGCCTGGCTGTCGAGGACCTCGTCGATCGCCTTGCGGATCTCGTTGCGGATGGGCAGGTACTGGGCCTGCAAGTCGAGCAGCTTCACGTCCATAAACGCGAAAGGTTAGACGCCTTCGCGGAAAAGTAAAAGGCGGTGCGTCAGATGTGAAAGTTGGCAAAAGTGCCCCGTCTTCAGACGGACCGGGATACGAATCGTAAGCCGCGATGCGGGACGAGAGCCGTGACGGGCTCGTCCAAGACATAAAAGGCAACCGCAGAGACGCCGAGACGCAGAGATCGGAGGAGGGAACGACGCGGGAAACGGTCTGACCTCCGCGTCTTCCTCCGCGTCTCCGCGTCTCCGCGGTTGCCTTTCCGAGCCCCGCGCGAGGCGACTTCTGGTCACGTACGAATGAGACTGCTAGACTTCCCCACCCCAGTGCGATCCAAACTCATCCATATCGTCGCGGGCTTCGCCCTCCTCGCCGGTTGCAGCGCCGACGCGTACCGCCGGTCGGCCGACGCGGAGGTCAACCGGATCCTCCGGCAGCGCAAGGAGAAGACGCTCGAGTACCAGCCCGACACCACGATCGCGTCCGAGCCGGCCCAGCCGGTGCCGGACGAGGCGTACGAGAAGGTGCCCGAGACGGTCGTCGCGCCGCCGGCGACCGCGCCGATCGAGCCGGTGGTCGAGGCGGGCGTGCCGTACGGCCCGCTCGGGCCTGAGGCGTTCTTCAAGGGGCTGCCCGCGCCGACCGAACTGGCCGTCGGGCTCGAGGAGACGCTCGCGCAACTCGGCGCCGCCAGCACGCCGCTGATGTACGGCCCGCCCGCGCCGCGGCGGCCGGTGAACCGGTTCGACCTGTTCAAGTCCCTCCAGTACGCCACGCTCCACAGCCGCGAGTACGCCGACCAACTCGAGGAGCTGTACCTCGCCGCCCTCGACGTGACGCTCGAGCGACACCTGCTGTCGCCGCGCCCGTTCGCGACGGCCGGGCTGGAGTACACCGGCGGCCAGCGCGACGTCGAGTACCGCTCGGCCCTGGTCGCCACCGGCGCCGTCGGCGTCCGCCAGCAACTGCCGTACGGCGGCGAGATCGTCGCCCAGACGCTCGTCGAGTTCGTCGACGCGCTCAGCGACAACGCGGAGAACGGCGAGTCGGCCGCGCTGGTCCTCTCCGGCAGCGTGCCGCTGCTGCGGGGCGCCGGGCTGGTGAACCTCGAGGCGCTGATCGCCAGCGAGCGCGAGCTGATCTACTCGGTCCGCAGCTTCGAGGACTTCCGCCGCTCGTTCGCCGTCGCGATCGCCTCGCAGTACTTCAACCTCCTGGCCCGCCAGCAGTCGCTGGCGAACCGCCGGCTGTTCCTGCGGAACACGCAGTCGCTCCTGGAGCAGGCGCGGGCCCTGTTCAGCGCCGGGCGGGTCACGTTCCTGGAGGTGCAGCGGTCGGAGCAGTCGCTGCTCGGCGGCCAGAACGAACTGCTCAACGCGCAGCAGGACTACGAGGACGCGCTGGACAACTTCAAGGTCAACCTCGGGATGCCGATCGAGGAGGAGTTCGAGGTCGTCCCGGTGCAGCTCGACGTGACCGTGCCGGACATCGGCGCGCTCGACGTGCAGGAACTGGCCCACACCTACCGCCTCGACCTCCAGACCGCCCGCGACCGCATCGACGACGCCCGCCGCGCGGTGGCCAACGCCAACAACGGCCTGCTGCCCGAGTTGAACCTCGCCGGCACCGCCCGCACCGGCAGCCGCGCCGGCGACCCTGCGGTCGACCTCGACAGCCGCACGCTCACCTACTCGGCGGGCGTGACGCTCGACCTGCCGATCGACCGCGTCGCCGAGCGCAACGCCTACCGCCGCGCGCTGGTCGGGTTCCAGCAGTCGCAGCGCGCGTTCGACGTGCTGCGCGACCAGGTGACGGCCGACGTCCGCAGCGCGGTCCGCGGCATCCGCTCGGCGCAGGCGAGCCTCGAGATCCAGCGGCGCAGCATCGAGTCGGCCGAGCGGCAGATCGAGCTGGCGTACCTGCTGCTGAAGACCGCCGAGTCCGAGACGCGCGACATCGTCGAGGCGCAGGAGGACCTGCTCGAGGCGCAGGACGATTACGAGCAGGCGCAGGTGAACCTGCAGATTCAGGTCCTACAATTCCTCCGCGACAGCGGCACGCTCCGCGTCGATCCCGCCGCCGGCGCGATCGGCCAGGCGCTGGAGCGCACGGCCGCGTCCGCCGAGGACGCACTTCGCGGAACCGACGTCGAAAACGAAATCGCCCCGCGGCAATAGATAGAGCGCCGGGAGGGTTCCGGACCCCGGGAGGATGCCCCGGACGCGGCAATTCGCTAAGACTTTTGCTGGGCACGCCATAGCCGCGGGCAGGCGTTCGCCGGCCGGTCTTTTATCGGAGAAGTCCTCACTCCCGCCGCGCCGCCGTCGGGAGTGCCGGGAAGGGTCCGAAGCGCGAACGCCGACGCGACGTCTCCACCACGGGCGATCGGCACCGATCGGCACGCGAGGTCGCCCACGCGTCTCTCGCGCGGAGCCGGTGGCGCGCCGGGCCCGTTAAGTGCCGCCGTTCGCCACGGTTAGCCGATCATTAAGCAGCATATGAACGCCATCGCCATTTCAACCGCCGTCCCCACCCGCCGCTGGTTCCCGTGGGTCGCCGCCTCGGCGGTGGCCCTAGTCGTTGTCGCGGGGTACTGGCTCGTCGTCCGCGGGCGCTCCGGGCCCGACACCTACACCGGCGGCGGGAAGTTCGTGATGGTCACGCCGTCGGCGATGGACGTGAAGGTCAAGAAGGACGGCGAGATCCAGGCGATCAACAACATCGACATCGTCAACCTGTGCGAGGGGTCCAGCACGATCGTGGAGATCGTGCGCGAGGGCTCGATGGTGAAGAAGGGGGACGTGCTGGTCGTGCTCGACTCCTCCGAGACCCGCCAGGAGGTCGAGGACGCCACGCTCGCGCTGCAGAAGGCCGAGTCGGACCTCAAGAGCGCCAAGGAGATGCAGCGCATCCAGGAGAACCAGAACTCGGCCGACCTTGAGGCCGCCCAGGTCGAGCTCGACCTCGCCCGCCTCGCCCTGCGCGAGTACAGCGAGGGCACCTACCCCGAGGCGCTGGCCAACGCCGAGACCGCGCTGAAGATGGCGGAGATCACCGTCAAGAACAAGGAGGAGGAGCTCGAGCAGACCAAGACGCTCTTCGTGAAGGGGTTCGTCACCGCCGCCCAGGTGAAGGCCGACGAGCTGGGCGTCACCACCGTCCGCAACGACATGCGCAAGGCCGAGACGGCCCTGAAGGTGCTCACCGAGTTCACCTACCCGACCGAGCTGGCGACGAAGAAGAGCGCGCTGTCGCAGGCCGATCAGAAGCTCGGCCGCGTGAAGATCACCGGCGCGAGCGAGCTGGAACAGAAGGTCGTGGCCGTGCAGGCGGGCGAGGCGGCGCTGAGCATCGCCAAGCGGAAGCTCGAGCACCGCCAGGAACAGCTCGCCCACTCGACGATCAAGGCGCCGGCCGACGGGATGGTCGTCTACGCCCCGGCCGACCGCAACGAGGGCCGCGCGATGGCCGAGGGCGCGATCGTCCGCGAGCGCCAGCAGTTGCTCCGCCTCCCGGACACCAGCAGCATGAAGGTCGTCGTGCGGGCCAACGAGTCGCAGGTGACCAAGCTCCAGGTCGGCCAGCAGGCGACCGTGCAGCTCTACGGCGTGCCGGGCGCGCTCCGCGCGACGCTGACGAAGAAGAGCCCGATCGCCGACAGCGGCTCGCGGTTCTGGAACCCCGACCTGAAGGAATACCCGATCGAGCTGACGCTCAACGAGACGCCGCCCAACATCCTGCCCGGCATGGGCGCGCAGGCCGAGATCTTCGTGCAGCGGCTGTGGGACGTGCTGACCGTACCGCTGTCGGCGATCTACTCCGAGCGGACGACGAATTACGTCTTCGTGAAGCGCGACGGCAAGGTCGTGCCCCAGCCGGTGCAGATCGGGCAGACGAACGAGACGCACGCGCAGGTCGCGTCGGGGCTGACCGGCGGGCAGGAGGTGCTGATCCTCCAGGCCGGCCAGGGCCGCGAACTGCTGGAGAAGGCCGGCATCCGCCCCGAGCCCGAGCAGCGCGAGGAGGAGGGCCAGGCCCCGGCCGACGCCGACAAGCCCGGCCCCGCCGCCGCCGTTGCCCCCGAAGCCGCCGCCGCCCCCGACGCCGCCAGGGGCGCCCCGCCCCGGCGGGCGACGCCCCGCAACCCCGGCCGCCCCCGGCGCCTCGCCCGACCCCGCCCCCAACGCGACCCGCGCCGAGCGCGCGAACCCGGCGGCCGCCGCGAACGCGCCCGGCCGCGGCGAAGCGGCCGGCGAAGGCCCCGGCCGGTCCTGATCGCCGCCCCGGGGTCTATCTATCATGCCGCAGACCCGCCAATAATGAGGCGTGATAGGTGGGCGCCGGTGACGATCTAATCAGAGTTATGCAACTACCTCCGACCCCGACGATCACGATTACGCCTTTCGCGAATGCGGATCACCGCAGTCGAGTGATCGCGCTGTGGCAGAGGGTTTTTGGCTACGAGGCGGCGCACAACGAACCCGGGTTGGTCATCGATAAGAAGATCGCAGTTGACGACGGATTGTTCTTCGTCGCAATCGCCGAGGATACGGTCGTTGGCACGATCATGTCTGGCTACGACGGTCACCGCGGCTGGATTTACTCTGTGGCGGTCTCGTCAGAACGCCGGAAGCTGGGAATCGGCTCGTCCCTCGTGCGCCATGCGGAGGACGTGCTTATTCGCAAGGGCTGCACCAAGATCAATCTTCAGATCATGGAAGGCAACGAGGCCGTCGCGGCGTTTTACGCATCCCTCGGCTATTCTATCGAGAAGCGCGTGAGCATGGGAAAGCGGCTACCGCTAAACGCCTCCGTCGCATAACCCGCTGGAGCGGACCGCGGCGGCGGTATACTTCACTCGCGGTCGAACGTCGCGCGTGTGCCACCGCGGCCGCTCAATGACCAGTACGTTATGCCGCACGCCCCGATGAGCCGCTACGCCACCCGCACCCGGCGACGAGGTGCCGCGCCCATCGGTCGAAGATCGATTCGCGGGCCGCGGAAGGCACCCGGCCGCTGCCCCTTGTGCGCGCGAAGGTCTCTCGGATAAGCGGCTGGAACCCGCCACGCGCGACACTGCGATGCTTGCGGCGGCACGTTGAATCGAGACATCACCTGTCCGCACTGTCAGACGCAACGTGTCTGGACGGGAAAACGCGGCTGCGTCTGTCACGGCTGCGGTCGCGACGTCGACCGTGCGGCATCACCCGCCGATGCAGCGGACCAGAGCCGCGGGTGCCATCTCTGTCATCCGAACGCTCTTGGGGCGCGGCTCCGGCCGCTGATCGGCACTACGTTAGCGAGCACGGGGAGATCTCGTGAGCGTGAACATCTATGTCATCAAGAGGGACGAGTCGCCAATCGGCGACGACGAGATCAAAGCGGCCGTCGCGAAGGCTCCGCACTACACCTTGGCCGACGACGGCATCATCGAGATTCCCAGCGGTGAAGCCCAAGTCTGGTTGGAGCCGACCGGTACGGGTGCTCTTTGCTACCAGTTGCCCGCCGCGGACAACGACGTGGCTCTGGCCATCGTGGATTCCATTCGGCGCTTCGCCGGATGCATTCCCGGGGCCGTTGTCGAAGCCGAGGGCCAGGTCTGGGAGTCGCTGCCTTGGGACGAGCGGCGGCCGGGCGGTGCGCGCTAACCACCTGCTGGAGCGGACCGGGGCCGCGGGTAAGCGGCTCGTGATTCGTGCAGTCCGGCCGTGCGGCCCCGGCCGCTCAACGGTGGTCCGTTCGGCGGCGGAGGCGTTCGCCGGGAGTGGCGTTTGATGACGCGGGCGGTTCGTTCACCCAAGCCCCCGGCCCCCGTCACCCCCGACGGCCGGCTGGGGCACATCCCCTTCCGGTTCTCGCACACGAGCCGCGACGCTCGGCTGGAGTGGACTGCGGGTCGAGCACGACCCGCAGGTGCCCGCAAGCGAGCTCGTTCACCCGCCCCTCGAATGTCTCTTCCTCGCCCTACAGGTCGATAACGTGCCGGAGCGCGTCGATCACCGTTGCGACGATGCCCGCTACGAGGGGAACGGCTTGCCGCATTCGGTGACGCTCATGCCGCCCCGCATCGAGAGTCGATGGCGGTGGCAGGGCGTCTTCGAATCGACCCAATTTCAATTGTCTCCGGCCCTGGTCGCCAAGGTTGCCGCAGAGGCGTTCGATCTCGATCCAGCCCGCGTTCATTTTCCGGCTCGTTACTACGACCGATCCAGCCCCGAGGTGGTCGACACCCTCAAGACCCTTCGCAACGAGCTGTTCACCGGCGGGCCGGGCGGGCGGCTGTGTGCCGAGTCGCTGGCGAACGTGCTCGTCGTCCATCTGATCCGGCAGATGGCCAACGGGCCCTCCACCAAGGAGTTCGCCCGCAAGCCCGGCGGCCGACTGCCGCGGCCCGCGATGCGGGCGGTGGAAGAGTACATCGACGCCCACCTCAACCAGAACTTCGCCCTGGCCGATCTCGCCGCGGTCGCCCACCTGAGCGAGTTCCACTTCGCCCGGCAATTCAAGCAGACGACCGGCCTGCCGCCGTACCAGTTCGTCATCCACCAGCGCGTCGAACGGGCCAAGCGCTCATCACCGCGCGGCATCTCTCGCTCGCGCAGGTCGCGGTCGAGGTCGGCTTCAGCGATCAAAGCCAACTCACCCGGCACTTCAAGCGGCTCGTCGGCGTCACCCCCAGCCGCTTCGTCTGAATTCAGCAAGAACCACCGAAAAGTCAGCAAGAACCGTCGATACCCGTCGGCACACCTCTTCTACGTTTGCCCGCAGGCAACGCGGTGTCGCGGTGTCGAACCGTGTGCGGCTCGCCAAAGGGGAAGGTGATGAAGAGCGTGCGTAACGAAGTCGCGGGGGCGTCTGAGCCGTCCACGCAGGAGCGGCCCGGCGCGGACCTGATCGTGTTCAATGCCAGGATCTACACGGGGACTCTCGCGCAGCCCGAGGCGTCCGCCCTGGCAGTCACGAAGGGCCGCATCTATGCGGTCGGCGCCGACGGTGAGATTCTGGACCTGAAGAACGCCGGCACCCAAATCATCGATGCGGGCGGTCGCAGGCTGATCCCGGGCATCAGCGACGCACACATCCACCTGCTCAACGAGAGCAACTACAACTACAACGTCAGGTGGGACGGCGTACCCACGCTGAGCCGGGCGCTCGCGATGCTGAGCGAGCAGGCAGAACGGACGCCTGAGGGGCACTGGGTCAAGGTGATCGGCGGCTGGTCTCCCTACCAATTCGAAGAGAATCGCTTCCCCACGATGGACGAACTCCGCCGCGCCGTGCCCGACCGCCCCCTGCACGTGCAGTACGCCTACAACCGCGCCTTCATGAACGGTCGGGCGATCGATGCATTGGGCGTGGGCACGGACCGCTTCCCCGACCTCCAGGTCATCGAGTTCGAGAAGGACGGCCGAGGCAACTACACGGGGGTCGTCTATGGCGACACGTTCGGCTTCGTCGCGATGGAAACGCTCTTCCCACAGCCCTCATTTGAAGAGCAACTGAGCTCGCTGGTCTACACCATCCACGGCCTGAACCGCTTCGGCGTGACCTCCGTCATCGATTGCGGCAGCAGGGGCTATCCCGACGCCCATGTCACCGCCGAAGTCCTCATGCGCGACAACCGCTTCAACCTGCGACTGTCCTTCGTGGACATGCAGTTCGGCAGCGCCAGGATGGTGGACGCGGAGATCGACGCCATCACCCGAAAGTCGCTCATGAGCCCCGGGCAAAATCTGCACCCGCCCCTTGCTCACGGCCACGTATTTCGTGGTGCCAAAGCATTGGACCCGGAAGTGCACGATCACGAGAACTTCGACCGTCCGGCAGTGGTTCTCAATCCAGAAAGGATTCGACGACATGTCGTGGAGGACATTGCCAAGCTGGTCCGGCGGCGGATCCCCTTCCGCATGCACGTCAGCTACAACGAGAACATCACGCCGTTCCTCGATGCGATGGAGGAGATGAATAAGACGGTACCGCTCGACGGCCTGAAGTGGAGCATCGAGCACGCCGAGACCATCACGCCGGAGAACATCGCCAGGGTGAAAGCGCTCGGGGGCGGCATTGCGCTGGACCCCAAGATGGCGTTGCACGGTGACGGCTTCATCAAGACCTACAGCCGTGAGAAGGCGATGGAAACGCCGCGCCTGCGCCAACTCGTCGACAGCGGCATCCCCTTGGCCCTGACGACCGACGCCTACCGGGCCTCGACCTTCAACCCATGGGTCGCGATGTACTGGGCGGTCTCGGGACGCTCCGTCTCCGGGTCTCAGGTGCTCGCCGACGGCAATCGGCTCTCCCGCGTCGAGGCGTTGAGGCTGTTCACGCGTGGGGCCGCGTGGTTCATGAACGCGGAAAGCGAGATGGGGATGATCGCCCCGGGCCACCTGGCAGATCTCGCCCTCCTCGACCGGGACTACTTCGCGGTGCCGGAGGAAGAGATCAAGTCCATCGCCTCCGTCCTGACCGTCATGGATGGAAAGGTGGTGTTCGGCGCGGGCGACTACAGCGGCCTCGCGCCGACCTTACCCGACATCCTCCCCGCCTGGTCACCCATCAAACACTACGGCGGCTACCACGCGACGGCGGCTACCACGCGGCCAGGTGAGCGGGCGCAGGTGCTGGTCCGGTAGAAGAGGGGCCGCAAACAGAGAGCATCAAGTGAGCAACTTCACTTCCGCAGTCGAACTCTTGCGTCAAAGCCTCGATACGTTTCTTGCCAAGGACATGAAAGGTTGGTCGCTGCTCTGTGCCGACGATGTCGTAGCGGAGTTTCCGTTCGCGCCCCACGGCTCACCAACCCGCCTGGAAGGCCGTGAGGCGTTCCACGAATATCTGCGCAACTACCCGAGCGTCATCGATGTTCGCTCGATCCCGCACCTTCGCATCTATCCGACGGACGACCCGAACGTCGCCATCGCGGAATGGAGCGCCTCCGGCGAGGTTCTGACGAACGGCAATGCTTATGAGATGAGCTACGCCACTTTCGTCACCTTCAAGGACGGACTGATCGTCAGCTACCGCGAATACTGGAATCCGCTTGCATTCACGCAGGCAATGAGCGGCGCGCGGTTTTGAACGACCGTCACAGCCAATCTGCCTGGCCGGTCATCTACCGGCAGGCACCTCGAGCACCAGTCCAAGACGGCCAACGCCGCGCGGCCGAGGTCGGCGCCACCCGGACGCTCGTTGGCCGCATCAAGGCCAAGCTCGGCGTCACGCCAGCCAGCATCGCGGCCGACAAGGCCTACGGCAATGGCGCGCTACTCGGCTGGCTCCTTGGCACCCGCGGTCGAACGTCGCACGTGCGCCGCCGCGGCCGCTCGACGGACTCACGTCGTGCGTCGGAGGGGCGCGACGTCATGCAAGACATCATCCGCAAACTGCGGGCGCAGGACTGGCCGTTCAACGACGGCCTCTCGCATGCGGAACTCCGCGCGTTCGAGCGGAGCTCTTCTTGAAGAGTGGCGAGGGACTGCCGACGACCCAACCTCACCGGAGACGCGACTTCATCGCCACCCTCACGGCTAGGCGTCATCGGACGCCTTCTCAGGTTCCTTCTCCTCATGGAAGTGGTAGCGGCTCCGGCTGAAGCGGTGGCATTCTACAACCCGGTCCCGAATCCGATTTTCAGGGACGCGATGGTGCTTGAGCATTAGGATGAAGAGCAGCAGTTCCATCGAGTCGCATGCAGTTGACCAGTCGTCCGACGGGAACGCCTTAGAGTCTGCGCGTCGTTCGAGATGCGTCAGCCAGTTCCTAGTGTCCTTGATCGCCGCAACAAACCTTCGCGGGTCGTTCGTGACCAGATCGACCGTTTCCGGACTCAGCGAGCCGAGTAGCGCGTTTAGCCTCTCCGGAAAAGAAAAGTCGTTCGCCCATTCGAGGGCGCGTCTCATGGCGTCGGTGATCCCGAGGGGCAAGTCGTCCGGCACGAGCGCCTTGACCTTCTTCAGGATCGGTCGCCACTCCTTCCGAGGCAGATACTTGCCACTCCGTTGGATGGCCTTGCGGTGAAACGATTCGAGACTCTGAGACAAGTGGAAGAACCGCGTGTCCATGAATGCCGGTCGGACACGAAGTGTCCCGAAAAACACATCCCGGATTCCCTTCAGACGCTTTGCCGACGAGAACCAGTGCCGAAACACCTTGGCTTCATGGGGCTGAAGATCCGGGATCGGAAACAGCATGTTCGCCCGATGCAATTGGCTTGTGTCCGTCTGAGCCTTCTGGTTGAAGAAGACGCGGACGACAGGATCATGGGGGATGAGTTCCGGACGCGGCGTGGGCCGTGCCTCAACGCTTCGGAGAGAGAGAGGCCCGGCACTTAGCAGCATTAGCAGTTGCTGAAGCTCCTTCTGGCGGCGCTGATATGACTTCCACGACATAGGCCGTCCAGTAGTCAGTGTGATTGGGTTCCAATGTCGGAGTGAGTGAGTGGCAGCAATCCTTGTGGATTCCATGGTCTTCGCGGACTTCTCCTCAATCTTCCGCGGACTGGAGGGCTCGATGAGATTAGGTGGATGTTCGAGGTGGCGGATCGGGCTCAGAGCTCGGCCGTCGCTCAAGTCGATCATGTTGTGCTGCCACGGGTCCGCGCCTACCCACTCTTCGAGATTGTTTACCGACATGTCGAACGAGAGAAACCGAACGCTCGAAGGTCGTGGTAATGCGCGCCCGACGAGCGCATGTTCGCGTAGTGCGTCGTGTGCCCGCTGCCGTTCGGCCCTGCGACGTTGAACAGACAGTTCAGCAGCGAGATGGGTATGCCGCCTTCAAGCAGTCCCAAGATGGTGGTTGTAGGCCACTCCCCTTCGCGGCGTGCTGTCGCCCTTGGCTTCGGCGGCTTTGGGTACTTCAGGTCCGACTCGGGTTCGAGATGAACGCCGTCTTCAGGGGAGTAGGTGAGGGTACAAGGGGTTTTCCGGCGGCTATTACCGTGCGTCCAGAAGACCCCTTTCATCCGAAAGGTGTCGGAAAGCGTGGGCTTGCGAAAGCGAAAGTCGAACTCGGCCATTTGCCCCGCGATCAGCAGCAGTGAACTGTTGGTCGATCAGGAGGGAACCTGCTGCGGTAGGCGTTGTACAGGCCGGTACGAGTCGCCGCCCGTCCATTATGCGGTACAACACTCTCCGGCCGCTCAGTACGCTCTTCGTCATCGCGAGGTTGTACCATGCCCGAAGACATCAACGCCATGTCCGGGATGTTCACGCAGCCGCCGCCCAAGAAGCCGAAGAAGCCGAAACCGTAGGGCGTCAACGGCTGAATCACGCTGCCGCGGTCCTCCGAAGTGTCTAACCGACGCGGCACGAACCGGAACGGCCGACACGCCGAACGCAACCGCCGATACCCCAGCGCTGAAGGTCGAGAGTGCGTTATTGATCTAGAAGTGCCGACCGGGTTAAATCTTCCCCGTGCCTTCTCACCGCGCGCGTCACGACGCGCCGGAGCGCGCGACGCGCGCCTCCACCGCCCATCGCCGCCTCACGCGATCTGCTGGAGCCGGCTCGCCCGGCTGGCGCGTTGGATGCCGGGGATGACGTAGTCGCGGGCGACGACGTCCCAGCTCATCCGGCTGGCGAGCTCGTAGCCGCGGCTCGATAAACGTCTCGAACTCCCCGGCGTCTTCGGCAGGCGCGCGACGATCTCGCCCGCCACGCGCAGCCTCGATGTCCTCGACCGCCTCGCGCTGCGGCGCCGATCGAGAGCATCTGCTCGGCCCTGCAGGCCGCGATCGCCGAGCTTCGTGTAATCGGCCACGATCGCGTTGGGCGTCTCGCCGTTGCCGTTGCCGGCGGACGAGGCGGCGGCCTTCTCGACGAACCCCGCGCAGCCGCAGACGTTGGGTGTAGACGCAGATCCCGCCGAAGCTGATCGGCTCGACCTGGGCGATGCCGAACGGCTCGTAGATGCTCTGGCCGAACTCCACGTCCGACCCCTTGCGGATGTCCATGAACTCCATGTCGGCGGGGATGCGCGTGCCGCAGGTCTGTTGGTCGAACCCGAACTGGTTGACGAACACGACCTTCACGTTGCGGGCCTGCGCGTTGAACTCCTGCACGCCCTGGTAGTACGCCGCCTCGCCGCCGGAGAGGTCGGGCAGGCCCTCGCGGTGGACGACGGGCCAGCGGTAATCCGCCTCCATCCGGCGGACGTCCTCGGGGCCGCCCGGGCACCTCGGTGCTGAGCGTGAAGAGGACGGCCGTCTCGTTGCGCCGGCGGAGCAGGGCGTCGACGTGTTCGAGCACGCGGAGGTCGCGCGCAGGCCCTTGCTCGGCACGAGGCGGGTGACGTGCGTGAACACGTAGTCCGGCTCGTACTTCAGCAGCGTCTTGCGAGTACTGCCGCAGCTTGCGGCGGCTGTCGGCCTTGTCGGCAGCGGCTGATCTTCCAGCAGGGGACGCCGTTGTGTAGGCGACCTGCGCGTCGACGGCGGCGAACTCCGGGCCGAGGAAGCGGATCTCCCGCAGCGTGTAATCGCCGACCGCGAAGATGTTGTCGCAGTACTTGGCCGCCTTCACCAGCACGTGCTTGTAGTAGTCGCTCTGGTCGCCACACGTCGTCGACGTAGTGCCCCTGCGCCATCGCGGCCCGCATCACGTTGTAGAACATCGTGTCGTGGCCGGGCCGGCCCTCGACGACGGCGCATCGGCGCCACCTCGTGGGCGTAGAAGATCGTGCGGAAGTTGCCGCGATCCCCCTCCATGATCGCCGCCAGCGCCGTGGGCATGCCCATGTACTCGTGCGAGAGGATCACGCACGGTTCGGCCGCGTTGGCGGCGGCGCGCGTGCTACGCGGCGATCGCGGGCTCGGCGAGGAAGGCGTGTACTGCTCGTAGTCCCAGACGTGCTCGTACTTCCCGCTCTCGATGCCGAACGTCTTGTAGAGCCGGAACTTGAACTCGCCGATCCGGCGCGCGTCGTAGCGGCTGACGTCGACCAGCAGCACTTCCGGGCACGCTGACGGCCCCGGTCGCCTTGTCCGGCGAACCGCCGCCGGCCGTAGATGATGCCGACGCCGAACGTCTGCTCGATCTCGCGGAAGCGGGCGGCGAGCGGCGAGCGATAGATGCCATCGAGGCTGCTGTACAGCACTTCCCCTGCGGCCCGAGGCGCTGCTCGCCGTGGTCCTCGCCGGGCCAGAACGGGCCGACGAGGATGTTGCGGCCGGTGTGCTCGAGGTAGACGGGGCTCGTCAGCAGGCCCTGGAGGACCGCGCTTGATGCCGCCGATCTTCTGGATCGCTTCGTGGGTGACGTGGACAACGGTTTGCATGAGGTGATCGCCTTCCCCTTTCGTCGGGTGATCGAGGCCGGCGCGCGAGGGGTCGGGGGCAGACTTACTGCGTCGCGGGCCGCGCGGGAAGATCGGGACGAAGACCGGGCGCGTCGCGCGATGGCGGCGAACGAGCTGCGGACCGTGCGCCGACGTAGATCCGGTCAACCCACCGTCACCACTTAGAGCTTCTAAAAGTTCTGGTCCGCGGGGAACGTCATCCTGAGCGCAGCGAAGGATCTCGCGCGGTTCTCGCTGGGACTACGAGAGATCCTTCGCTGCGCTCAGGATGACAACCTGCTGCTCGCGGTACTTTTAGACGCTCTTAGCCGCCGGTCTTGACCGGCGCGTCCGCCGGGGTGACGCGACCTCGCTTCGGTGCAAACGATTTGGTAGGGACTACTACGATCACCCAAGACATACCGAGTGGGCACGCTCGGACGCGGTGTGCGAGTGGGCGCGGCTGAGCGAACCGATTGCCGGGCGGTGGCGCATCCATCGAAAGAAGCGGGGCGGCCTGGTGGGCCGCCCGCGATGGAGACCATGTCGTTGAACTGGGACGTGAGCGCTCCGGATGGCGATGTCGCCGCCGGGCGGGACTCGCGTCAGTTCGCGGCGGGCGGTTCGACCTGCTGCTTCAGCGTCGCGCTGCGCCTCGAGGTCGGCCTTCTTCGCCTGATATGTGGCGTTCTCCTTCCGACGGCCTTGCGGGCCTTGTCGATCTGCTTCTCCGCTGCCGCCGTCGGTCGCCGCCTGGAGCTTCGCCTGGAGGTCGGCCACCTTCGCCTCGTGGCGGGCCGTCTCGGCCGCGAGCTTCTGCTCGACCGACGCGAGCTTCTTGCGGGCCTCCTCGAGCTGCTTCTGGCCGGCGTCCTCGGCGGCGGGCTTGGGCCGGGTGTCGGCGGCCGGCTTCTCGCCGGCGAGCTTCTCGCGCCCCGGCCGGACGCGCGACGGCCGGCGGCGCGGGGCGGCGTCAGCGTCGGGCGCGTCGGGCTCGGTGCCGGCGGGCGACGCCTCGGCCTGCGCGGCCTGCGCGGCCTGGTACCGGTCGCGCATGGCGGCGGCGATCGCGGCGTACTTCGAGAAGATCTCCTGCTTCTTCCGCTCCAGCCGCGCCTTGTCGGCCTCGGTCTGGGCGGCCTCCAACTCCGCGTCGCGCTTGGCGCGCAGGTCGGCCATCTCCTTGTCGATCTGCTCCTGCGTCGGGGCCGCGGCGGCGGCGGCGCCGTCCGCCGGCTTCGACTCCGCGGCCGTCTGGGCCTCGCCGCCGGCCGCCGACGCCCCGCGGTCGCGCTGCTGTTGCCGCCGCGCCTCGCGCCGCTCTTCGAGGCGTTCGCGCTGGCTCTGCGTTTCCTGCGCGGCGGTGGGGGTGGGGACGGCCATCGGCGCCAGCGCCATCACGGCGGTCAGCCCGCAGAGGGTCCGGAATCGGCTCATCACGCTCTCCTTCGCTTGTGCGGCTCAGCCCGTGAGCCTGCGTCAGTACTGAAACGCGGGGCGACGAAAGGTTAGACCCCGCGGCCCTCTCCGCGCGACCTGACCGCGGTGTGGTTCCCGATCGATTCGAGACGAGCCCTTCGGGCTTGCGGCTAAAAGTGGCGTGACGGTCGCGGGGGACCATTTTTATCGGTCCTACGCTTCCCGGTCCCACTTCATCGTCATGCTGGCCCGCCGCGTCGCGCGCTGCACGGTGGCGACTCGGGTGGCCGGCATCGCTGCGCGTCACAGAGCACGAGATCGATCAGGGTAGCATCGGCAGGGCGCGTGGGAAAGATGAACGACAAGCGGGCCACCCCTGAGGGTGGCCCGCTTGCTTCGGTCAGATGTTGTTTCCCGATCCCGCCGCCCCTCAGGCGCACTCGCGGCAGTCGGGGTTGGCGGGCTGGACCTTCGCCAGCACCGGCTCGGCGGGGCCGGCGGCGGCGGGGTTCAGGACCGGCTCGTCGAGCGCCAGCACCTCGAGGCTCACGACGCTCGTCGGGCAGACCGACACGCACTCGCCGTCGAGGTCGCACGAGTTGAGGTGGCGCAGGTCGACCAGCGCCTTGCCGTCGACCATCCGCAGCACGCCCTTGTCGCAGTGGGCGACGCAGACGTCGCAGCCGATGCAGTCGCGCGTGTCGATCGACAGCGTCGCGCGGTACCGGTTGCCCGTCTCGCCCTGGGCGATGAAGTGGCCGACCGGGCTGGCGGTCTCGCGGGCGATGTCGCTGTCGAAGTTCGCGTCGAGCCGGCTGAACGTCGCCTGGCTCTTCACCTCGACCGACCCGCGGCGGCGCATCTTGAACAGCGGCTGCGTGCACGTGTTGCACAGCTGCAGCTCCTCGAGCTTCTCGAGGTACTTGATCGACGTGCTGACGACCGTCGCGTGGCTCCACGTCAGCGGGCTGACGCTGATCGGAGCGTTCGTGTACGGGTTCACCTGCTCGGCGAGCACCCCGGACTCCAGCGCGTGGTCGGCCGTCCACTCCAGGATCGGCAGCGCGTCCTTGAGCTGGGCGGTGGTCTTTGCGCGGGTGATGTAGTAGTCCGCGAGCCAGAGCGTGCAGATGAACCAGGGGTTGCCCGGCACGCTGGCGATGTCGTTGCTGATGCGGTGGTAGTAGTCGTTCTCGTACCGCGCGACGCCGCCGACCTCGGTCTTGCACCAGAGCTTCTGCTCGACGGCCTTCATCGTCGACTCGACGCGCGGGTCGTCGGCCTCGAACAGGTGGAACTTGTAGATCGCGTAGAGCGAGGCGTCGAGCACCTCGTCGACCTCGTAGATGTCCTCGAGCCGCGCCTCGTGCATGAGCGGCGCGGGCTCCTCGTACGTCGGGCTGTCCGGCGGCTTGGGGGCGTCGAGCGGGACGAGGCGGCGGGCGAAGCGCCCGAGCTTCTCGCTGTAGAGGTACTTCGCGGCGCCGGCCTTCACTTCCTCGGCGGCCTTGGCGTAGCGCTCGGCGCGCTCGCGGTCGCCGAACGCCACGGCGAAGTTGTGGGCGGCCTTCAAGCCGCCGTACACCGTCGCGACGGTGAACGCGTGGACGCCCCAGCCGCTCCTCCCACAGGTCGTAGGAGGGCAGCGGCAGGCCGGTGCGGCTTGTCGCGGTAGCGGGCCATGAAGTCGGCGGCCTTCTGGACGACGTCGACCCACAGCGGGCGGATGAACTCGATGTCACGGTAGCGGTAGTAGTGCCGCCACAGCCGCCCAGACGACCAGTTGCCGTCTCGTCCTCCTGGATCGGCATCGACTGCGCGCCCTTCAGCACCCACGGGTGCCACGACGACGCGGGCGAGCCGTCGGGGTTGTACTTGTGATAGAAGTACCCTCGTCGGTGATGACGCGGCCGCAGAACGAGTAGAACCAGCGGGCGACGTCGGGGAAGCCGGCCAGGTCCAGCGCGTTGGCGACGAGCGCGCCGTCGCGGGGCCACATGTAGGAGTAGGTGTCCCGCGCGAACTGCATGATGTCGGTGTCGTTGGCGGCGATGATCGCGCCGCCATTGTCGATCTGCGTCCGCAGGACCAGCAGCGAGCGGTTGAACAGCTCGGTGACCTTGCGGGGCAGGTTGCCGAAGTTCATGTTCGTGCCGCCGACCCACAGCCGCCAGTAGCTGCTCGTGCGGTCGATCACGCCCTGGGGCCCATCTTCGTGAGCCACTTGTGCAGCTCGAGCAGGTCCTCGCGGCTCTCGCCGGCGGTGAGGACCATGTAGCACGTCGCCTCGCCGTAGCCGTCGAGCTGGACGTGGTGGGCGATCGTGGAGTCGACCGAGCCCTGGGCGATCGCGTTGCCCTGGAGGTGCCCGTCCTCGGCGTCGCGCCACGTGCCCTCGGGCGCCGCCGAAGCCGCTGGTGCCGGTCGCGTACTCGTCGATGCGGGGCTCGCCGTTGGCCCAGTAGGCGACCATCAGGTAGCTTGCCGCGGTAGTGGACCATCGAGCGCAGCTCGGGGTCGAAGTAGGCGGTGTCGCCGATCTTGTTCCCGTACATGTTGAAGTCCTGGTGGTGCATCAGCCGCACGGTGCGTGCGTGGTGCGCCAGGTTCTTCACCTTGACCTTGCGGACGAGGATGTTGCGGTGGAAGTCGACCGTGTCGTTGCTGTAGACCGCGAGCTGGAAGTCGCGGTGCTCGAGGCTGACGCTCGTGGTGAGCGTGTCGCGGAGGTATCGCTGGCGGATCGTCCAGGACGGGTCGCTCGTCCAGTGGAGCTGGCTCCGCCCCTCGCCGGGACGTCGGCGTAGACGCCGAAGCGGCAGGGCCCCGCGCCGCCGTGGTTCTCCTGGCCGACGTGGGGGAAGTACACGTCGCGGACCTGGTAGCGGTCGTCGAACGTCACGAGGAATCGGCCGTTGCCGACGGGGATGTCGCGGGGCATGGGAGCGAGCCTTTCCGGGGAGTCAAAGAAGCCGCGCAGCCGAATTCGGCGCGCGGCCCGTCACCGTGGTAGTTACTTCGGCTAAGTTCCCGACTGCCTTGACTCTGTAACGCGCGTGCCGGCGGCGACGGCTCTAGTGGCATCGACCCGCGGGAGGCCGCCGCCGCGCCCGGCGGGGCGCGTCGCCGATGGCGGACGGGCGACGCGTCCGATAAGCGCGCGCGTCGAAGCGGGGAGGGCGGAGGCGTGGCGTGGGTTACTCAGCGACGCGCCGGTTGAAGGCTGGTTGCCGCTTCACAGGCGGGACCGCCCGCCGCCGAAGCGAGTGATTCCTGGCGGATATTCGGACGTGCTTCGATCTGGAATTCGTCGTGGGTCCGATTGCTGAGCGGCGTGGTGGGGATCGCTCTTTGTCCCCTCTCCCCGTACTCGGGGGAGAGGGTTAGGGTGAGGGGATCTTGCGGCAGGCGTGGGAGTAAGGCGCGCCGCACAGTCCGCCCGATCGCACGTCCCGGTTCTCCAACACGAGCAGCGAGATCCCCTCACCCCCGCCCTCTCCCCTGAGTACAGGGGCGAGGGAGTGGGGCGCTCCCGCCGGGGTCGGGCGTGGTCGACGCCGCGGCATTCCCTCGTGTTGCCGAAAGGTCACACCTTCAACTCCACGCCCTGGCCGAGCTGCGTCCGATAACGGACGCGGATCGGTTCGACGACGTCGCGGACGAACGCGTCCACCTGTTGCGGCGAGCGGCCGACGAACTGGCGGGGGTCGAGCAGGGCGTTAAGGTCGATGCCGGCGTAGGCGGGGTCGTCGCGCAGGCGGCCGATCAAGTCGTTCGGCCGGCCGTGCATCTTCACCTGCTCGGCGGCGAGGGAGTGGCGGCGGATCGACTCGTGCAGTTCCTGCCGGTCTCCGCCGCGGCGGACGGCGGCCATCAGCACTTCCTCGGTCGCCATGAACGGCAGTTCGGCCATCACGGCGGCCTCGATCGTCTTGGGGTAGACGACCAAGCCGCGCGCGACGTTCGTCACGATCATCAGGCAGCCGTCGGTGGCGAGGAACGGCTCGGGGATCGTCAGCCGCTTGTTCGAGGAAGTCGTCGAGCGTCCGCTCGAACCACTGCTCGGCGGCCGTTTGGAGTGGGCTTGTACTGAGGCTGATCACAAATCGGGCCAGGCCGGTTGCGCTCGCAGCGCATCGGGTTGCGCTTGTACGCCATCGCGCTCGACCCCACCTGCTCGGCCTCGAACGGCTCTTCGAGTTGTTTCATCCCCGCCAGCAGGCGGACGTCGTTCGCGAAGCGGTGCACGCTGGCGGCGATGCCGGCGAGGCTCGAGACAACCTGCGCGTCCACCTTCCGCGGTAGGTCTGCCCGGTGACCTTGAACGACTCCTTGAACCCGAACCGCTCGGTGACCATTCGGTCGAGTTGCTCGACCTTGGCGTGGTCGTTGTCGAACAGCGACAGGAACGACGCCTGCGTGCCGGTCGTCCCCTTCACGCCGCGGAACCGCATCGTCTCGATCCGGTGCTCGAGTTCTTCGAGGTCGATCGCCAAATCCTGCGCCCAGAGCGTCGCCCGCTTGCCGACGGTCGTGAGCGCGCCGGCTGGAAGTGCGTGTAGCCGAGCGTCGGCAAATCCTTCCACTGCGCCGCGAACGTGCCGAGCGCGTCGATCGCGTTGGCGAGGCGGCCGGCGAGGAGCCGCATCGCGTCGCGCATGATGATCAGGTCGGCGTTGTCGACGACGTACTGGCTCGTCGCGCCGAGGTGGACGATGCCCTTGGCGGCCGGGGCGACCTCCTCGAACGTGTGGACGTGGGCCATCACGTCGTGCCGGAGCGCTTCTCCCACGCGGCGGCGGCGTCGAAGTCGATGTCGTCGAGGTGCGCCTCCATCTGCGCGATCGCCTCGCCGCTCACGCGCGACAGGCCCAGCTCGCGCTGGCAGCGGGCCAGTTCCAGCCACAGCCGGCGCCACAGGCCGAACTTGTGCTGCGGCGAAAAGAGCCGCAGCATCTCCCGGCTCGCGTTGCGCGACGCGAGCGGCGACTCGTAGGTGTCGTACTTCCCAGGGGCGGCGGCGGACGACGAAGCGGCGGGGCGGTCGGTGCTCATAAGGGCAGGCCATCTTATGCGCGGCCGGCCGTTGCCGCGAGAAGGTGGGGCGCATCCCTGGGCATTCCGCACCCGCTCGCGCCGTCGCGGCGAGTGCAGTGCCGTGGCGAGAGTGGCGGGCCCGCGACTCCCTCTTCCCGGTACTCCGGGGGAGAGGGTGGGGGAGAGGGCTCCCGCGGCAGGCATCCGTCAGAATGGTGCGCCCACTGCGAGATCCCCTCTCCTGCCCTCTCCCAGCGTACGGGGGGAGGGGAGGCGCAACCCGTATTTCGTGTTGGGAGTGGCGGCCGACGATCTGGTCCCCTCGCCCCCGTACTCGGGGGGGAGAGGGTTAGGGTGAGGGGATCTTGCGACCGGTGCCCCTTATCTGAGACGATCGTCGCGCGAGCCCCTCTCCCCCGCCCTCTCCCCAGAGTACTGAGGAGAGGGAGGGCGGCGCGCTGCTCATCGTTCGCGCGTAAGCGAAACGCCGCGGAGGTCGACGTCCCCGGCAGGATGCCCCTCACCCCCGCCCTCTCCCCCGCGCACGGGGGCGAGGGGGTAGTGCCGCAACCAAATAGCGGTGTCACGGTCGGCCTCACCCCTGCGAGGCAGACGGGCATTTCGCAACTTGTCCTCGTCCGTCGGCGTACTGAGAGGGTGGCGTCCGCCGGGCGACTCGATCGGGGGTGAGCGGAACGTGTGACGCACGCGGCGCACCGTCGTCAGATCGAACGGCGGCGATGTAACGCGGGGTGCTGGCCCGGCGTGCCGGCGTCCCTACAATCTGCCGCTTCGGTCGGTCTTTGAGAAAGGCGTTCGCTTGGACTTGTATTCTTCGTACGGCAAGTGGGACGCGCCCCGGGTCGGGCGCATCCGCCAGGGGTTGGTCGGCCTCACGATGTGGGCGACGGTGCTGCTGCCGTTCGTCGGCCTCGTGCTGGCCGGGCTGTGGTGGTGGTGGGCGGAGCCGGCGGGGCCGGTCGACATCATCACCGCGACGGCCATGTACCTCGTCGCCGGGTTCGGCATCACGGTCGGCTACCACCGCCTGCTCGCGCACCGCGCGTTCGATACCCAACCGGCCGTGCGGTTCTTCTTCGCCGTCGCCGGCAGCATGGGCGCGCAGGGGCCGGCCATCAAGTGGATCGGCACGCACCGTCGGCACCACCAGCGGTCCGACCGCGACGGCGACCCGCACTCGCCGCACCTCCACGGCGACGGGTTCCGGGGCCTGTTCCGCGGCTTGTGGCACGCACACACCGGCTGGCTGCTGTGTCCCGACATGGAGGAACTGCCGCGCTCCGTGAAGGACCTCGCGGCCGACCCGGTCATCCGCTTCGTCGACCGCACGTACGGACTTTGGGTCTTCCTCGGCGCGCTGATCCCGTTCGCGATCGGGTGGGGCGTGAAGGGCACGATCGCCGGCGGGCTCGTCACCGCGTTCTGGGGGTTCGTGGTCCGCATCGGCGTGATGCACCACGTGACGTGGAGCGTGAACTCGATCTGCCACGTGTTCGGCTACCAGACCTACGGCTCGCACGACCACAGCCGCAACAACCCGCTCATCGCGATCCTCAGCCTCGGCGAGGGGTGGCACAACAACCACCACGCGTTCCCCACCTCCGCCCGCCACGGCCTCACCGGCCGCGAGCCCGACCTGTCCTACGGCGTGATCTGGACGCTGCAGAAACTCGGGCTGGCCAAGCGCGTCCGCATCCCGACCGAATCCGAGCGCGAGGCGAAGCGCCTCCGCGACACGCCGACCGCCGCGCCCACCGCTGGCTAACCGGTTGCGCCGCGCTCAGGCTGACCCTCGTCATCGCTTAATTGGTTGATGACGTGTCCGGATCATGGAGCCACAGATGGGGCACAGATGAACACAGATAGAGAAACTCCTCATCTGTGTTCATCTGTGCCCCATCTGTGGCTAAACAATCCGTCATGCGGTTCCCGCTCCCCACGCGGCTGGGATTGCGAAGCCGCAAGCGGCGGTGGCGGACCTGCGCGGGGGTGAGATTCGATCGATCGGGATGAACCGGCGCACGAGCCGCGAGCACAGGAGCCGCCATGGAATCGGTTGCCGAGCACACCGCGTTCCCCCACTTGTCCGACGCCGAGATGGACGTGGTCCGCGCCGTCGCCACCCGGCGGGTCTGCCGCGACGGCGACGTCGTCTTCTGCGCCGGGCAGCCCGACATCGACTTCTGCGTCGTCGAGTCCGGCGCACTCGAGATCCAGAACCCGACGGCCGGCAACGAGGTGATCGCGACGCACGGGCCCGGGCAGTTCGCCGGCGACATCGACCTGCTCACGCGCCGCCCGGTGATCGTCAACGCCGTCGCCCGCGGCCCGGAGACGGTGCTGCTCTGCGTGCCCGGCATCAAGTTCCGCCACCTGCTCGGCACGGTGCCGCGGCTGGGCGAGAAGTTGATGACCGCGTTCACGGTCCGCCGCGACATGCTCGCGGGTTCGGGCGTGCTGGGGATGAAGGTGATCGGCCCCGGGTGGTCCGGCGAGACGACGCTGCTGCGCGAGTTCCTCCACAAGAACTTCGTCCCCTCCACCTTCTACGACAGCGACAAAAGCGACGGCCAGGCCGCGCTGGCGGCCCTCGGCCGCACCGCCGCCGACGCGCCGGTCGTGCAGTGCGCGAACGGGCACGTGACGGCGCGGCCCGACCTGCGCGAGCTCGCGCGCTGCGTCGGCGTCCACCCGGCGTGCCCGACCGAGGTATTCGACCTGGCGATCGTCGGGTCGGGGCCGGCGGGGATGGCGGCGGCGGTGTACGCGGCGTCGGAGTCGCTCTCGACCGTCGTCCTGGACCGCCTCGGGCCCGGCGGGCAGGCGGGCGGGTCGTCGATGATCGAGAACTTCATCGGCTTCCCCAGCGGCCTGTCCGGCACCGACCTCGCCACCCGCGGCGTGCTCCAGATGATGAAGTTCGGCGCGCTGCTGCTCACGCCCGTGCGCGTCCGCGAACTCGTGCGCGAGGCACACTGGCTGCGCCTCCGCACCGACGACGACGCCGAGGACGTCCGCGCCCGCGTCGTGATCGCCGCCACCGGCGCCCGCTGGCGCAAGCTCGACGCGCGCGGCGCCGACCGCTTCGAGCGGGCCGGCATCTACTACGCCGCCACGAGCGTCGAGGCCCGCGTCTGCACCGGCCGCGAGGTCGCCGTCGTCGGCGCGGGCAACTCGGCGGGGCAGGCGGCGATGTTCCTGTCGGAGTGTTCCGAGCGCGTCCACATGATCATCCGCGGGAGCGACCTCGGGAAGGTGATGAGCGACTACCTCGTCGAGCGCATCCGCGCGAACGACCGCATCGTCATGCACACCCGCACCGAGGTCGAGGAGGTGGTCGGCGACCAGCGGATCGAATCGCTCCGCGTCGTCTGCCGGGACAGCGGCAAGCGCATGGAGTTGCCGTGCTCGGCGATGTTCGTCTTCATCGGGGCCGAGCCGAACGAGGACTGGCTCCCGCCGGACCTCGGCCGCGACGGCCACGGCTACGTCCTGACCGGCGCCGGCGCGAAGTCCTCCGGCAAGTGGGAACTCGACCGCGACCCGTGCGAACTCGAGACGACGATCCCCCGCCTGCTCGCCGCCGGCGACCTCCGCGCCGGCTCCACGAAGCGCGTCGGCTTCGCCGTCGGCGACGGCTCGATGGCGGTGACGTGCGTGCACCGTTTGCGGGAACTGGGGGCGTGAGCGGGTGACCGCGGTGCATTTCGCTGGTTGGGCTTTGAGACCGATGCATCGGACCAGCGGACTAGCCGTTTCAGAACCGTCGGCCGCGGAGATGTTTCGTCCCGCTTGGGATGGCTGAACCCATGAGGAATGTGGTGGCCGATCCGGCCTAGCCGTCCGTCACACTTCGAATGATGAGTAGCGACCCCCCTCTCCCCAGCGTACTGGGGAGAGGGAGGCAGTCAGTCATCGATCGACGCGTGACGGAGCGCTAGCGACGAGATGACATTCTCGGTTTCCCGCGCTCCGGTCCTCTCCTCAAGTATTGTGAGCGCGGGAGTCATACCACCTCTGTCCGGCGATCAGTCCTTCTCATCCTCCAGCACCCGCACCCGGATGTTTCGGAACTTCACCCACCCCGAATGCCCCTCCGCGCCGTAGGTCTGGAAGCCGATCACGCCCGGCTGCAAGAACTTCGCCGGCGGCGCGGGGTCGGTGTAGTTGACGACCTTCTTCCCGTTGAGCGTCACCTCGACGTGGCCGCCCCTTGCGAGGACGTGCAGCGAGTTCCACGCCAGCGGCTTGCGGATCGCGTCGTGCTCGTCCCCCTTGGCCAGCCAGCGGTCGGTGAACAGGCCGGCCGTGTACTCCTGGACCTGGCCGCGGCCGATGTTCACCTGGTAGCCGGTGCGGCCGGCGGTGCCGCGGTCGTTGCGGAGGTAGACGCCGCTGTTGTACTTGCCGTGCTCGTCGATCATGAAGTCGAGCGCGAGTTCGAAGTCGCGGAACGCCTCGTCGGTCGCGAGGAGGCCCGACCGCTTCGGGTCGCCGTCCTGCCCGCCGACGATCACGCCGTCCTCCACGCGCCACGCCGCGCTGCCGACGGCGGTCCACCCGGTGAGGTCCTTGCCGTTGAAGAGCGGGCGCCAGCCGTCCGTCGGCGCGTCGTCCGCGCCCAGCAGGGGGAGCAGCAGCACGGCGGCCAGGAGGGGGATCGTGCGACGGTTCACTCAGGACCTCCATACGTCTGATGCAATGCAACGGCCGGATGCGTTGCCACAGATGGGGCACGGATAAACACAGATACCAGATTCCAATCTGTGTCCATCAGTGCCCATCTGTGGCTAAGGAACTCCAACAAAATGAACGCCAAGACGCCGAGACGCCAAGGTAGGAGGAGGGGAAACACAACAGCAGGGAACAGATGCTTCTCTCGTTCTTCCTTGGCGTCATGGCGTCTTGGCGTTCACTCATTCTGTTAGAGCTCTAAACCAGAATTCTGTCCGCGGCCGATTCGTGCCCTGGCGCGCGACGGCGTCCGAGCACCCTCGGCGCCTTTACGGGGCGCCCACCCCAGCCCGTCGAGCAGCTTGCGCACCTGTTGCAGGTACAGTTCCTCCCGGTGGCTGATCCGGCCGTCGGAGACGACCTCGTTCAGCACCGACGCGTAGATCCGCGCGTGCACGCTCTTGCGCTCGTTGGGCTCGATGCGGTCGCCGAGTTCCTTCGACAGCGACACCTCCTCGGCCGTCACCTGCCCGTCGAGCATCGCCGACTCGAGCTGGCGGAAGTACTCCTCCGACGGCGACGCGGCCTCGATCGGGCGTTCGCTCCAGCGCGAGCGCGCGAGGACGGCCACGTCAGCGCCGCCGCCGGCGTCGGCGTCCTGCGGCAGCGTCACGGGCATCCGCGGCTCGAACGCCTCGCCCGCGTCGTCGACCGTCGCGATCCGGTCCACGCGGAAGTCGCCACGGCGAGCCGCCCCTCCGGCACCGGCGACCGCTGCCAGCAGTGCACGACCGGCCCGCTGGCGAAGCGGTGCAGCCGGTACGGCTCCACGAGGTAATCGCTCGCCGCCTGCTCGCCCGGCCGGCGGTACCCGAGGCGGACCACGCGGCCGGCGGCCGCGAGGCGGACGATCTCACTCAACGGCTCGGCCATCTGGCTCCCTTCCCGAAGTTCCTTCACGCCGTCGTCAACGCGGTCGGCAATTCTACAGGACAGTAACGGAAGTACGGGAATTGAACCACGGAGACACGGAGACACGGAGGTAGGAGGAGCGAATACTAGGATGGAACAATGGAGGATGGAGGAAGGGCATTAGCAGGCGTCTCCCGCTTCGGTCTTCCTCCACCCTCCATCTTCCATCCTCCATCTTCGTCTTCCTCCGTCCTGCCTCCGTGCCTCCGTGTCTCCGTGGTTCAATTCCTTCCCTCACCCGGCGGCGCAAGACCCGCCGCCTAGAATCGCACGCGATGAGCAAGCACGTGGTGGTGATCGGGGGCGGCGTCGGCGGGCTTTCGGCGGCGATTCGGCTGGCGGCCGGCGGGTTCCGCGTCACGCTGCTCGAGCAGAACGAGCGCGTCGGCGGGAAGCTCAACCTCTGGGAGGTCCCGCACCCGGGCCGGCCGGGCGGGCGGCCGTTCCGGTTCGACACGGGGCCGAGCTTGTTCACGCTGCCGTTCGTGTTCGAGTCGCTCTTCTAATCGGCCGGCGAGCGGATGGCGGACCACCTGTCCGTCCGCCGGCTCGACCCGATCGCCCGCTTCGCCTGGGCCGACGGCACGTCGCTCGAACTCCGCGGCGGCGCGGCGGACCTCGAACGGGAGATCGCCCGCCTCGCCCCCGGCGACGTCGAGGGCTGGCGACGCTTCGCCGCCCGCGGCAAGGAGATCTGGGACCTGTCGGCGGAGTTGTTCCTCTACCACGCGCCCGAGCAGGTGCTGAGCGGCAAGTTGAACGGCGGCGCAGCGGCCGCCGCCGGCGGGGCGGCACGGCTGTCCAGCGCGTGGCAGATGCTGAGCGTGCCGTTCAAGATCGGCATGTTCAGCAACTTCGCAAAGCTCGTCGACCGCCACGTCGCGAGCCCGAAACTCCGCGAGGTGCTCTACCAGTACGCGACCTACAGCGGCGCCAGCCCGTTCCGCGCGCCGGCCACGCTGGCCGTCATCCCGCACGCGGAACTGCACTTCGGCGGGTGGTACATCGAGGGCGGCATGTACCGGCTCGCCGAGGCGCTGGAGCGCGTCGCGCGGAAGCTCGGCGTCGAGATCCGCACCGGCCAGCGCGTCGTGCAGATCGTGACCAAGGGCGCGGCGAAGGGCACGTGTGTCTCCGCCGTCGCGCTGGCGTCGGGCGACTACGTGTTTGCCGACGCGGTCGTCGCCAACAGCGACGTGATCTACACCTACGGCGAGTTGATCGCCGCCGCGGACCGTCCGCACTACCAGGACGCAAAGCTCGCGAAGATCGAGGCCGGCGGCAGCGGGATGGTGCTGCTGCTCGGCATCGAGGGGACGTACCCGCAGCTCGCGCACCACAACAAGTTCATGCCCGCCGACTACCGCAGCGACCTCACCACGATGTTCGAGACGCACACGGTGCCGGATGACCCGTGCATCTACGCCTGCGCCACGACCCGCACCGACCCCACCCAAGCCCCCGACGGCTGCGAGAACCTGTTCGTCCTCGCCTCGGCCCCCGCACTCGACGACGCCAACTCGCTCGACTGGGCGGCCGAGGGGCCGCGGTACCGCGACCAACTCGTGCGCACCCTCGAAGAGCGGTGGGGGCTGACGGACCTGAGCCGGCGGATCGTCGTCGAGCGGCGGATCACGCCGCGGGATTTGGCGTCGCTCTACAACGCCAACCGCGGCAGCATCTACGGCATCGGCAGCAACAGCCGTAAAAACGCGTTCCTCCGCCCGCCCAACCGCGACAAGCGGATCAAGGGCCTCTACTTCGCCGGCGGCGCCACCCACCCCGGGGGCGGCCTGCCGCTCGTGGCGCTGTCGGGCAAGATCGTGAGCGAACTCGTGGCGGAGGATCTTGGTTAGGACGTCGCGGATGAGCCACCGATGGGGCACCGATGAGCACCGATTAGGCGGAGAGGCATCGGGGCTCAGTGAGCGAGTGGGAGAGCGGAACGGGGGGGCCACGAGCGAACTACTGCACGGGATCTTGAGCGCTTGGTCAACCTCTCCCCGGGGCTGCGAAGGTCGAAGGAGGTTAATGATGAAACTTCTGGCATCCTTTCGCTTCTCTTGCAGCCACAATGCGTTCGATGTGTCGGATGCGGGCGTAGAACCGTGGCGTGAGCCATCGGAGTTAGACGGACTTCCATTGGAAGCACACCTGCGCTTCTTGCAGCGAGGCTGGTACAAACGGGGACGCTCAATCTGCTTCCGTACGCTCGTTCAGAGCTACGACAACCGCATCGACGTTCTTCGTTCCGCGTCACATTCGGTGCCCCCAGAGGCCGACCGTGTGCTCGCGTTCAACATCTCCTTGCCGAGCGGCACGCTCATGGTGCTCGGCCTCGACCACGTTGAACACGTGAGCGTCGGAGCGGGCGACCACACCCTGTACTGTCGAGCGTTTAACCTCGGCGTCGAGCCCCCACCAGAAGCACCGCTACTGGATGACGGCCAGTTTCTACGGCGGAATGATCTGGAACGTTTCGAGCTTGTCCTTGTCCCGGGAAGTGTGAATCAAGAGGGTGTCATCCACGGTTCGCATACCCTGTCACCACGAACATCCTAAGTGCTTCCCTCGGCCGGCAGGAGCCGCGCGGCGACGCCGCCCTTCACCGGAAAGAACACTGGTGGCCGAGCCCCGCGGCTCCCCCCGGCGCGCGCCGGGCGGGGCGGGTCCGCAGCAAAA
>JAUJNJ010000028.1 GCA_030448225.1 Phycisphaerae bacterium
GTCGGTCGCGCCGGCGTCGAGCACCTTGGCGATGTTCGGGTGGTCCATCAGGGCCAGCGCCTGCCGCTCGGCCTCGAAGCGGGCGACGACCTGCTTGGTGTCCATCCCGCGCTTGATGATCTTCAGCGCGACGCGGCGGCGGACCGGGGCCTGCTGCTCGGCCATGAACACGCTGCCGAACCCGCCCTCGCCGAGGCTCTGCAGCAGCTTGTAGGGCCCGATCCGCGAGCCCGGGCCCTCGAGGTCCGGCACCTGCAGGCCCGGCACGTCGGGGGACGTGGTCGCCGCCGCCGCCCCCGGGCGGTCGCCGCCCGGGGCGTCGACGGCGGCATCGACCGTCGGCGAGGCGAGGAACCGGCCGTCGCCCGCCTTGTCGTGCGCGTCGAGCAGCGCCCCGACGCGCGCGAGCAGCGCGTCGTCGTTGCCGCAGGCCGACCGCACGAACTGCGCGCGCCGCTGCGGCTCCTGGTCGAGCGCCTCGGAGAAGACCTGCTTCGCCCGCGCCCCCTCGGTCTCCGGACCCGTCACGTGCCACCCCTTTCGCCCGCGCGTCTCCCGCGGCGCCGTCGCCGGCCCCGCAGCCCGCGGCGGCCGGCCCCTCGTGTTCGAAATGCCGGTGCGGCCGGCCGATTCATCCTGATGACGACGACGATGCGACTGATGTGAACTGGCGTTCGGTCGAGCCGGCCGACGCCGCGGGCCGGGCGGTAGCGGGGCCGGGGCGGCGGGCGGACTCCGAACCCCCGTTCGAGCTCAGCCTCGGTCCTGCTCCAGCTCCCGGTACAGCCAGGCCCGGGCGTACGTCCACTCGCGGTTGACCGTCCGCGCCGACACGCGCAGCACGTCGGCCGTCTCCTGCACGCTCAACCCGGCGAAGAACCGCATCCGCACGACGGCCAGCGTCTCGGGCGACTCCTTCTCCAGGCGACACAGCGCGTCGTCGAACGTCAGGATTTCCTGCGGGTCGGGCGCGGTGGCCAGGTCCAGCACGTCCATCGGCAGCCGGCGACGCTGGTCGCCGCGCTTCACGCGCCCCCGGGCGCGGGCGTGCTCGATCAGGATGCGCCGCATCGCCTCGGCGGCGGCGGCGTAGAAGTGGGCCGGGCCGTCCCAGCGGATCTCGTGGTCCTTCGACAGGCGGATGTACACCTCGTGCACCAGCGCCGTCGCCTGCAGCGTGTGCCCGGCCCGCTCCTCGGCCATGCGCTGCCGCGCGAGCTGGCGGAGCGACTCGTACACCTGCGAGAACAACTCCGGCGCCAGCCCCGGCCGGCCCGCCTTGCGGTCGTCGTCCTGCGCGGGCGCGCTGATCGTGTCTGCCATCGATGACCATCCCGAAATGTGGCGCGCCCGACCCCCCGGGGCGTGCCGACGGCGGAACCCGGAAATGGGGTGCGACGCGGCTGTCGCACGCAGTTTACAACCCCCGCGCCCGGCCACAAGCGGAATCCGCCGCGCCTTTCTCCGGCCCGAATTTCCGGCTACCGTCGCCCGCGGACCGATACGAGCCGCAAGGAGATGCCCGGCATGGAGTTTCTGCGCAAGCTGTTCGACCTGCTCCGCCACCTCGGCGAGGACGCGAAGTGGGAGGCGATGATCCAGCACATCGGCGTGGGGAACCTCTACGCCGTGCTGTTCCTGATCGTGTTCGCCGAGACGGGCCTGGTCGTCACGCCGTTCCTGCCGGGCGACTCGCTCCTGTTCGCGATCGGCGCGCTGGGCGCCCGGGGCATCGGCATCAACCTCCCGCTGGTCGTCGGCCTGCTGATCGTCGCCGCCATCCTGGGCGACGCGGTGAACTACTGGATCGGCTACAAGCTCGGCCCCGCGGTCTTTAACCGCGAGGAGGGGACCGGGAAGCGGAAACTCCTGGACCGGATGCTGAACAAGAAGCACCTGATCAAGGCCCAGGAGTTCTACGACAAGTACGGCGGCAAGACGATCATCCTGGCCCGCTTCGTCCCCGTCGTCCGCACGTTCGCGCCGTTCGTGGCCGGCGTCGGCAAGATGAACTACGCGAAGTTCTTCGCCTACAACGTGATCGGCGCCATCGCGTGGGTCCTGATCTGCGTCGGCGCGGGCCTGGCGTTCGGGCGGCACCCGTTCGTCAAGAAGCACTTCGAACTCGTGATCATCGCGATCGTCGTGATCAGCATCCTGCCGATGGCGATCGAACTGCTCAACGCCCGCCGCGCCGCCAAGCGCGGCAAGAGCGCGGTCGTCGAGGCGACCACGATCGGCGAGGGCCCGGCGGCGTAGGACCCCGGATCACTCGCAACGGGCCTGCGCAGAAGCGGGCGATTTCATCGAAACCCCTCCCCGTCACTTAATAGCCCCGGGCGGAAGCCCGGCCGGTCCACGCGTGAATGGCCACGTCGACTTCACCGAGTCGACGTGCCACTCCTTTTGAGACGAACCGAGGCGCGCGCAGCGCATCGCGGTTAGTGCGACACGCTCTCGACCGTCCACACGGGTGGCTGCGCGTCGCGCCGTTCCCGATCGCCGCTCCCCTGCGCCTCGAACGCCCGCCCGCCTCGGCCGTATCACTCGGTGCGCTGGTGGCCGTCGAAACTCTGTGGTAAAGAATCGCGTCTAACCCTGCGGGAACGGTGCGGGGGCTCGCGGCACCGCCACGGTTCGATCCGAGTGCACCGTGACACGCGTCGCCCGCCGCGCCAATGCCTGCACGGCGCGGCGCGGGCGAAACACGCGGGGCGAGCAGGCCTCCGGGCCGAACGGCACCCGTGCCCGCACCCTAACGCCCCCATTTAGCCTGCGGGCCGGCCCGCCGCGTCGCCGCGAGACTCGTCTGGGACGCGTTCGGCATCGCCGAAGCGGGCCGGCGCGCTACCGCGTAGTCCCGCGCCGGCCGCGCCCGAGGGCCTTCAACCTGACGCCCGCAACCTGCTGCCCGGAACACGACCTATGTCGATCCTCATCACCTGCCCGTACTGCTCGAACCAGGCCGCCGTCGCGGAGGAGCACGCCGGGCAGTCGGTGCAGTGCCCGCACTGCGGCGGCGTGATGCAGGTGGACCTGCCCGCGGCCGAGGAGGGCTACTACCCGCCGCAGTACGCCGACCCCGACCCGACGCCGCCGTCCTTCGCCCCCGGCTTCGCGCCGTCGCCGCCGCACGGCGGTTGGCCGCAGGGGCCGGCGTCGGCGGCGGCGGCGACGTTCACCTGCGCGCGGTGCCGCGGCGTGTTCGTCGCCGACGAGGCGGCCGACGTCGGCGGCGCCACCGTCTGCCAGACCTGCGCGCCGCCCTGGAAAGCGCGCCGCCGCCGCCCCCGCCCCCCGACGCCGGCGCAACGTCCGCCCGCCTCGCCGTCGCCGCGGCCCGCGGCTTCGAAGCCGGCGCCGTCGCGGCCGTCGTCCGCGAAGTCGCCCGCGCCCCGGCGCGCCGCGCGGCCCCGCCGTCCCGCAACCGGGCCGGCCCGGGCCCCGGCGGGCTGGAGATCAACGAGCGGTGCGACGGTTGCGGCGGGGCGTTCAAGCCGTCGCAGATGATCGCCGCCGGCGACCGCCTCCTCTGCAAGAGCTGCGCGGCCAAGGCCGGCCGCGCGCCGACCCTCGTGCCGCCGCCGCAACCCGCCCCGGCCGCGGCGACGATGACGCTCCCGCCGATCGAGGAAGTGGAGGACGACCCGTTCGCCGGCGCGACCGGCGCCGACCCGGGCGACGACCTCGCCGCCGCGTCGATGTCCGCGTCGTCGGGCTACGGCCGGCCGAAGAAGCGCAAGCGCGACCTGACCGGCCCGATCGTCGGCCTCTGCGTAATCGCCGCTGTCGCCGCCGGCGGCTACGTCTACCTGTCGAAGAACCCGCTCCCCGGCACCGCCTCGAACCGGCCGACGACGGCCGGCACCGACGGCGGCGCCGCGCCCGACACCGGCGCCAGTCCGGCCACCGCGCCCGCCGCCTCGGCCGCGCTCGTGGCGTGGGAGGCGAAGAGCGGCCCCGAGATGCGGTCGCTCGAACGCCTCGCCAAGGCCCAGTCGAAGCGCGGCGACTTCGGCGGAGCCGACGAGACGTACCGCCAGCTCGCCGTCCTCGCCGGCGCAGCGCCCGGCGGCGCGATCGCCGACCCGGCGCTGGCGAAGCTCGTCGCCGGCGCCCGCGCCGACTGGGACGCGATCAAGCCGAAGGTGCCCCAGGGGGGCCGCGCAACGACGGCGTCGCGGGCCGAGGTCGAGCGGCTGCTGAACGAGGCGGAGTTCGCCGCCAAGGGGGGCAGCAAGGTCGCCGCGTTCGAGCGCTACCGCGACCTGTTCGCGCTGCTGAAGGGGGGCGGCGTCGCCGGCGCCGACCCGGCCCTCGCCAAGCGCCTCGCCGACGCCGCCAAGGCCCGCCGCGCGCTGCACGACGAGCTGCGCAGCCGCCCCGACGCGTTCGACGTCACCGCCGCCGCGCTGCTCGCCCAGGGGTACCAGGCGCTGAAGGACGGGCACTGGCAGGCGGCGGCCGACGTGCTGGCGGACGTGCGCCTCCTCGCCGAGCGGCGGCAGAAGCTGGGCGACCGGATGCGGGACGCCGACCTCCTCCGCGCGCTGCACGGCGTCGCCGTCGCGCGCATCGGCGCGCGCGACTTCTCCGCCGCCGCCGACATGTTCGACGAGGCCGACACGCTCGGCATCGAGGCCAAGGAGCGGCCGACGCGCGAGCTGCTGTGGAACCGCGGCGTGATGGACGTCAACAGCAAGTTCCGCGCGTCGCGCACCGTCCGGGCGCTGGAGGAGTACCTCGGCAAGCAGGAGAAGGTCGACGAGCAGTTGCTGAACCTGTTCGGCACCGCGATCGCCGTCGCGTTCCAGAACCCCGGCGAGGACACCGCCGCCCTCTACAAGTCGGCCGAGACGTACAAGGCGCTCAACGCGAAGCTCGAGGCGACGCGGCCCGGCGAGATGCACTGGGGCGTGGAGTGGCTGCCCGGCCCCGCCGGCGAGGCGCTGAAGAAGCAGAAGGACGCCGCCGAGCGGAACTACAAGCGCGAGACGGCCGAGCTCGAGACGGTGCGTAAGAAGCTCCAGGACGTGAAGCGCGGCCAGCGCACGCCGATCAAGCGCGGCAAGAGCACGATCTACGTCACGCGCGTCGACGAGGCGGCGCTGAAGGCCGTCACGGCCGAGTACCAGGCGAAGCTGGCCGAGGTCAACGCCGTGCGCAAGACGATCCCGCTGCCGAAGTGGCTGAGCGACCTCAAGCCGATGATCCCGGGCGCCGCCGCGCTCGTCGCCGGCGCCGCCGGCACGCAGCCCGCGACCGGCCCAGCCGGGGATGGCGGCGGCGGGGCGGCGCGCAAGCTCGCGCGGCACGCGGCGGCGTTCCCGGTCGACCGCTACCGCCTCGTGACCGCCGCCGAGCCGCTCGGCGACCGCAAGGAGGTGCGCGTCGAGGACATGAACGGCAACGTCATGCGGGCGCGCGTCGTCCACCGCGACGACAAGCTCGCCGTGCTGGAGGTCAGCCCCGGCGACGCCGGCCGCGGGCTGGCGCACTACAACTTCGCGATCGGCTTCGCCGGCGGCGACATCGTATGCGCGACGGTGCCGGTGCCCAGCGCGTTCGGCCCGGCGGCCGAACTCGTCAAGGGGAAGGACGCCCCGCGCCCGCCGACGAGCGGCCCGTGGGTCGTCGGCCTCGAGGACCACCCGCGCCTCGCCGGCGCGCCGCTGCTCGACGAGACCAACCGCGTGGTCGGCGTCGTCGTCGCCGGCAAGGACGACCCGAAGGACAAGCTGCCCGCCGTCGCGCTGCTGGAGTTGCAGGAGTTCCTAACCCAGGCCAACGCGCTGCCCGAGGAGGACGCCGAGACCGACCCGCCCGCCGACAACATCTACCTCGTCTCGGCCGAGGTGGAGTAGACTTCCCACCCGAACGCGACCGTTCGCCGCACACGCCACGGTCGCCCGGTACGACCCCGCGGAGTGACAACATGATCGCAGGACAGCCCACGATCGACGACCCGGCTTACGCTTGGGACCTCGTCCGCGTCTTCCCTCGACAAGGCGAGTGGCAGCCGGAGGAGTACCTCGTCATCAACCGCCTCACGAACCACTTCGTCGAACTGCACGACGGCCGGATCGAGGTCTTGGAGATGCCGACGAAGCAACACCAGAAGATCGCCTTCCGGCTCGCGACTCTCTTGGAATCGCATCTCGGCAGCTCGGGTGAGGTCGTGATGGCGCCCTACCCACTTTACGTCAGTGAGAAGACCTACCGCGAACCGGACGTGATTGTGGCGCTGGGGGCGCACCGGGAGTGGCTGAGAGACGATTACGCGGAGGGCGCGGACCTTGTCGTGGAGGTCCTGAGCCAGGACCGCAGCCGTGATCTGGTGATCAAACGGGAGGAGTACGCCCGCGCCGGCATCCGAGAGTATTGGCTCGTGGACACGCGGGAATCGCGGATCATTTGGCAGTGCTGACGTTGCAGGATGCAGCGTACGTCACCCACAGCGAGGCGGGGGCGGGTGGGGCGGTCGCATCAGCACTGTTGCCCGACTTCCGCGTTGACGTGTCGGCAGCGTTGGCCGCTTAGACTGGAAGTTTGAGTACTACTTCTTCGCCTGCATCTCCAGCGGCACGGGCGAGAACTGCTTGATGAGCTTCCCGCTCTTGGCCTCGAACAGGCGGACCCGGCCGTCGAAGCCGGCGGTCGCGATGACGGCGCCGTCGGGGCGGTAGGCGATGGCGAAGATCGGGCCGGCGTGGCCGGAGAGGGTTTGGAGGTGCTTGGGGTCCTTCACGCCGTAGACGCGCACCTCGCCGACGGACCCGATGGCGATCTGGTTGCCGTCGGGGCTGAAGGCGATCGCGCTGGCGGGGCCGGGCTGGCGCTCCCAGGTCGTCACGAGGTTCGTGTCGATCCGGCCGGCGGTGCGCGCCTGGTTGTCGGAGATCTTGTAGAGCCGCGGAGTGCCGAGGTCGCCGCCGTAGGCGATGAGGTTTTCCTTCGGGTGGCGGGCGAAGCCGACGATCGATTCCAGCGGGTTGTTCACGTCGTCGATGAACTGCTGGTTCGCCAGGTCGACGTACTTGATCGCGCGGTCGCGGCCGCCGCTGACGAGGTGCTTGCCGTCGAGCGTGAACGCGGTGCCGAGCACCCAATCGGCGTGGGCGCGGAAGTCGAGCAGCGGCTTGCCGTCGGCGAGGTTGACCCGCCGTACGACCTTGTCGGCCCCGCCCACGGCGACGCTCTTGCCGTCGGGCGCGAAGCTCACGCCGTAGAGCGAGTCGGTGCTAAGCTGGAACGCCTTTTCCAGCTTGCGCGCGCGCGGGTCCCACACCTGCACCTGCCCGAACTCGCCCGGCGCGCCGCCGGCCACGGCCAGGCGCGAGCCGTCGGCCGAGAACGCGATGGACTCGATTCGCGGGATCTCCCCGATCAATCGCCCGATGATCCCTGAGCCGTCGGACTTGTGCAGCACGACCTCGTGGTAGCCGTTGACGGCGAGCATCGACCCGTCGGGCGAGAACGCGAGCGACGTGACGACCGGGGCGGCGAGGTACTTCGGCGTCTCCACCTTCCGCGTGCCGGCGGCGGGCGTGTCGTCCTTGGCACCCTGTGCGATCCACCGCTCGATGAGCTTCACCTGCTCGGTCGTCAGCGGGTCCCCCTCCTCGGGCATCTCCGGCTCGGGGCCGGCGATCATCTCCAGCAGCACGCTCTTGGTCGGCTCGCCCGGCACGACCGACGGCCCCTCCTTGCCGCCTTTCAGCAGGTTGGCGTGGGCCGTCATGTCGAGGTCGCCCTTGCTCTTGTCCGGCTTGTGGCAGGCGTTGCAGCTCGACACGAAGATCGGCCGCACGTCGTTGAAGTAGCTGACGGGCTTGTCGGCGGCGGCGGCGGCCATGCTGACGACGGACGCGACTAAGCCGGCGACGGCGGCGACGGAGTGGGCGAATCGAGGGGTCATAGCAGTTACTCGAACGGAAAGCGTTTCGTCAGCAGGAGCCATGCACCCGCGGCCGCAAGAAGCGTGAACGGAGTGGCCACCGACAAGCTCAACCAGAGCGGGCCAATGCCCCAGAAGCCAATCGCCCCGCACGCACCGCCTCCGAGCATCACCAACCCCTGCACGGCATACGGCAGCCGGCTCACGATCGTCTGCCGTGGCGGCTCGACAGCATATTGAAGGCGTTGTGGAGGTCGAGGATCGCTCATCGCCCGTCTCGCTTCACCAGGAGCCAGCACCGGTGGCGAAACACGCCAGCCCGAACGACGCGTAGCCGGTGCGCCAGACGATCGCGTTCGGCACGGCCTCGAAGCTGGCGAGGAAGCCGAAGGCTGCCGAGAAGATCAGGAGCATCAGCAGGACGCCGCAGATCTCCCGGCCGACCCGGCTTCCAGCCGGCGCGGGCGGTTGCGAGTAATGGAGTTGCCGCAGCGATTCTTCGCTCATGATCTCACCACGCTCGAACCGGGAAGATAAATACCGCGGAGAGCGCCGAGGCAAAACATTCTCGTCGCTCGTATTCTCGGCGTCCTCCGCGTCGTCGCGGTTCGACCTAATTTCGTCGGGGTCGCCATGCTTCGTTCGCGTGGGAACCTCACCGCTCGTTCACCGTGATCGGGAACGCGGGGCCGTATTGTACGACCGTCTCGTCCTTCACCTTGCCCTCGGCCCGGAGCACGGCCATCTTCGTGCCGACCTGGGCGTCGGGCGTGACGTCCACCCGCAGGACGCCGAGCGACGTGCCGGCCGACAGCGCGAGCGGGGCCGAACTGAGGCTCCGGCCGACGTTCGCGGGGCCATTGCCCTCGCGGCCGCTCTGGAAGCCCTCGAGCGTGACGACGACGTCGCCGTCGAACTTGGCGCGGTCGACGAGGACGGGGATCGTCACCGTCGTCCGGCGGGCGGTGACGATCGGGAACTTCGGCGCCGCCGGTCGCAGCTCGGCGAGGCGCAGCCGCAGCAGGTCGAGCTGCGGGGCGATCGTGCGGTAGTGCTTGGCGAGCTGGCCCTTCTGCGCGTCGCTCCGCTTGTCGGCCGGCGTGCGCAGGGCGGCCACCACGTTCGCCGGCAGCAGGGGGGCGTCGTGCGGCGCGGGCGAGGTCGTCGCGTAGAGGCGGAACCGGCCGAGCGCGTAGCCCGCGTACTTCGACCGCTGCCCGAGCGTGACCGTCAACACGTCGCCGCCGCTGCCGGCGCCGCCGCCGATGCCGCCGATCGGCGACTTGAGCGCGAACGTCGCCGCCACGGGCCGGCCGACCAGCGGCTCGATGGCCCACCCGGTGTCGTCGTGGTCGTCGAGCGCGCCGGCGACGCCGAAGTCCTTCTGCTCGAACATCGCCCGGGCCGACGCGAACGCCACCGGCGCGGCATTCTCGCTAGACTTGGCCGGCGGCGTGCCGGCGTCGGCGTGAGGCTTCTTCTCTTGAGCCGGCGGCGCGGCTTCATCATTCGCCCTGTGCGTGCCGCCAGGGCGGTTCTGCACCTTGTCCGTCTGCTCGGGGTCGTCGCTCGACTTCCGCGCGGCGACCGATTCCTCATCCGCTCCGGCCGCCTTCGGCTCGCCGGCCGCTCCCTTCTCCGCGTCGGGCGCCTGGCGTGCGCGGGCGGTGGCGTGAACACTGTGTGTTTCGTTCCGTGCGTGGGCCGGCTCGTTCGGCGCGGCGGCCGGCTGAGGCACCGACGACGACTCCTCCTCCGCTTTAGTTGCTTCTTCTTTGCTTGCGTCTTTGTCGGGCTTGGCTGCTATCTTGGCCGGCGCCGTCGCGGATCTCGGTGACCCGGCCGCCGCCTTGCCGGCGGTGTCGGCCGCCTCGGCGGTGTCGGCCACGTGGGTCGCGCCGGTTAGCGCGATCGTGGCGCGTAGTCCCGTCAACACGAAGTTGCCGTTGGAGCCCGGCCCGGCCCGTTGCCGGGGAGGCGGGCGTCGGGCAGCGCCTCGATCCGCAGGGCGGTGATCCCCTTGAGGGGCGACGTCGCCGTGAGGGTGTACGTCTCCTTCGGCGGCTGAGGTCCCGACGCGACGACCGACCCGTCCGCCTCGGTCGATAGCACGGTGCCCGCGGCCGATTCGGCCGTCGCGACCGCCAGCGGCAGCCACGCGCCGCCGGCGAGCCGCGTCGGTCTCCCACGCGGCCTGCGCGGCGGCGACGTTCAGCGCGCCGGCCTTGATCGCCTTCTCGAGCCGGGCCGCCTCGGCGATCGGTGCGACCACGTCGCGCGCAGGGCGAGGCGGGCGGTCGGCGGCGATCTCGGGGTCGATCGAGCGGTAGTACTCCGCCACCTTCGCCCGTTGCGCCGGCGTGCGCGCGTCGACCTTCGTCAGGACGATCGCGCGGATCGCGTCGGGCACCGGCGGGGCGTCGGCGGCCTTGGGGTCGGTGGCGACGGAGAGGCGGAACTTGCCGAGCACGTGCTGCTGGCCGAAGTTCTGCTCCATCGAGACTGCCAGCGTCGTCCCGCCGTCGAAGCCCACCGGCGACGCGGTGAAGAAGACGGCGTGGTGGTCGCGCGACATCTGCGGCATGACGGCCCACCCGGTGCCGGGGTTGCCGTCGATCGCCCGCTCGATGTTGTAATCCTGCTGCGCGAACGTCGCGCGCGGATCCTTCAGCGCCACCGGCTGCGACTTGGTCGGGTCGGCCTTGCGGGCGGGCGCGAACCTTGAACTCGTTTAGCACGAAATTGCCGTTCGGCGACCGGCCCGGCCCGTTGTTCGGCAGCGCCGGGTCGGCGAAGAGTTCGAGGCGGATCGCGACGATCTTCTTGACGTCCGTCGTGAACGTCAGGTGGTACGTGTCGGGCGTGGGGACGGCGCGCCGGCGGCGAGGATCGTGCCGTCGGGCTGCTTGGCGAACGTGCCGCGGTTGGTAGTGCCGAGCGCGCGGCTGTAGCGCGGTCCAGGCGGGGGCGGCGGCGACGGCTCTCCCACTCGACCTGGCGGGCGCCGATGTCGTTGAACTGGGATGAGCGCCGCGGAGAGCGCGCCGATCTCGTTCGTGAGCGCGTCGATCCGCTCGGGCGGCAGCGGCGATCAGCGCGACGGCGAACGGGGCGGCGTCGAGGACGGTGACGTACGCCGATGCGACGGTCATGCCCTCGCGCTCCGGCTGGCCGTCGCGCGTGACGTGCGCGCCGCCCGGCGCGCCCGGCGCGCGGACGCGGATCGGGAACGAGCCGGTCGGCGCGTCGGCCGTCGCCGACAGCGTGACCACGCCGCTCGCGTTCTCGCCCATCGCCCCGCCCGACGCCGTCACGCCCGCCGGCAGGTCCTCGACGGCGATCTGCACGTCCCCTTGAAGCCGCCGGCGCGGGCGACGTCGACCCAGAGCTTGGCGCTGCCGCCTCGGTGGAGGCGGACGGCGTCGGGCTGGAATCGCGCGGCGAAGTCCTGCGCGCGCCCGGGCGCGACCGGCGCGGACGCCGGGCGCAGCGTCAGGCGGTAGGCGAACGTGGGGCCGCCGTTGAACGAGAGGTCGCGGACGGACAGGAGGTACTCGCCGGCGTCGAGCGGGGCGAGATGCGCGCGTCGGCGCCGGCCGCGTCGTCGTTGCGGTCGATCGCGTCGCCGTTGGCGGCGTGCAGCGTCAGCAGCGCGTCGATCGGCGACGAGAGCCGCCGGCCGAGCACCTCGGCGTGGACGACGGTCTTGCGCGCGACGCGGAGGCGGTAGAAGTCCACGTCGCCGGGGCGGCCGATCAGGCCCGTCACGTCCGCCGCCATCGCCACGTCGGCGGCGCGGGCGGCGTCGTCGTTCGGCTCGGCCTCGATCGTTGGCGGCAGGTCGGTCACCTCGAACGGCAGTTCGTTCGAGTACGCGCCGAGCGGCGACTGCGCCCGCAGCGCGACCGGGCCGGAGGCGGCGTAGGTGAGGTCCACGCGCCGCTTGTCGGCGCCCTGAAGGTTGTGGCCCAGCAGGCGCAGGTCGACGATCTTCCCCCGCTGGCCCGCCATCGGCTCGATCCCCGTCAGGTACGGGATCGCACCGACCTCGAGGCGGTAGTTGAAGTTGCCCCCGCCGCGGTAGCGGAGGTCGCGCAGCTCGAGGGTGTAGTCGCCGTCGGCGGGGACGGGGTAGGCGAGGAAGCTGTCGGGGCCGTCGGCGTCGTTGTTGGCGGCGACCTCCTTGCCCGCGGCGTCGTACAGGACCACGGCCGGGTCGAGGGCGGACCGCAGGCGGGCGGCGTAGACGTTGACGACGAGCGTCTGGCCCTTCGTCGCGCGGATCCGGAACGCGTCGGCGTCGCCGCCCGGCTCGATCTTGCCGCCCACCACCGCCGGCCCCTGTACCGCCTGGGGCTGCGCCGGGGCGTGGTTCGGCTCGACTTCGGCGACGGCCGGGTATTGCTCGACCCTGACCTTCAGCGGCGCCGACACGCCGGTCGGCGCGACGAGCCGGAACTCCCGCTCCCCGGGCACCGCGTCGGCGGCGGCGGTGACGCGCAGCCGCAGCGAGTCGCCCTTCGCGGCCGGCGGGCCGGCGAGTTCCACCTCCACGCCGCGGCCATCGGGGAGGTCGACGGTGTCGATCGTGGAGAGGTTCGCGCCGCTGACCGTCACCTCGAGGGTCTGCCCGCGCGACATGGCGACCGGGGAAACGCCGGAGACGACCGGCGCCGGTTGTGCGGCGGCGGACACGGTCGCGATGAGCAGCAGCAGTGCGCCCGCCACGCGGAGGATCGGGCGGCGGTCGGGCACGTCGGCGCGTTTCGCGGTCAAGGCGGTTCCTCGTTCAAAGCTGACGCGTGTGAAGAGTGGTGCGACCCGGCCTCTCGCGCCTGCGCCGAGTCGATGGAAGAACCCGTTTAGCCGCCGCTCGTAGAGCGGCGCGATTCGGCAACTCGATAGCGCCGCTCTGCGAGCGGCGGCTAAAAGGGGGTCATGTCGTCCGAGAGAACCGGCGCTTCCACGCTCGAAGACCGGAAGCATCCGCACGTCGCAGGCAGCACGCGGGAGAAGGCCCTTGACTCTTGACCCTTAATCTTCGCCCCCGACCCCGCTCACCCGAACAGATCCACCACCGGCTCGGCCTGCACGAGTTCGCGCGGCTGGTCGAGGTGGTTGTTGACGATCGTGTGCGGGTCGATGCCCATCGCGTGGTAGACCGTCGCCAGCAACTGCACCGGGTGCACCGGGTTCTCCGCGGGCGAGGAGGCGGTCTTGTCGCTCTTGCCGTAGACCGCGCCGCGGGCGACGGGGCCGCCGGCCATGAGCGCGGTGTAGCAGTAGGGCCAGTGGTCGCGCCCCTTGGCGCCGTTGGTGTTGCCGCTCGTGCTGACGCCCATCTTCGGGCTGCGGCCGAACTCGCCGATCGCCAGCACGATCGTGTCCTTCAGCAGGCCGCGCTCGTCGAGGTCGGCGATGAGGGCCGGCAGCGCGCTGTCGAGCTTCGGGCAGTGGAGGTTCTTCAAGGGGCCGAAGTTGTCCGCGTGCGTGTCGAACGCGTCGACCTGCGGGTTGCCGTTGGCGACGGCCGGCCAGTTCACCTGCACGACGCGCGTGCCCGCCTCGATCAATCGCCGGGCGAGGAGGCAACTCTGCCCGAACGTGTGGCGGCCGTAGCGGTCGCGGACGGCGGCCGGTTCCTTCTCAAGGTCGAACGCGTCGCGGGCCTTGCCGCTGAGGACGAGCGACAGCGCCTTCTGCTGGTACTCGTCCAGCGCGTACTCGCTGACGGCCTTGTCGATCTCCGGCATGGCCGCGTTCACCTTCTCCAGCATGCTCGCGCGGCGCTCCATGCGCGACTGCGGCACCTCGGCCCGGCGGGCGAGGTCGACGGTGTTGAGCTTCTCGGCCGGGTCCTGGAACAGGTAGTACGGGTCGTGCGCCGCGCCGAGGAAGCCGGCCGTGCCGCCCTTGCCGATGATGTTCGACTCCTGCAACGGCCGGGGGAGCATCACGAACGGCAGCATCGCGCCGGCCGGCGGCATGAGGCGGGCCACCTGCGCGCCGATGCACGGGTAGTCCGCCCGGTTCGGCGGCTCGAGCTGGCCCGATGGGCTCACCTTGTCCGGCGTGTAGCCGGTCATCATCTGGTAGATGGCGGCCGTGTGGTTGAACAGCCCGGCGGGCGTGTAGCTCACCGAGCGGATGAGCGTCGTCTTGTCGACGACCTTCGCGAGGTTCGGCATCACCTCGGTGACGTGCAGGCCCGGCACATTCGTCTTCAGCGGCGCGAAGTCGCCGCGGACGTTGTCCGGGGCGTCGGGTTTGGGGTCCCAGATGTCGAGGTGACTCGGGCCGCCCTGGAGGAAGACGAAGATGAAGTTCTTCGCCTTGCCGAACCCCTTGCCGCCGCCGCCCGCGATCGGCGTAACGTTGGCGACGGCCTCGAGGCGCAGCAGGTTCGCCAGGCTGATGCCGAGCAGCCCGGCCCCGCCGATGCGGAGCATCTCGCGGCGTGAAAAGCCGTCACAGTTGGCGCCGGGGCGTCCGGGGATGGAAAGCATTGTCGTCGTCTCCGCTGGTCCGAGTTACACGTTTTGCACGGCGGCCATCAGGTCGTTCATCTCTTCGATGCGCAGCATCCGAATGTCGCGGACGGATGTCGCGAACCAAGGCAGCGTCCGCGCTAGATCCTGGGCGGCCAAGACGCACGTGACGGCGTTGATTCGGTCGTCGCCGAAGTAGACGCTTCCCTGCTGCCAGTGAAACCCGTGACGCGTCAGGACGCGGCGGATCTCGACGTACGCATTGTTGTACGGGTCGCCGTACGCCTTGCGCAGCGAGTCGATGTCCATGTCGAACGCGATGGCGTACACGCGCGAGTTCCCCCTGATGTGGCCGATCGGCGGTGCGCCCGGCTCTCGGTGTTCGGCAAGTTCGTCTAGGTGGAGAAGGGACATCTACAGCATCTCCGATTTAGAGCATCGCCACGGGCAGCGCAACGGCGGCAGCCACGTCCGCGCCTGGTACATCACCGGTTGAACAGAAACGCCGGACTGTTCAGCAGCGCCCACGCCAGGTCCTGCGCGACCTCCAGCCGTTGCGGGCCTTGGCCGAGGTCGATGTTGGCGGCTTCGGCGTCCGTCGGGGGGCGGTTGAGGACGGCGTAGTAGATCGCGTCGACGACCCGGCGGTTGTCCGGCTGGGACTTCACCAACTCGGTGAACGCATTGGTGGCGTCGGAGACGGCGCCGCTGATGAGCGGGCCGTTCACGAGGTTGAGGGCGTGGGCGAGGCTTAGGTTGCTGCTGCGCTCGCACTCGCAGGCGGTCTCGCGCTTCGGGCGGCCGAAGAGTTTTAAGAAGTCGCTGCTCTCGGCGTTCATGCCGTCGGCGAGATAGACGCTGCGCATGTCCTCGGGCAGGCCGGGCACGCGCGGCTTCGTGCCGGTGGCTAGCGCGACCGCGTCGTACATTTGCTCGGCGGTCAGCCGGCGGGGCAGGGCGTGGCTGAAGTTGATCTTGTCGTCCTCGTTCCACTTGTTCGGCGCGACGCTTGCCTGGTAGGTGCGCGAGGTGGCGATCGTTCGCATGAGCTTGCGCGTGTCGAAGCCGTTCTTGACGAAGTCGGCGGCGAGCCGCGTCGAGCAGTTCGGGATTGACCGGCGGGTTGCTCGCGGATGTCGTCGACCGGGTCGATGATGCCGCGGCCGAAGAAGTAGCTCCAGACGCGGTTGACGTAGCTGCGGGCGAACAGCGGGTTGTCGCTGCTCGTCATCCACTGGGCGAACGCGTCCTGCCGCACGCGGGCCCCGCTGACGTCCGGCTCCTGCCCGTACGGCACCTTCGGGGCCATCACGAGGTTCGTCTTGGGGTGCGTGACCTCGCCGCCGTTGTAATTCGTGTAGACGACCTCCTCGCCGGGCCGCCCGCCGGGCTTGAACGCGACGCGGGCGAAGTAGGCGCCGAACTCGTAGTACTGCTTCTGCGTCCACCGCTCGAACGGGTGGTCGTGGCACTTGTTGCAGTTGAACCGCACGCCGAGGAACGTCTGGCTCACGTCCTCGGTGATCTTGTTCGTCGTGAGCGCCCTGGCGTCGTCCTTGTCCTTCAGCGTGCGGAAGTAGTTGACAGCCGGGTTCGCGAAGTTGCTGCCCTGCGCCGTCAGCAACTCGCGTGCGAACGCGTCGTACGGCTTGTTCTGCGCGACCGACTGGCGGATCCACTCGCGGAAGACCCACACGCCGTCGTCGCCGAGCGTCTTGCTGTTGTTCTGGAGCAGGTCGGCCCACTTGTTCGACCAGTAGGCGACGAAGTCGCGGCTGCCGATGAGCTCATCGACGAGCCGCGTCCGCTTCTCACGGCTCGGCCGATTGTCTTCGACGAACGCCTTGGCGCGGGCGGCGGTGGGGATGCCGACGAGGTCGAGGTACGCCCGGCGGAGGAACTCGGCGTCGGTGCACTCGCCCGACGGCAGGATCTTCCGCTTGGCGAGCTTCGCGTTGACGTGCCGGTCGATGAAGTTGTGCTCCGGCATCGGCGCGAACGCGAAGCCGGTCCGGTCGCCCATCACCGAGACGTTGGCGACGCCGTAGTTCCCCTCGTAAGCGCACGAGGATGGCGGTCTTGCCCCGGCGGACGCCGGTGACTTTGTTGTTGTCGGCGACCTTGGCGACCTCCTCGTTGTTCGAGCTGAGGCGGCCTCGCGCGTCACGTCGCGGGTGGTGCCGTCGGGGTAGCGGGCGATCACCACGAGCCGCTGCGTGCGGCCGGGCAGGTCGAGGTCGATCTCCTTCGGCAGCACCTCGATCGCGTTCGGCCGGGCGGCGATCGGTTCGGCGTCGGGCTTTACGCCTTCCTTGATCCAGCGGTGCAGCACGTCGTAGTGCGACGACGCGGGGTCGAGCACCTTCAGTCCCTCGTGCGGGACGGCGCGCCGGTGGGCTTCAGGAGCATGAGGCTGCGGCGCTCCGGCCGCACGCGGTCGAACCGGCGGCCCTGGAGGTCGGTCACGAGCACGTTGTAGTCGTACTCGGCGTCGTACCCGCGGAGCGATAGCTTGAACCCATTCTTGCCTGCCTGCGCCGTGGCAGGTGCCGGCGCTGCACCCGGCCTTGGCCAGCACCGGCTCGACGTCGCGGCCGAAGCTGATCGGCGGGTGCTCGCGCGCCGATCACCTTCACCGGCAGGCTCGCCGACTTGCCGGCGGCCGAGACGGCAACGGTCGCGTCGCCGGCCGCGGCGGGGGTGACGTAGCGGTCGGTGCCGATCGTCACGTTGGACGACGAAGCTTCCAGCGTTGCCTCGTCGCTCAGGTCGAATTGCCTGCCGTCCTTCGTGACGCCCCAGATCAGGACCTGCCGCCCGTCGCGCGCGTGCCGCAGCGTGAGCGACGCGGGCTCGAGCCGGAGCGACTCGATCGCCGGCAGCGGCGGCTTCGCCACCTCGGCGTCGGCCGCGGCGGGGGCGAGCGCCGTCGCCGCGAGCAGCACGGCCGGCGGTGCGAGCGCACGACAGGGCGAGCCGCGGCCGCGAACGTCCAAAGGATCCGGCGGTTCGGCATGAGCGTTCGTCTCGAAAGAACGTGCTGGTCGACAAAGACTTGCGGCCGCCCCGCGCTCGGGCCGGCCGGCCGTGCACATCTCGCATCAGGTGATACCGTCACGATACGAGTTGGGTTGAAACGCGTCAATGAATAAGGGCCGTCGCCGGCGACGCCGAACACGGTGGCGCGGCATCGGATGATTCCCCGCCTGGCGCCGGGAAGTTCGGTATAGTGGGCAGCGTCCCGCCCGCCGTGCATGCGGTGGGTCGTCGGATGACGGCTGACGATGCCGGCGAGCGGCGGAGGCGCGGCGGGCACGATCGGCCGGCGCGCCCGGCGCGGGGCGTCCGAGGCCGGGGCCGCCGCAGGGTTGTTCGTGCCCACCTCAGCATGTCGACAGAAGGGGTTTCCATGACCTGGTCGCGGCCTCGGCGGATCGTCGGTCCTCTCCCGCGCCACGCGATGCCGACCGATGCGGCGCGGTGACGGAACGCCTCGAGGAGCCGCCGCCTGTTCGCGGCGTTCGACGTGCTCGTCTTCAGCAAGACCGCCGGATTCCGGCACGAGTCGATCGACGAGGGAATAACCGCCATTCGGGATATGGGGTCGGCGAACAACTTCGCCGTCATCGCGACCGAGGACGCAGCGATCATCAGCGACGGTGGGCTGGAGCCGTTCGAGGCCGTCGTCTTCCTCAACACGACCGGCGACTTCCTGAACGACGAGCAGCAGGCGGCGTTCGAGCGGTACATCGTCGGCGGCGGCGGCTTCGTCGGCGTCCACGCCGCCGACGCCGAGTACGACTGGCCGTGGTACGGCGAGCTCGTCGGCGCCTACTTCGACGAACACCCCGACGTGCAGGAGGCGGTGATCCGGACCGCCGCCGATCACCCGGCGAACTCCGGGCTGCCCGATCCCTGGGTCCGCACCGATGAATGGTACAACTATCGCACGAACCCGCGTGAGGCGGGGGTGGACGTCGTGCTCACACTCGACGAGACGTCCTACGACGGCGGGACGATGGGCGAGGATCACCCGATCGCGTGGTCTCATCCGCAAGGCGCGGGACGCGCGTTCTACACCGGCCTTGGTCATACGCCCGAGAGTTACCCCGAGCCGCTGTTCCGCGACCACCTGCTGGGCGGATTCGATACGCCGCCGTCCCGACCGTCGATGTCCGCCCGCCGACGGCCGCCGCGTCGGCCGACCGCAGTCAGGGGCTGGCCGCTCACGGTGACGTTCTCCAGCCGCGGGAACAGACCCCGGCACGCGCGGTCCTGTCGAATTTGCCTGGTACTTCGACGGCGACGATCTTCCCGACTCGTTCGAAGCAAATCCCACGTTCACCTACGAGACGCCTGGCACGTACGCCGCGCGACTCGTCGTCACCGATACGGCCGACGTGTCGTCCGAGGCGACCGTGCCGATTACGGTCACGCCCGCGCCGACACCAGCGCCGACACCGACTCCGACGCCCACGCCGAACACGCCGCCGGTCACCCTCCCCGACGAGGCCCGCACGTTCAAGGACACCCTGATCGTCCTTGACGTGCTCGCGAACGACACTGACGACAAGTGGCTCGGCCCAGCCGGCCTCGGCGTCCAGGCGCCGTCGGCCCACGGCAACGTCGACCGAGACCTCGCGACCGGCAAGTTCGTCTACACGCCGTTCCGTGGCTACACGGGGCTCGACTACTTTACATACACGATTTTCGACGCCCAGGGCGTCACGTCGGAACCGACCCGTGTGACGCTCGACGTGATCGAGCCGCCGGTGGAAAACCCCGCTTGTCCGTCGAAGCGGCGGGCCTGCTCCCCGACGCGTACGTGCGCGGCACGAAGTCGAAGATGCGGGAACGCGTGACGGTCCGGAACCTCACCGACTCGCCGATCAACGAGCCGGTCACGATCGACCTGTTCGCGTCGGACGACCTCGTCATCAGCGGCCGCGATGCGCGACTCGCCCAGTTGACGCGGACCTTGAGATCAGCGCTGCTGGCGCGCCAGCCGGACGCTGTCGATCAAGGTCGGCGGCTTTCCCGACGTCTTCGCCGACGGCCGTTATCGCGTGCTCGCGCGGGCCTCCGCCCCGCCGCCGGCGCGAGTGAAACCGCGAGCGGGCCGGGTACGGTCGGTCTGGAGTCGCCGACGCGGGACCTCGACGGCACGTTCCGGGACACCCCCGAAGGGCCGCAGGCGTTCGGCCGCCGCGGCTCGGCGAAGATCGTGCTGCGCAACGTGGGGAACACGGCCGCGTCCGGACGCGTGACGGTGACGCTGGAAGCCGTTGCCGCGGCCGCGCCGATCCCGCTCGGCACGTTCTCCGCGCGAGTCAGCCTCCGGCCGGAAGCGAGCAAAGTCGTGTTTCGCACGCGGTTCGACATGCCGGCGACGCCGGGGACGTACACGCTGCTGGGCACGATCGTGGCGTCGGAGGAGGTCGGCGAACTGAACACGTTCAACAACCGCTTCGGCAGCGGCCCGTTCATCATCGACTGAACGCGACGCCGCCGCCGCCGCCCCCGCCGTGCGGAAGGCTTCGCCCAGTCGCCGGACGTGACGTCGTTCCCGTCATCGTCGTCCCGCGCGCACCACGCCTTCGTTCCCCCGCGTTGAGCTTCCGTCGGGCCGCGTCAGGTCGAGGCGGAAGCACACGGCCGTCTGCTCGTCTTCGATCGGGATCGTGAACTCGAACGGATACTGGGGGTCGTCCGTTTGCTTCCACTCGCCGCCGCCGAGCGAGTAGTGCAGCGCGGCGGCCGTCGCCTGCTGCGGCGTGGCGGCGGACCAGACGTAGGCGTCCCACGGCCCCGGTCGCACGCGCAAGGCGGCGGCGCGGGTGGCGGGGGCGTCGCCGGCCACGGTGACGATGCCCTGCTCCGCGGCCGCCGGCGGGGTGACGGCGTCGGCCGGGCGGTGGGCGGGGACGTCGAGGCGCAGGCGCGGGACCGTCACCGTCGCCAGCCCGCGCGGCGGGACGGTCAGTTGCAACCGCCCGCCTACAAACGTCACCGCGGTCGCCGCGCCGGTGCCGATCCGCAGCCGGCCCGGCAGCGGTTGGGTCGCGTCGAACTTCAGCATCGCGGGCGAGAGGGTCAGCGTCGCGGTCTGCGGCTCGTGGCTCTGGTTCGTCAGGACGACGTGGAACCCGCCGGGGCCATGGGCGGTGAGGTGGTTGAGCTGCACGTTGTCGATCGCCACGAGCCCGCGGCGGAACAGCAGCCAGGCGGCCGCGTCGTCGTCGAAGATTTGCCCCGGCGCGTGGCCGAAGATGCGCGAGTCGAAGTAGGCGTAGCCGTGCTGGCGCAGTGACGGAAAGCGGATCCGCCCGCCCGACAGCACCTCGGCCTCGCTGACGAGGTAGTCGATCGTCCACGCGAGGTGTGGTGGGATGTGGTGGTAATAAACGTCGGTGACGTCGGGGCCGACCAGCGGGTAGCGCGGGTCCTGCGGCATGTCGGTGTGGCCGGTGATGTAGTAACCCGGGTAGTTGCCCCACCGGCCGACCGTCGCGTTGCGGGCGTAGGTCATGAACGCCGCGTCGCCGGTGTGGCGGTAGAGGCGGAGGAAGTGCGGGGCCCACGCCGACTCGAAGATCTGCCGCGCCACGCCGCGCGGGTTGAACGTGATCGGCTGCTCGAACCCGAGCCCCACGTTCGACACGACCCACGCCGGCACCGTCTTCTCCGGCGTCGCCCACAGCGCGTGCGGCCAGCCGAGGCGGTAACGCTCGGCCCCCTTCCACCACTGGTGCTCGCGCCACGCGTCGAAGCGCCCGCCGGCGTGGATCGTCAGCGGCCCGGCGGGGATGACCGGCTGCGTCCAGATGCCGGTCATCAGCTGACGCGCGCCGAACGCGGCGGCGTCGAGGTAACGCTTGTGGCCCGTCACCTCGTAGAGCCGCAGTAGCCCCTCCCAATTCGGCACGAACGAGATGTAGAAGAACGGCTGCGCGCCGAGGTCGCGCGTCGGGGGCGTGCGAACGTGCGCCTCGACGTAGCGGTCGGCCAGCTCGCACGCGCGCTCGAGGTCCTTCGGGTCGCCGCTCATGAGGTGGCGGGCGAGCCACTCGTCGAACGGCTGCGCGTGCGAGTAGCCGGCCGTCGGGCGGACGTCGACGCCCGGCGGCAGCGCGACCGCGGCGAACGCGTCGCTGCGCCGGCCGGTGAGTTCCCAGAGCCCGCCGTAGGTGCTCGTGCCGAACAGCTTCATCGGCCCGTCCATCGACCCGACCGCGTACGGCCCGGCGTCGGCGGGTTCGGGCGAGAAGTGGGGGCCGTCGCGTGAGAGCGCGAACGCCATCGTGGGCAGCGCGCGCTCGCGGTAGAGGCGCTCGTCGGCGGTGAGGCGGTAGAGCGACAGCAGCGTCATTGGCGACGCGTGCGTGCCGCCGTTCTTCGACTCGATCTGGTAGAACGACTTCGCCCGGTCCCACCACCCGCCGCGCGCGTCGTCCATGATCAGGTCGATCATGTTGAGGGCGGCGTCGGTCAGGCTCGTGGCGACGTTCCGCCGGTAGTCGCGCAGGGCGAACACCTCGTCGGCGGCCGTGCGGTACCCGGCGTACCAGTCGCCGCCCTGCACGAGCACGCGGAACCGCAGCCGCACCGGCCGGCCCGCCGTCGCCGCCGCGGCCGGCGTGCCGATGACCGGGCCCCAGATCGAAGGCTGCACCCGCCCCGCGTCGTCGCCGATCGACAGGCCGAACACCGGCCGCTCGCCCGACGGCCACTCGTACGGCAGGTCGGCCGGCTCGCCCAGCACGGCGAACGTCCGCGGCGCCTCGCCGGGCGTCTGGGCGAGCGCGATCGGCGTCGGCGCGCAGTTGCCGAGGAGCGTCGTCGGCTCCAGCGGCATCCGCCGGCGGTGCCACATCATCGGCAGGAGCAGCTCGGCCACGTCCGCCACGTCGCGCCGGAAGAACATCTCGTACCCCAGCGCCACCTGCCCGCCCGCCGCCGGCGTGAGCGTGAGCGCCACCGACGCCGCCCGCCCGCCCGGCGGCAGCGTCCACAGCGCTTCGGCCGTGCCGGCGGGCGAGGGGTGAAACTCGATCCGAACACCTTGTGGCACCTGCGTCGCGCTCTTCGGGACGAGGCGGTGCGACGTTCCCGCCTGCGACAGCGCGCCGGTCGTCCGCCCGCCGATCGTCCTCACCGTCACGCCGCCCGCCTCGACCGTCACCGGCGGCGGGTTCGCCTCCCGCGCCCAGCGGGGGTAGAAGTGGTGGAACCGCATCTCTGCCGCGGCGTCGGCGACGACCGCGAAGTAACCCTCGGCCTCGTCGTCCCCCTCCGCGTCGACCCACCGCCCGTCCTGCCGCACGAACGTGCGCACCGCCACCGTCGGCGACACGCCCGGCGGGCCGTGGCTCCACGCCGCAGGGGCGAATTCGACGCGCACGTGCTCGTTGGCCAGCGCGGCGGCGGCGGGGCGGTCGGACGTCAGCTTCAACTCGCCGCGCGGGCGCGTCGACGGCGACGACCCGACCAGCCGCAATGGCTCCGACGGCACGATCCCGCGCTCGTCGACCGGCTTCGCCGCCGGCGGCGACCGCTTCGGGTCGGTCGTCAGGATCAGCCCCTGAAACCGCGCGAACGGCTCCGGGTTCGGCAGGCTCACCATCAGCGGCCCTGGCGGCAGATCGACCCACCCGCCGTCCTCCCACGAGAACCCGCCCACCCCCGTCCGCCCGAACGCCCGCCCGACCCGCTTCCCCCCGAGCTCGACGACGAACGTACGCGTCCCCGGCCGATCCTGCGGCCAATCGCGCGACCGCACCCACACGCGGTACCGACCCGCCGCCGGCACCCGCAACGCCACCGCCGCCGACCACACCGCCTTCGCTGGCGCGCCCGCAACACCCGCTCGTCGACTCCGGCTCGATCGTCCAATCCCCTTGAATTCGAACTGCTCCGCCGCCACGGCGATCGTCACCGGAGCCGGCGCGGGTGCGGCCCGCGCGCGTAGCGGCAGTAGTCCCGTGATCAGGAGGCAGCAACTCCATCCGAGCCGTGGCGTCATCAACGCATCCTAAGGCGGCCGTGGAACTCGCACGAGGCGGCCCAAAGCCGACGTCATGCGGGAGTAGCAAAGCGGTCAGCCGAGGCGACGTGGTGGAGGCGGGGCGAACAAGCAGTCCTGCCGCGCTGCGGAGCCGAAGGCGGGCGTGCGTACGACCGCCGTCGCGCAAAAAAGAAACCCCTGCCAGTGCAGAGGTTCGATAATGGGCGATGAGGGGCTCGAACCCCCGACCTCACGGGTGTGATCCGTGCGGCGGTCGTAGGTTAGTATTGGTTGCTGAGGACGGGCATAAGTCGTTGATTCACCGTTGCTTTAACAAAATGGGGCCGCCGAAGTTCTGCGACTTCGGCATCGAATCCACACCCACTTTTGGGGTATGCCACACCCAATATGCGGGTCTTGCTTCGGGTCTGCACGCTACCGCGCCCGTCGCCCGCGTCAAGTCTTTCCAGCGTGGCGGTCAATGATAACGCGGCCCGCTCTACGCCATCCACGGGCGCCGTCGGCTTGTCGCGCCCCTGTTCTACGGGATCGTAATCCGCTTGCTGATGCAGTTGGTCGACCATCCGGTGATCTTCCCGATCCCCAAGCGCTGGGCGCTGTACCGTCGGGGACCTACGCGTCCATGTCACCCGGGTCGTAGGCTGCCCGCAGGATTCGTCCGGCGGTGGCTTCGGCCGACACCGATGCAGTGCGGAGGGGAGTGGTTGGGGTTAAGCGAGGGCCGCCGAATCTCGATTAACGCGACGTCAACCCGGATGCGGCTACTGCTGCCGGACTTCCTGACGGACCTGTTCGTCCACCTGCTCGCGTACGAGGGACCGCCCGGCCGCGATGGCGTCTATACGCTGAGCCGCGAGCAGCACGTCGAAGTAGAAGGGCAGTTCGCTGATGCCGTGCCCGGCCGGTTCGCCGCCGGCCAGTCCCGCTCGTAGCACCCCGCTCAGCCGCGGCGGGTCCCGGTGCGGCCAAGGGAGGCCGCACCGCCCGCCCAATTGATGATCGGGAATGGGCATCCAATCTGAGATGTGTGGGCGAGCATGATGCGGTGGCCCTTGCGATGATCAGCTCAACTAGGACCACTACACCAACCGAGCGGGCGCCGCCGAGCAACGCCTCTCTCATGGCCACGCGCCGATCAAATGTTCGATACGGATGATGCGGCCGCCGGGTACTGCATACTCCTCGCTCATTTTTTCCGCGCTAACCGGGGCTCGCGGCGATCTGCCGGGTCACCTGGTCGACGGTCCCGGTCAGGGTGATCGGGGCGGCGCCGAACGCACTGCCGTCCAGCGTCCCCGTCGCCGTGTGCGTGTCGAGCGCGCCGACGTCGTCCAGCATTCCGGCGAAGTCCGCCGTCGCGCCCAAGGCGTAAAGCGAGCCAGCCGCGGGGCCGGTGATCGCGGCTGTCGGGTCGACGTTGGCCACGGCAACGGCCGCGGTGGCCGCGGCGGTGCCACCGTCCCCGTCGGTGACGGTCAACGTGATCACGTAGTTGCCTCACATTCGGCAACTGCCGATGGTGCTGAAGCGCAAGCGGGAGCGCGACCCGCGCGGTGAGAAGACGTCGCTCAACCAGCTGGCAGCCGAACTCGGCATCGGCCGGATGACCCGATGCGCGGGCCCGTGGCGTCTTCGGCGCACCCGCGAACCTCAGCGTATCAGGGCTCCGGCTCCCCCGCGCGCCGCAACCCGATCCGTTTGCAACCCTCGTGACCGACCGCTAACGCTGCGGCGCGGCATATCGACGCCCTTGCACTTCCTTTCGTCGGCACGGTAGACTTCCGCCAAACAAGGAGTCGAGATGGGGCTCGATCGTCAGTTGCCGTTCCGGGCGGCGCCCGGTTCCGGGGATCATGTCCGGCTCGTTCTGAGCCTGCTTCTGTGCGTCGGGGCGTTGACGTCGAGGTCCGCGTGGGCGGCGTCGCCGCAGGTGGCCGCGCTGCGCCGGCAGGTCTCCGCGAAGCACCAGGAAGCGATCAAGGTCATCCAGGAGATGTCCGCCGTCGCCGCCGAAAAGAAGGCGGCGGTCGCCGAGATGCGCGCGGGGCAGTTCTGCAGTGGCTGCGGGAGGACGCGGACGGAGATCCTCCGAACAGAGAGCACCTTTCCTCACCCCGGGCAACACATCGTCCCCGGGACGCCGGAACAGATCGCGGCGAAAGAGAAGGAGTTCGACGACAAGCTCAAAGCGCTCGCCGACCGGCTCCAGCAGCTCCAGCGGTCCGCCCGCGAGGTCGACATGCAGGCGTCGAAGCTGGAGTTCGAGGAGAACCAGGCCCGCTTCAGAGCCCAGCAGGAGGAGGCGAAGCAGCGGCTGGCGAAGCAGCGGGCGGAATCGGACGCGCGGCTCGCCAAGATGAAGGAGGAGATGGGGGAGAACCAGCGGAAGATCCGCGAGGCGTTCGAGAAAGGCGACAAGGAGCGACAGGCGAAGGCGGAGGCCGACCGCGCGGCGATGGAGGAGAGCCGCAAGAAGATCGAGCAGGACCGCCGGGCCTCGCAGGCGGCTTACAGCGCGTCGATCGCGGCGATCGCCGCTCAGGCCCGGCCGACCCCGTCGGACGCGTTGAAGCGGATGAACGCCGACCTGCAGGGCGCCGCCGACCTCGCCGGTCCGTCCGCCGGGCCCTCCCCAGCGCAGGTCGCACGACAGGCTAAGCTGCAGGAGTTGGTGAACGCCGGCCTGGCCTCCGCGCCGCAGTCGTTCGACCTCGACGGGGTCAACGTCACTGCACCGGACCGGAACACGTCCGTCGCCGACGCGGTGCTCGATTTGCTGCCGTCGAGCCAGTCGGTGCTCGACGGGTTCAACGAGCTGATCACCAAAGACCTTCCGGCGTTCAAGGACGAGATCGGGCGGAGCGTCGAGCGGAGATTCGACGACGCGGTCGACGCGGTGAAGTCCGACCTCACCGACCGCGTCGCCACCGGCATCGACCGCGTCAACGACGTGCGGAAATCCGCCAAGGCGCTCGGCTCGTCGTTCGACCAAGTGGTGGCAGGCACCGGCGGGCCCGACCCCGTCACCCGGGCGAAGGCGATCGGCGAGAACGCGTCCGACACGTACAAGCTGAGCGACACCGTCCTCGACGCATTGCCCGACGCCGCGGACGCGATGGCTAAAGGCGACTACGAACGGGCCGAGGCGATTAGCGGAAGGCTCGATTCCGCCGCCGAGCGGTTCGAGAAGCGCGCCGACCTGCGCGCGCAGAAGGTGTCGCCGGAGTACCGGGCCGTCCGGCAGGCGGAAACGCTCCGCGAGAAGGTCGACAACCTCGAATCGCCGTACGTCCCGCCGGCCAACGACAAGGAGCGGCTCGAGCTCTACAAGCGCGCGGGCAAGGGCGCGTTCGACATCGCGATGGACCTCAAGCCCAAGGCCGAGGCCCCGGTCAAGCCTCCTGTAGAGGCGAAGCGATGGGGTCCGGCGACGGGCGCGGGCCCGCTGGGCGAGAAGATCGCCGGGACGTTCCGCAGCAGCAGCTATACCGAGTTCCGCGCGGCCGAGCCGATCGTCCTGTACCGCGTGTATAGCGACGACGGCAAGCAGTTCGGGTCCTACTGGACGCGGACGTCGCCGTATGGCCCGACGCAGGCGCTGCTCGACGGCGCTGTGCGCCCCGAGTGGGGCAACAAGGGCACCAAGGTCGTCCGCATCGAGGTGCCGGCCGGGACCACGATCTTCGAGGGCGTCGCCGGCGAACAGGGGCAGATGGTCGGCGGCGGGAACCAGATCTTCTTACAAGACATCGACCCGTCCTGGGTGCGCGAATGACCGCGCCCGCGTCCGCCGGCTGGAAGCCGGTCGATGGTTTCGCCGACGCCGAGGCGTACGAGCGTTTCGCCGCGTGGGTGGCGGGCGAGGCGGCCGCAGGTGGGGCGGCGGAACTGCCTGTGGAGGATCGCTACGCGGGGTCGAACCTCCTCCACGAGCGTTGGTTCAGGGAGGTGTCCACGTCGCGGGTCTGGCGGCTGGTCGCGCCTGACTTCCCGTTTGCGGGAGTCTTCGAACGGGTGGACGCCCCGACGTCGTCGGGTCGGTGACGCGTGGGAACGCACGTCCGGATCGTCAGAGCAACGGGAATCGCTATGACACGAATCGCAGCTGCGGTCGTCTTGTTCGGAGTGTCGTCTTCGGTCGGTCTACCGGCGACGGCACAGACGCGGCAACCCGTCGCGCCAGCCGGTACACAGCGGCAGGCAAGCGCCGCCGCAATCTTCCGCGCGCCGGATTCGCCAGCCCGTCCCCAGCGCGCAGGACGACCCCTCGCTGACCCGCAGGATCGACGCCGCGCGCGATCTGGCAGGACGTCGAATCCCACCCGCTCGGTTCGGCCGAGCGGGCGAAGTACCTGGCCGAGTTCATGAACAAGAGCCTGGTGATCCACACCTTCCCGCCCAACCACCAAGCCGTCGGGGGCTCTGGACGCTCCGGGCGCTGGCGGCGTACGAGTCGGACCGCCCCCGCGACGCGTGGCTCGCCGGCGAGCAGATGATCAAGTTTGGACTCGAGCGCCGCCGGACAACGACCTGGTCCGCAAGACGTTCGCGCTGCTCGAGCGCAAGGACCTAGTTGATCCCGAAGCCCCGGCAGCCAAGAAGTTCATCCGGCAGCGCGAGCAACTCGCCCAGGCCAGACGGCTGGCCAACCCGTACGAGAAGGACCAGGCGGTCCGCATCGCGGACGCGCTCGTCCGGGAGTCGCCGGACTACCAGGACGCGGTCCAGTTGAAACAGTCGCTGGACGTGCAGGTGCCGATGTGGAAATCGCAGGCGCACGACATGTTGGCCGACGGCGTCTATAAGAACGACGCCGCCGCGATCAGGGAGGCGTTGAAGCGCGGCGTGAGCGCGACGCGGTGGTCGGCACGGAAGGCCGGCTGCTGGTGTGTGCCGCGTCGGCGGGAGCCGCTCGATCCGATGAACGTGCTGCTCGCCGCCGGCGCCGCTGAACGAGTCGCCCGCCCAGTCCGACGCGATGACCCCACTGCAGGCCGCCGCCCGCGCCGGGCGGGCCGCGGCGGTGAAGCACCTTCTGGACCGGGGCTCGGACAAGAACATCCTGACTGGTGACAAGAACGCGCTCCGGTTCGCGGTCGAAGGCGGCACCAGGACTGCGTCCGACTCCTGCTGGACAACCCGAGGCTCGCCGGCGGCGCGGGCGGCTGACGTCTCGCGCATGCGTGTCGCGATGAGCGAAACCCACACGGACATCGATCCAAAGGACGTGAGCGCCCGGAGTCTCACATGATGCGAACGCGATCGTTGACAGCGGGGTTAACCACGTTTCTGGCCGTCGCGGTCGTCACGACCGCCGGCTGTTCGTCCGGCCCGAAGCGGCAGCAGCTCGACGTCGCCAGATCGAGCCCGAACGACCCGGCACAAGTGCTGCCGGCCATGGTCGGCAACTGGCGTGACAAGGTTTGGAAGCCAGGGGAAATCCGAGCTTCAGTGGGGCGACAGCCGCGCGTCCATCACGACAAGCAAGACGGGGTACCGCGCGACGATCCAGATCAAGCCCCCCGGCGCCGTCAAGCCCATCCTGTTCGCCGGCCCGCTCGAGCCCCTCACGCGCACGACGCGATCGGGCTCTGCGGATGGACGGGCCCGAGGAACAGCCGCGGGGAAGCAGATCGTCGCATTCGTCCCGTTGGACAAGCGTCCCGGCGGGCCGACAACTTTACGCGCCGTCCTCGAACTCGGCATGTCCGGCGACCCGCAGATCACCGTTTATGCGCTCGGCGGCGGCACGACGGTGCAGTCGGTCGCGCTACTGCGTCAGTAAGTCCGGCCCCAAACGTAGACGAGGGTCGTCCCTCGAGCCTCACTCCGCGATCTCGATGTCTTTGAAGTAGACCTCGCACACTTGTTGCCCGTGGACCTGTAGGGCGAACGGTCCCTCTGAGGATCGTACTTTGCGGTGATTCCGGCGGCATTTCGCCGGGGCGGAATGTGTCAACAAACTTGTGGCGGAAGGGAGAGACGACGCGCCAGCGGGCAAAAAGGACCAAGAAGAAGACCTTCTTGGAGACCTGAACGTTGCCGCGCCCGGAAGGCGTGGCTTTTTTGTTGCCGTGACCCAATAGTTGTTCACGGCGTTTTTTTGCAATCGCTCAACCGTTTGGCCGAAGCGGTTCGTGCTGACGATGCGGTTAACGTTCAGAAGGCTCCCTGCGGTGCCGGTTAGCCAATGTCAGTCGTCGTCCAAATTGTCATCTCGCGTCGGTTCTGGCAAAGAAACCAACTCGTCCACAGACATTGTGGTCTCCTTTTACACTGGGATCGACGGTGAGGGTGAAGTCCTGCGGTTGGGGCAAATTCCCAGCAAAAACCTGTCCGCTCAGCGAAGCGTTTCCGCTGGCTCGCTTTCCTAGATAGAAGGCTTCGACCAGACCCGCCTGCCGGGTTGAAGATCGCCGCACTCGATCTCAATTCGGAACCGGTCGTCGTTCTTGTCGATGGACACTTCGCCTGGGTTTTGCGAAGTCCGCCGAATGTCGGGAATATCCCCCACTCGCGACATCAAGTTCCGGCTGCGTTCGGGTGCGTCCGGCATGTCGTATTGCTCTACCGCTACTATTCCGGCACCCGATGGAATCGTTATCTCAACTCGCACCCCACTGGCAGCGACCTGTCCAACGTTTCTGACGACCAAGCGCGTGGGATGGAACAGCCGCTTCGCAAACTCGTACTCTGCCAACTCACGGAAGAACTGACTATTCGGACTGTTCATGGGATCAAAAGTCAGTTGGGAAAAGTCAATCCCAAAGCCCGGCTGTCGTCGCCGCTTAATTGCAAAATCCGGAATTGAATCGTTCGGGGGCATCTCGCAGTATTCGGCACTCCACGACAGCTGCCCACGACAGGCGCGTCTCAACGGGCGGCGCCTGGTATTGGCAGATGCTCGCCGGTGTTCCCCAGCGTAGCATCCGACCGCGTCCATCATTCCCCTAGCAGTTTCTCGGAACGGCAGCAGCAGGCAGAACGGCGCGGCTGCTTGACGCAGGTTAGACGTGTGCTTCGGAGAGATTGGCTCAATCTTGGCACAGTTGAATGTGCCAATCCCACCCCGCTCCCGCAACTCGGCACGATTGCACGAGTTGTAACTCTTCAAAGAACTAAGCGGAGAGGGGGAGATTCATATCAGCTCTACCTCTTACGCCGCCTTTCGACTGCATCGGTAGCACGGCGGGACGTCGTGCGACCCGCGACGCCACTCGTAATTGCAGTGAAGCAGCGTGAGTACCCGATGTGTCCACCCGACCACTGGTGACCGCGAGCTTTCTGCTGGACACATGGCCTTTCCGTCCTCGGAAGCGTCTTTCGGCTTCTTCTTAGGCTTCGGCTTCGGCAGTAGTGCCCACGTAGGCAGCGCCACAGTCAGGCTGACGGCCTTCGTCTCCATACGGCCTTCGTCTCCATATCGACCACGGCGTCGGTGACGAGCCGGTCGACCAAGTCGCGGAGCGGTTCGATGGGCAACGTCAGCAGGACGTGGCGGTCGTGGGCGATCACACTCATCGCCTCGTCGATCACCGCCTCCACGGAACGCATGTCCTGCTCCCGCGCATTCTGCGTCGCCTTCAACATCGCCTCCACCTCGTTCAGACGGTTGCCGAGGCGCTCCAATTCGGTCTCGGCGGCGGCGAGGGCCGCCCCCTTGAGCGAGCGCACCGTCGCGCCGATCTGCTGCTTCAGTTCGTCCCGCTCGGCCTCCAGCGCGGCGGCGTCGGGCCGGTCGTTGACGGCGGCGGCGCGCTGTTCGAGCAGGTGTTCGGCCAGGCGGGCTCGAAGGTCGGGCGAATCTGCCAGCAGGTCGGCGAGGAGGCCGATGACCGCCTCGTGCAGCGCGTCGGCGCGGATCATGTTGTTGAAGATGCTCCCCTTGCGTCGGCCGCGCCTCAAACGGGGGTGCCGGTAGTACGGCGTAGGATTGTCCTTAGGGCCGCTGAGCGTGCCCTTGAGGAACTCGCCGCCCTGCAGTGCCCGCAACTTGCCGCTGAGCAGGTAGTCGCTGGCCGGGTGAGCGTTATACGCGCGGCGCCGCCGCGTCGGGTCGGTCCGCTGCTGCCACACCGCGGCCTGCGATGTAATCGCGAAGTCCCGCACGTCGCGCGGCAGAAAGTCGTACATGTACGGCTGGTCGATCCGCTCCCAGTCGTCCAGCGACCGCAGCTTCGGCGCGAACGTCTTCTTGAGAACCAATTCGCACTCGTCCCGGTCCAGCGGGACGAAGCCGAGCACTCGGTCGCGGCGAAAGTACCTTCCGCTGAACGTCTGATTGTTAAAGGTCACTCCGGTGTACGCTTCGTTCTCGTAGATGATCTCGACCTGGCGCGGGGACCACTCTTTGCCCTTCGGGGACGGCACGTTCAGGCGGTTCAGGTAGTCCGCGATCCGGCAGCCCCGCCACCCGCGCTTGTAGCGGAGGTAGAAGATCACGCGGACGACGCGCATTTCGCCGCGGTCACCGAGCATCAACAGCGAGTACTCGATCCGCTGCTTCTTGAACCGATTGCGGCTCTTCTTCCCAACCGAGCCGTACGTGCCGATCAGCTTGCGGGTCTCCCAGTCGTACTGCTCCTGCAGGCCGTTGGGCAGGTTGCGGATGAAGTACTTCGGCTTGTGGTCGGCGCCGAGATAGAGCCGGTAGCACCCGAACGGGGTGTGGCCGCTGGTGCGGAAGAACCCCGTCTTCTGCGCCTGCGTCTGGCCTTGCGCCGACCGCTTGCCGTTGTTGACCGAGACCTCCTTCGCCGCCTCGTACTTCACGACGCGGATGACCGGGCCGTACGGGATGGCGGGCTGGTCGTCGCCGGCGAAGAAGACGCGGAGGCCGCGCCGTTTCGCCTCGTGTTCCAGCCACATCCCGAACCCCGCGCCGGCGCGGCTGGCCCGGTCCTCTTGCTGCCACGCGATCACGTCGAAGTCGTTCTTGACGCGCTTCCGTTCGAACAGCGTCTCGACGATCTTGGTCAGTCGCGCGGCCGCCGACGCGGGCACGCCGTCCAGTAGGACTTTGTCGACGTAGCGGAGGCCGACGCGCGCCAGTTCCTGCACCATGTAGTCGAGCTGCGCCGCCGTCGAGGCCGTCCCGTCACTGTCGTTGCTTTGCCGGCCGACGACGATCGCGCCGAGCCCGTGCCACTTGCTCTTCGATGATTCCATCGGGTTCCCCCTCGTTGCGGCGGTCTAGCCTGCGGACGAGTTCCGCCAGCAGCGCGTCGACCGCCTTGTTGAAAGACGCGCTGTCCGAGGCGGGCATCTCGACGTGCGAGACGCCGCCCACGTGGGTCTTCCGACGGGGTGCGGGTGGTTCCTTCATTTAATTGACCGCGGTAGCGGCGGGCGTGCTGGGCATGACGGCGTAAGGACTTAGGACTCGGCGCGATCGCCGGATGTAGCCTCCGGCGCGGAGCATTCGGAGCCTCTTTCAACCTTTTTCCGGCGTTTCGAGAAGCCCCGGTCCCTTTCTCGGGCCGGCAGGAAGCGGGTGTCCAACCGCAGCAGCTCCTTCCGCGGCTTCCCCTCAACGAGCTTGACCTTCTGCTCGGTGCGGAACAGCTGCTCGAACAGCCCGTCGCCGAGGAGGCCGCGGACGGACCCGTATTTGAACGGGTCGCTCCGGAGGTACGAGACGGCCGCTTCCAGGTCGCCGTCGCAGGACTCGATCACCCGCTCCAGGCAGGCGACCGGGTACACGCACTTCACGGCCTTCTGGTGGCCGATCGTGAGCAGGACGTCACCCATCCGCAGCGGCCCGTGCAGTTCGATCCACTCGATTGCGACGCGCTCCACGGTCTGGCGGATCTGCTTCGCCCGGGCCGTCAGCACGTCGGCGAGGTTCAGCCAGGCGTGGAGGTCGGCCTCGGGCTCCTCGACGCACAGCAGGGTCGCGCCTCGCTCAAGCTCGCCAACCGTGTGCGTCGCGAGCATCGGCACGTCGGCTGCGGCGCGGTCACCGCCCGCCGTCTCGTCGGCGACGTCGTCGTCTTCTTCTGAATCCATCGCGGGTTCCTGATAGGGGTGACAATGGGGGGAGGGTCACAGAGAGCAATCGAACTGCTTGCCGTCAGCCGCTGCTCGTAGCTCCGGGAGGGACATCTTGACCCAAGCCTTGCGGCGCAGCTTGAACGTGGCGCCCGCCGGGAGGTGGTCGAAACGCTGCCGGTCGCCGGGCGGCAGGTAGCCGCAGCCGTGCGCCCCGGTCGTCGAGAAGGTGCCGTCCGGCGCCAGGCGGCCGACCTCGTCGAAGAACACGCCGGCCCGCGCGTGCCGGTAGAACAGCACGACCGTCACGCCGTCCGTCCACCCCGCGAGCACGCGCGCCTCGCAATCCGGCAGTGGAGTCGACGGATAACGGACCGTGAAACGCAGCCCGGTCTCTTCCAGGTAGTGAAGCGGAACCGGGTCTCGATTACGGGGCGCGCCGCCAGCTGCCCTGGCGACTACGGGCTCGGCGATCGCCGGCCCGTACGGGCGTGCTTCGGCGGAGACGAGGCGTCCCTCCAAGCTGATCGACACGCTGTAGTGCACGGACCGCCGCCGGTCGTGGAGGACGATCGACGTGCCGATGGCCGAACCGCCGACGGTCAGGTCGACCTGTTCGGCGATCCGATAGCGTCCAGTCCTGAGTGTCAGCCAAGCCATGGTGCCTCCGGGCGAGCAACGCCTGATCGCTTCCGCCGCCACCTTCACTCTTCCACGCTTTCCGTCACCGGCGCGAAAATGCGCGGCGGCGCCACGGAGTCAACGTGCCGGCCGAAGCAGCGAATCAGCCGATGACACGCGGGGAAATAGACGGAGGTGCGGAGCCACGGCGCGATGTCGGGCTCCAGCCAGCGGATCGATCGGATCGTTCCGCCTGTCGGACCACTCCCGAAGTAACCGGCGAGCCGCCGGTAGAGTGCCAGGGCGAGCGTATCTCGGTCGGCCATGTTTACGCCGAGCGCGTCCGTGGACCCGACGACGACCGGCCTCTCGTACGCGTGCGTGTCGATCTCCGCGCAGAAACTCCCGTGCGGTACGCCGACCAGTTGGAGCGACACCTGTAGTTTCACGTGGTCGTCGTCGCCGTGCTCAATGAGGTGCGCGTTCACGTCAGTGCTGATGGCCACATGCGACTCCGTTCCGGGGGTTAGCGAGGCTTGGGCTGCAAAAACCGACGGGCTTTGACCTGCTCGACGGCGACCGCCGCCAAGAAGACGGGATTGCCACGGTCACGAGTGACCCGCCATCTTGGCGCGCCAAGGCGAAGTCGTTTTCGACGGGCGCGGAGGTTGCCGTAGTCCACACCCCAGACGCTGGCAAGGACGTAGTTAGGAAGGGCCCAATACAGGGACGACCAGAACGTTGCATATCGACTCTTGTTCCTGCGATGTCCCGTGACGCCGAACTTCACGCACACGCGGTACGCCGAACTCGGAGCGATGGGCTCTGGATACACCCGCAGGATTTCGGCGAGGGATACGCCGGTGACCTGAGAGCGATGTCTACCGAGCCAATGTGAAAACCGCGCAGTAGGGCTTCCCGGAGAGGGCATCGAAATAAAATAGTGCGTCGACGCACTATTTTCAAGGGGGAAATTTTCGAGACGCCATGAGAGATGCCGATCTCTCTCGGATGGCAGTCATCGGAACGGATGAAGCGGCTCGAAGACTGGGACTCTCGGTCGGCCGGCTGACGGCCATGATTCGTGCTGGGGTCCTGCCCGCGACGAAGATCGCCAGGACATGGGTACTCGACGAAGCCGACGTTGATCGCATCGCGAAGCTAGATCGCAAACGCGGTCGACCACGGAAAAAGTGAATAGGACCGCCCCCGCGATTTGAACGCGGCTGGGTTGCACCACAAGGCCAGGCGCTGCGGACGGTCGTCATCGGGCCGGCGACGCATGCGGCGCACCGGAGCGGATCAGGCTGGCCCGACGAGGTTGTCAATGAGCGGCTGCTTGGACGTCTGACCAGCCGCTGGCCGGGGAGGTATCCTTGCAGTGATACGCTCCTAGATACTGCAAGAAATTTCACTCCACCAGTTCCCTTTGTCGGGTCGGTGACCCCACGTCGGCGGCGGGAACTCGCCCTATGCCATGACCGCGAGGGTTTGAGCCCCGCCAGGCGGTCGCATGTACCCGTTTAAATCCAGTCACTGGCTACGAGTGGAAGTCCCACAACCGGAGCACAATCGACGAGCAGCGACTCTCGACTTCATCAGCACGAAGGTTTCGTCGGCGTCGACGACATCGATTTAGTACAGTACGCCGTCACCGCGAAGCTGCTCAGCCCACTGCTGGAGGAACGGGGTAAGCTTGCCTGTGAAATCCTGAAGGACGTACCGCCGCGACGATCCCTGACGCCGCTCGCCTCGGTACATCTCCTGCACCTCGATGCTCCCGAGCTTCTCGGAGGCCGTCGCACCGAACTTTTCTGATCTGTTCGAACGGCAACCGTACCTCCGCGTCGGCAACGGCTCGGTAGTACAGGGTCGAGATGTTGTCCACCGCACGCTTGTGGTGGTCCTCCTGCCGCCACAGCGGCAGCCCGTTGCTGTTCAGGAGCCAGAGGTTCAACGGGTTGTCTTCGGGAGCGGCGAACGCGTTCAACAGCTTCCACGTCTCCGGCCACACGAAGTGGGTCAGCAAGACCGGCTTGTCCTCGTTGTTCTGCCGTTTCATCCGTCGCTGACGCCTCTTCAGCTTGTGCCGGTCCCACTGAAGGTATGCGCCCCTCGATCTCGATGATGCCGCCGTGCTCTTCATCATGGCGGCGGCGAATTTGCTGCCCGATGTCGGACTGGTACTGGCCGAAGTTCAGCGCGCAGTAGACGGCGAGTCTCACTCGGTCGCCGCCAGCCGCGAGGATCGCCTTGAGCACGGCCGGGTCGTACTCCTGAATCGGAGCCTGTGACCCCGCCACCGTGTCCTTCATCTCCGCGAACACCGCGTCCGCCCGTTCTGGGTACTTGTACCCTTCGACCCGGCCCTTCAGGTCGCGAAGGAGGCAAGGGCGTCCAGCCGGTTCCACGGAGCCGCCAACCGAACCGATTGCGAGTGCTGTCGGCGGCGCGTCGTTTCAGGTCGCACCAGAAGTTGCAGGTCTCGATGTGCGTCAGTGTCAACGACAACACCGAGAGGTGGGGTCGCGGCACCGGGGACCAGTCCGAGCTGGAATTCCCGTTCGTACCAGCGGTAGGTCGCACGAGACTTGGCGTCACGCTCGGCCTTCAGGCGGATGCGGTCGACAGCCCTCGCTCGCCGCCTTGACCGACATGGCGGGCTGCACGAAGACTTCGTGTTCGTCCCCCGGCAGGTCGTCCGGGGGCGTGGCGAGGTAGTCCTCGCGGAACCGGGCCTCGACCTCGGGCATGCCTGTCCAGACCGGGAGGGTCGGCGGGTCGTCGGGGAAGACTTCCTTGAAGACTTGAAGGCTCTTCTCGTGGCGCAGTTCCTCTCTGTACCACGCCTCCGCGAGAGCGAACGCCTTCTTGTTCGCGGCCAGTTCATCGTCGCCCAGTCGGAACTCGCGGCACGCGTGCACGCTGGGCGTGTTGACGAATCCGATCTTGCAGCGGAAGACGTTTTCCTTCTTTGGGCGGTAAACGGCGGGCATTTTGAACTTCGGGGAACGGGGGCCGGCGGGCACGACGCCTCCTCTGGCGTCAACGGCTGCCCGTCACTCACACCCATTAGAGCAACCCTGCCACACCCTGCAACCCGCGTAAGTGAAACTTGGCCGGCCCGGTAGGAATGGGCGCAAAGGCCGGCGGCATCAAGACATGAGTTAGTGGGCGATGAGGGGCTCGAACCCCCGACCTCACGGGTGTGATCCGTGCCTCTGGCCAACTGAGCTAATCGCCCGTCGCTGTCGCACAATGCGCGCGACGGGGCGGGAAATCAATCGGTTTCGGTCGGGGCGAGCAGGGCGATCGTCTTTTCGATCAGGTCGGCGTTCGAAGGTGGGAAGCGGTAGGCGCGCAGATCGGCGGGAAGGACCCAGCGGGTTTGCTGGGAGGCGAGGGGTTGGGGTTCGCCGCTGAGGTGGTCGCACAGGATCGGGATCAGGCGGACCCGGATCGTCGGGTAGTCGTGGTCGATCGGGTCGAGCGGCCGGACCGGCGTCGTCGCGATCGCCAGTTCCTCCGCGAGTTCGCGGTGAAGGCACTGCTCGACCGTCTCGCCCGGCTCGCGCTTGCCGCCGGGGAACTCCCAGTAGCCGGCGAGGTGGACCGTTTCGAGCCGCTGGCAGATCAGGACCCGCCCGCCGCGACGCACGATCGCGACCACGACTTCGACACGCTCTTTCGGTGCCGGATTGGATTGCATCTGGTTGTCGCGCACCGGCCGGGAACGAATCGCCGGCACGTCGTTCGCCGGGCGGTTCGACATCGTGTCGGCGTGCCTCGTCCTTCTGTCGTATCTGGACACAAGGTATTACAATTGAACGCTTTATAGTGTCTGTTGTTTTTCGTATCGTCACCCAAAGCTGGATTGACAGCGGTTGGTGAGTGACGGTATAGTCAGCCCGTCGATTGCACTTGCAACTGCACACAAACCCGAATTACGGCTTTCGAGCCGTGGCACTTCCGGAGGTGGATAGGAGCCACCCCTCCGGAAGTTTTTTTATACCGACTTCGAGACGGGCCGCCTCCTTCGCATAAGCTCCTTCCGCCGATGGACCTGCCGCCTCGGACAGCAATTCGTCGCCACCGTTTTAGCCAACGTTCCGCTGTGTCGCGAGCATTACCGACTCGTGCTGGGGCTGCCGCAGTTCCCGCCGACCGAGCCGGGCCAGTTCGTGCAAGTGGCCTGCCGCGACCTCGACCAAGACTACAGCCCCGAGTACGAGGCGGAGTGGGAGCCGGGCCGGCGGCCGCTCGATTTGTGCGGGCGCGAGCTGATGTCGCCGCTGGCGATGCTCCGCCGGCCGTTCTCGCTCGCGGGTCGGCGCGACACGCCGGACGGCGTCGAGCTCGATCTCATTCACCGGGTGGTGGGCGTCGGCACCGATTGGATGTCGAAGCTGAAGCCGGGCGACCGCGTCCACGTGCTCGGGCCGCTGGGGAACCAGTTCGCGCTGCCGCCGGAGAAGGGCGCGCTGCTGGTCGGCGGGGGCGTCGGCATCCCGCCGATGCTCTACCTCGCGGCACGGCTCGTCGGGCGGCGGGCCGTCGCGTTCTGCGGCGCGCTGACGCGCGACCTGTTGCCGTTCACCGTTACGAATGACGCGCCCGCGCCCGACGGCCGACAGCTTCAACCCGCTCTACAACATCGCCGAGTTTGCCCGCCACGGCGTCGGCGCGGTCATCTCGACCGACGACGGCTCGTACGGCTTCCGCGGGTACGTCACGCAGGCGCTGGAACGTTACCTCGACGCCTACCTCACCGACAACGCCGACCGCGGGCGGGCCGTCGTCTACACGTGCGGCCCCGAGCCGATGATGAAGCGTCGCCGACATCGCGGCTGGCCGGGGCATCGAGTGCCAGGTCGCGGTCGAGCGGGCGATGGCGTGCGGCATGGGCACGTGCCAGAGCTGCTGCATCCGCGTCCGCAAGCCCGACCCCGCCGCGCCCGCCGCTGCCGGGGCGCGACTGGTCGTATCGCCTGGCGTGCACCGACGGCCCCGTGTTCCGCGGAAGCGAACTGCTCTGGTAGCGCGCGCGCGCACGACACGCCACCCTAGCGAGACTTCATGACCACGATCGGCATGCACTACGACGTCATCCCCGGCAAGGAAGAGGAGTTCGAAGGCGGCTTCCTCGGCGTGATCGAACACCTCAAGGGCGTCGACGGCCACGTCGAGTCGCACATGTACGAGGACGTCGCGTCGGTCGGCAGCTACGTGATCCTCAGCGAGTGGCAAACGAAGGAATCGTTCCAGTCATTCCTTCAGAGCGACGCGTTCAAGCAGGTGGTGAGCTGGGGCAAGGCAGAGATCCTCCGCGGGCGCGCGCTACAAGGTGTACTCGAACGAGTGACGCGCGAAGCGACGCCGCTCGCGGCGCGTTCTGCTTATCCGATGGGGTGACGCACATGGTCCGCGCCCTACCACTCCACGTTCACGACCTACGGGTTCTGGTTGCCGAACGATTCTCGCGGAAGTTGGTCCGACCTCGTACGCTCCTTCGACCTATACCTCACCGGCGCGACGAAGACGACGGAGACGCGCTCCCTCGTGAAGCGCCCCGCTCGACCGCGCGCAGCGGGAACGTGCACGCGCGCGTTAGCCTATCCCGTCGTTCGCTTCACCCTCGAGCAGATGCACTGCGTCGCCCGAGGTTTCGCGCGGGCGGTGGAAGAATCGGGATATTCGATCCTCGCCTGCGCGATCCTCCAGGACCACGTCTACGCTGTGATTGAGAGGTCCTCAGGACCGACGATCGAGACGATCGTCGGACACCTGAAGACGCGGGCGACGCAGCAACTGACCGCGGAGGAGGGTTTGAACCCGATGGCGAAGTTCCTGCTTCCTAGGGGGGTCACCCGTCGCCCTGGGTGCAGCACGGGTGGAACGTCTTCCTGAGGGAAGACGAAGAAATCGAGCGTGCCATCCGCTACGACAACGCGAACCCGATGAAGGTGGGTCTCGCGAGACAGGACTGGTCGTTCGGTATGATGTGATGGATAAGAGCGCGCCGCGAGCGGCGTCGCTTGGCGATACGAAACTTCGCGTACCCGCTGTTTCCGTTCGCGCTTTTCCCGCGTAAAAGAAAGCAAGATGCCAGACCTCTCCGTCAACCTCGCGGGCCTGCGGCTCGCCAATCCGACCCTCACCTGTTCCGGGACCTGCGGGTACGCGTTCGAGTACGCCGACTTCATGGACCTGTCGCAGCTCGGCGCGTTCGTCACGAAGTCGATCACCCGCGAGGAACGCGCGGGCAACGAGCCGGCCCGCATCGTCGAGACCCGCGCGGGGATGCTCAATGCGATCGGGCTGGCGAACGTCGGCCTTGACCGGTTCCTGGCCGAGAAGGTGCCGCAGCTTCGCAAGATGCCCTGCCCGGTCGTGGTGAACGTCGCCGGCCACAGCTTCGACGACTACGTCGAGACGTGCGCCGCGATGAACGGCATCGACTGCGTCGACGGCGTCGAACTGAACGTTTCGTGCCCGAACGTCAAGGACGGCCTCACCTTCGGCACCCACCCCGGGCGGCTGAAGGAACTGGTGGGGATGGTGAAGCGGGTGCTGCCGGCCAAGCCGCTGATGGTGAAGCTGTCGCCCAACGTGGAAGACGTGACCGTGACGGCCCGCGCGGCCGTCGAGGGCGGGGCCGACGTGCTGACGCTCGTCAACACCTTCACCGCGATGGCGATCGACATCCACCGGCGCCGCCCGCGCCTCGCGAACGTCACGGGCGGCCTCTCCGGCCCCGCGATCAAGCCGATCGCGCTGCACATGGTCAGCCGGGTGTACCGCAACGTCGCCAAGGCCGCCGGCGTGCCGATCGTGGGCATGGGCGGCGTGCAGTACTGGCAGGACGCGGTCGAGTTCATGCTCGCCGGCGCCACCGCCGTCGCGATCGGCACCGCCCTGTTCGTCGACCCGGCCACGCCGAACAAGATCTGCGACGGCCTCCGCGAGTACATGTCCAAGGCGAAGGTCGAGCGGCTGAGCGACCTGGTCGGCGCGCTCGAACTGCCCGGCGACGAGCCGCGGAAGACGCCGTACCCGTGATTGCTGTCGGAGCCGAAAGGGGGAGGCGGTGCCACGGCAGATAAGACGGCTGATCTTCGTGTTCGCAGCCGCAATGTTGCTGGCGGCGTGGCTGCGGAGCCACTGGGTCCGCGACGCTTGGGTCCACGTGACGTCCACGCACGTGGAGCGGTTCCACATCTCAACGGGCTCCGTCGGTGCCTATCGGGCATCGAGGCTTTGTGCCAACGGCCGTGAACGGTTGGGGTGGAGATACGAGTGCGAGGCCGAGCCGTGGCATGCGAGCCGATGGCACCAGACGCTCGTCGGCGGCGCGCCGCGGTTTGACTTACGCGGAGGCGCAGGAGGCGGCGACGCTAACGCTCCGTTCTGGCTGCTCGTGTCCGTGCCGCTCCCCTTCCTCATTGTCGGTTCGATTTGCGGCGCTCGCCGCCGACGGAACACGGGTCGCGGAGCGTTCGACGTCGTGCATGTCGCTAAGGCCGCCTCCTCGGGCCCCCGAATGCGGCCGCCCGTTCCCCGGGTCGCCCGCGGCCGGTAAGCTGCGGGCATGAAGCACGTCTACACCGCCCGCGACGCCATGGACGCCAACTTCCTCCGCGGCCTGCTCGAGCAGGAGGGGTTGAAGGCGACCGTGCAGGGTGAGAACCTCCAGGAGACGTGGGGCACGCTGTCGCTCAGCGCCGAGAACCTGCCGAGCGTGTGGGTCGACGACGCCGACGAGGAAAAGGCCGCCCCGATCGTCGAGCGCTACCGCGAGACCGACCGCGCCAACGCCGACGACCGGCAGGTCGACGCGCCCCGCGCGAAGTGGAAGTGCGCCCAGTGCGGCGAGATGGTCGAGGAGCAGTTCGACCGCTGCTGGAAGTGCAGCCACCCCCGCGGCGACGGCACCGCCCTCGCGTGAGCATCGACGTTCGACGACTCACAGCCGCCGCGTCGACGATCCGTCCGTCCCCAGTTGCGCCACCACTCCGGCTGCCCGTCCTCCCGCCGCCCGCACCACGCGTGAGAAGCGGGCGATGACGGTCGGACCCAAAGTGGCGGGAGTCGCCAATCGCCCGTCATAGGCGGAAGATTCACTCCACCACCCGACCACGCCACCCCTCCACCACCTCCTCCGTCCGGCGGCCCGACGCGGCGGTTTGACACCCCGTCGCCGGCGCATAGACTCCCGCCCCGGTCTACCCGTTTGGCCCGAAGGTCGTCCGACACAGCACAGGAGAGCGCGGGGTCAGGGCGCGGCGGCGGCGGTTTCCCGGCAAGGGGATCGGCGGCCGGTGCCTCAGCACTCGGCACTGAACAACCATGAGCGTCAGCATCGAATTCATCCAGGCCCGGCAGATCCTCGACTCCCGCGGCAACCCGACGGTGGAGGTCGAGGTCGTCCTCGACGACGGCACGCTCGGCCGGGCCGCCGTCCCGTCGGGCGCCAGCACCGGCGAGCACGAGGCCGTCGAGCTGCGCGACGACGACAAGAAGGTCTACGTCGGCAAGGGCGTGACCAAGGCCGTCGAGAACGTCAACACGAAGATCGCGCCCGAGCTGATCGGCCTCGACCCCCGCGACCAGGAGGCGATCGACCAGATCATGCTCGACCTCGACGGCACGCCGAACAAGGCCAAGCTCGGCGCCAACGCGATCCTCGGCGTCAGCATGGCCGTCGCCCGCGCCGCCAGCGAGTACTGCTCGCTGCCGCTCTACCGCTACCTCGGCGGCAACGCGGCGAAGGTGCTGCCCGTGCCGATGATGAACATCCTCAACGGCGGCAAGCACGCGGACAACAACGTCGACTTCCAGGAGTTCATGATCCAGCCCTGGGGCTTCGACACGTTCTCCGAGGCGCTGCGGGCCGGGGTCGAGATCTACCACAACCTCAAGAAGATCCTGCACAAGGCCAACCTCAGCACCGCCGTCGGCGACGAGGGCGGCTTCGCGCCGGACCTGAAGGACAACGAGGACGCGCTGAAGTACATCGGCGACGCCGTCACCGCCGCCGGCTACGACTTCGGCAAGCAGGTCTTCGTCGCGCTCGACCCGGCCGCCAGCGAGCTGTGGGACAAGGAGAAGAACGGCTACAAGTTCTTCAAGAGCGCCCCCGACCGCATCCTCACCAGCGAGCAGATGGCCGACTACTGGGGCAGGTGGGTCGATAAGTACCCGATCCGCTCGATCGAGGACGGCTTCGCCGAGAACGACTGGTCGGGGTGGAAGCTGTTCACCGACCGCGTCGGCGACAAGATCCAGCTCGTCGGCGACGACCTGTTCGTCACGAACCCCAAGTTCCTCGAGAAGGGGATCGCGACCAAGACCGCCAACAGCATCCTCGTGAAGGTCAACCAGATCGGCACGATCAGCGAGACGTTCGAGGCCGTCGGCCTGGCGATGCGCAACGGCTACAGCGCGGTGCTGTCGCACCGCAGCGGCGAGACCGAGGACACGACGATCGCCGACCTCGCCGTCGCCACCAACTGCGGCCAGATCAAGACCGGCGCCCCGGCCCGCAGCGACCGCGTCGCGAAGTACAACCAACTCCTCCGCATCGAGGAACAACTCGGCGACCGCGCCGTCTACGGCGGCAAGTTCTGGCGCAAGTAAGTTCCGACCCCGGCGTCCCCGCTTCAGCGGGGACGAGTCACGGTCACAAGAGAGCGGCACCCACCCGGGTGCCGCTCCTGCTTTTGCCGAACGACCAAACGTTCACATCCCAGTTCAATCACATGCCCGGTTTCGATTTGATTGGCAATATTCTGCAACGCTCGACCGACGCCGCGCGCCGCGCATCCCGTCAGCGTCGGACGCGCGCTGCGCGCCGTCCGACACCGCTCGCTATCGAGGCGCGTACCTACAACATGTCTCGCCGACGTGACGCCGGGCGCCTCCCGCGCCCTGACCCGCGTCGGGCTGCTCAAGAGCCCGCCGGACGAGATTCCCGTCCGGCATTGGAGAACCGCCCGCCGGACGTCCGATAAGCCCGGAGGCGGCACGTCGTGCCGCCGCCGCGGTCGTGCGTGGACGCCGCGGGCGGAGTAGTTCGATCCGGCCCGCCGAGGGCGCGCGGGCGGAGCCCGCGGGGCCGGCGGTGCCGGGGATGGCCGAGGACGGCGAATGGGCGACGCGCAAGACGACCTCTCCGCCGAGGAGACCTCCACCCCCTGGACCACCGGCGACGCCGCGCCGACGGCCGACGCCGCGCATCAGCCCGAGGCCACCCGCCGACAGCCGGCCCCGCCCGCCCGTCACGACCGATCCCCGATCCGCGCCGAGCCGGCCGCCACCCCGCAGTCCGACGTCTTCCTCCCCGACCCCGACCCGGCCGACGCCGCCGACGAGGCGCCGTCGTCCGCCGATCCCGCGCCCCTCATGCAGATTGCGGTGACGAGTGAATCCGACGCCGAGCATGAGGGGTTCGCCGACGACGCGCCCGAGGTGCGCCTCTGGACCGAAACCGCCATCGACACCGCCGACATCGACGCCGCCGCGACGCCCGCGCCGACGGCCCTCGCGCCATCCGCCATTGTCACTCCGTCCCACCAAGCGGCGGCCGATCCGCACGTGCAAACGCCTCTGGCGGCCTCGCCGATTGTCGCGGCAGTCACCGTCAGCGACCGAGTTGATGCCGAGGCACCGGCTGACGAGGCCATTGTTCCCGACGCGTCCGCCGCGGTCGTTGCCAACGCCGAGCCGTCGGACAAAGACCAATCGGCGGCGAGCGAGCCGCGTGCGACGAGTCCCGCCGTCACTGCGACGGAGAGCTCAGTCGCGGCGGCCGTTGCGTCGGTCGCTCAGATGGGCGAGGTGGAAGCGTCGTCCGCTGACGACGCGCCCTCCGCTGAGGATGATCTGATCAAGGCAGTGACCGCGGTCGATGCCGAAGCGGAGGCAGAGGCTTCGAGCGACGAGGTGGCCACGCCGCTCGCCGTCGCCGCCTCGACTTTCGACATCGGCGACGTTGAGCCCGTAGCGACTATCCAACAGCACCTGCTGCCGACCGCCAGTGCGAGCCTCCCCAAAGGGGCCGCGGAGGCCGTCGCGACCGACACCATCGCCGACGACGATGACGCGATCGAAACCGCCGAACAAGACGAAGCGGACGCCGACAACGACGAAGCGGACGACGACGACGATGCAGACGCAGACGACGACGAGGCCGACGCCGACGACGAGGCTGACGACGACGACGATGCAGACGCCGACGACGACGCCGACGCCGACGCCGACGACGAGGCACACACCGACGACGACAACGACGCCGACGCCGACGCCGACGCCGACGCCGACGCCGACGCCGACGACGAGGCCGACGCCGACGACGGAACGGACGACGAGGAAACCGACGACGAGGAAGCGGAGGGCGATCCCCACGCGGACGATGAGGACGCGGACGCGGCCGTCGAAGCGGGGGCTGAAGAGGTAGACGACGACGAAGATCACGAGGGGACTGCCGCCGACGAAGCGGAGACTGACGACGAAGCAGAGGCCGACGACGACGACGAATCGACGTGCGGCGACGAATCCGTGGCCGACGACGACGAGGCGGGAGCCGACGTCGAGGTGGCCGCCGAAGTTGAAGATCAAGACGTTGCCGCCGCCGCCGCCGTCACCCCCGTCACCACCGCCGCCGTCGCCGCGCCGTCGTTGACCCTGGCCGGGGGTGGCGAGGACGACTACGACGACGACGACGACGAAGCCGACCGCGAAGCGGATTCGGCGTACGACGTCGAGGAGGAGGAGGACATCGACCCCGAGCTCGAGCCGGTCGACGCGTCGCCGGTCAGCGGGGGGATGTGGACGATCCCGATGCTCTGCCTCGGCGTGGCGATCATCGCGGCTTGTGCGTGCTGATCCCGCAGTCGGACCACAACCGCCGGCTCGTCTACGAGCGCGAGCCGCCTCCGCCGCGACCTCGTCTCGATCGAGGAGCAGGTGAAGGTCAACGGCGAGTTCCTCCAGAAGGTCGCCGACAGCCCGAACCTCGCCGAGCGGCTCGCCCAGCGGCAGATGAAGATCATCCGCCAGGGCACGCGCGTGCTGGAGCTCAAGGGCGGCCGCGAGGACGAGATGTCGCCGTTCCACCTCGTGAACGTCGCGCCCCCGAGCCGCTGCCGCCGTACCGCTCCCGCGGCGGCGCGCTCACGCAACTCTGCCTCAACCCGCGCTCCCGCCTCTACATGACCGGCGCGCTCATCCTCATCGCCGGCGGCCTCGTCCTCGGCTACGTGCCGCGGAGGGTGAGGGTGGGGAGTGGAGGGAGTGGGAGTGGGGGTAGTAGAAGAGTGGTGGAGTGGTGGAGTGGTGGAGTGGTGGAGTGGTGGAGTGGTGGAGTGGTGGAGTGGTGGAGTGGTGGAGTGGTGGAGTGGTGGAGTGGTGGGGTGGCAGTCGCAGAGCACTGACCACGGGCGACGCTCCGCACAAACTCGTACGGCCTCGACTACTCCACCACCCAACCACTCCACCACCCAAACACTCCCCTCCTCTACTCCCCACTCTTCCCGTTCCCGCTCCTCCGCTATCATCCCGCCATGCCGCGGGCTTGCGATTGAAACTTCGGGACGCACCGGGTCGGTGGCGCACGAGCGAGGGCGGGGTCGTGGTCGCGGAGGACGCGTTCCCGCACGGGCTGAAGCACGCGGCGGGGCTCGTGCCGATGATCGACCGGCTCTGCGCGGCCCCGCGTGGACGCCCGGCGCGATCGAGGAGATCTACGCGTCGGCGGGGCCGGGGTCGTTCACCGGGCTGCGGGTGGGGTCACGGTCGCCAAGACGCTCGCGTTCGCGACGGGGGCGCGCTCGTGGCGGTGCCGTCGGTCGAGGTGCTGGCGCGCAGCTTGCCGGCGGGGGCCCGGCACGTGGTGATCGTGCTCGACGCGAAGGCGGCAGATCTTCACCGCCCGCCTCACCCGCGACGACGACGGCCCCCGTGGCGCGTCGAGGAACCCGCCCGCCTCGATTCGCTCGCCGCCATGCTCGCGCGTAGCCCCCGGCCGGTGTACCTCATCGGCGAGGGGCATCCCGTACCACGCGAAGTACGTCCCCGCCGACGATCCGTCCGTCATCGTCACGCCCGAACCCCTCCGCGCGCCCGGGCCGCGGCGGTCGCCGCCATCGGCTTCGCCATGGCCCGGCGGGGGAGACGATCGACGCGCAGTCGCTGTCGCCGATCTACGTCCGCAAGCCGGAGGCCGAGGAGAAGTACGAGGCGCAGCGGGGGGCAGAAAGTAGGCAGTAGGTGGTAGGCAATGGACCGGCTGCGGCAGTCGCATGCGAACTGCGCGGTGCGGCTAGGCGGAAAATTGAACCACGGAGTCACGGAGACACGGAGGAAAGGCGGAGGAAGACGAAGGAAGATAGAGGATGGAGGCAGACGCATACGCGGTCGACGCGAATCCGCCTCCTCCACCTTCGATCCTCGTATTCTCCGTCCTACCTCCGTGCCTCCGTGTCTCCGTGGTTCAACTCTTCTCGAACGGCGAGAAGCGGTAAACGCATGAAGCCGTGAGCGGTAGGCGAGCTACATGTTCATGATCATGTACAGGCTGATCAGCAGCCGATCGAGCCGCAGACGATGCCGGCGATGGCCATTCCCTTGCCGCCGCCGCCGCCCTCGCCGCCCTTGGTGACCTGGTTGTAGCCGATGATGCCGAACACGACCGCCAGCACTGGGGGATCACCGCACGCCGCGGGCAGGCCGATGATGCCGAGCACGAGCGACGCGACGCAGAACCCGTTGCTCGTGCCCGCCGCCTCGAGCGTGGTGCCCTCCATCGTGAAGGGCATGCCGCACCCCTTGCAGTTGTTGGCGGCGCGATCGGGCTGGTGCCGGCGCAGCGGGGGCACTTGATGAGCTGCTTGCCGTCCTTGCCGCGCAGGATCTGCGGGCGCGCGGTCGCCGGCGGCGGCGTAGGCGTGGACCGGGTGGGGGTCCTGCTTGATGATCTGGCGGGTCTTGGGGTCGATCAGCCGGCCGTAGCGGTCGAGGATCGGGATCGTGATGTTGTTGCCGCAGGTCGGGCACTGCCCTTCCTGCGCCGCCATCGACTCGGTCGCCTCCAGTCGCGACGAGCAATACCCGCAGTTGAACCCGTAGCGCTTGCCCGTCGGCGGCCCGTCCCCAGCCCCGGCGCACCGGGCCGCGGCGGCGCGCGAACCCGCCCGCCGCCGCACTGCCGCCGCCCGCGCCGCCGCCGCCGCCCGCGCCCCACGCCCGCCAGCGCGCCCGGCGGCGGCGAACTGCTCGGCGGGCACGCGCGCGTCGTCAGGCACGACGGGCACCGGACGAGCTGGCCCGCCTTGGCCCGCCTCGGCCGACAACTGCGTGCGACAGACGTGACAGGGACAGACAATCATGGCCCCCAGCGATCGTAATCCTGTCGCGGGGGTTTGGGAAGACGGTAGGAAGACCGCGTCGCGGAATCCCCCCGCGACCAGACCCGGCCGTCGGCCGAGATGCGGGACGGGCATCCGCTCCCGGTCGCGCTCAGCTCGGGTAGAGGTTTCGGCTGATGAGGTAAAGCGTGCCCACGAGCGCACCTAGCGCGAGCGCGGTCAGGCCGTACACCTTCGCCACGTCGCGCCCGCGCGGCGGCGACTTCGCGTGGATCGTACAGGTGTTGCGCGCCACCTCCGTCACGCGGTACCGGCACACCGGGAAGATCGGGACGTACAGCACGGTGAACCACTCGGTCGTGCTGTAGGAATCGTCGTCGGCAACGTCAGACCTCCCCAGCAGGGTGGAGCCGATGCCGTTGATCCTGGAAAAGTTGCGGGACGGCTCGGCCGCGGGGTCGCGGACGCTGCGGAACAGTCTCGTGAGGACGGCGACCGCCATGCCCGCCGCGGCGCCGTACGCGAGGCCGACGCCGCGAAGGCCGATAACGTTCTCCGTCTCCGGGAACGTGCCCGGCTTCAACAGGAACGAGACGAGCCACCCGACGGCCGCGCCGGCGATCCCTCCCAATAGAATCGACAGTAGATCTGCCGCGCGGAGGTTCATGCCGGCATCATATCGGCACGAGCCGACGCCGGTCGATTGCGCTCGGCGCTCGCCAACGAGGTCGTCGGGCATGCGCTCGGCCGCGTCGGCAGCCGTCGGTGAAGCGAGCGGGATGCCGCTTGGATGGACGAGCCGGCCTAATGGCCATCCCTTCCTTATCGCCCGCTCTCCCGGCACAATTCCCCGCCATGCCAACTCACGTCGCGCGCTGCGCCCTCGTCCTCTGCCTGATCGTCCTCGCCGCCCCTTCCGCCCGGGCGGCGGATGATTTCCCGCTCGGCCCGGACTCGCAGGTGCAGGAGGGCGTGCCGAAGGGGAAGGTCACGAAGCACCAGTGGAACGCGAGCAAGGTCTTCCCGGGCACCGAGCGCGATTACTGGGTCTACGTCCCCGCGCAGTACGACGGCGCCACGCCGGCGTGCGTGATGATCTTCCAGGACGGCGGCGGGTACGTCGCGGAGAAGGGCCAGTTCCGCACGCCGACGGTCCTGGACAACCTGATCCACAAGAAGGAGATGCCCGTCACCGTCGGCATCTTCATCAACCCCGGCGTCATCCCCGCGTCGGGGCCGAACCGGCACCCGCGCTACAACCGCAGCTTCGAGTACGACACGCCGAGCGATCAATACGCCCGCTTCCTGCTCGAGGAAATTCTACCGGAGGTCGGCAAGAGCGTGAAGCTCACCGACGACCCGAACGGCCGGGGGATCATCGGCAGCAGTTCCGGCGCGATCTGCGCGTTCACCGCCGCGTGGGAGCGACCGGACAAGTTCCGCCGGGTCGTCAGCTTCATCGGCAGCTACACCAACCTCCGCGGCGGCCACAACTACCCGGCCCTCATCCGCAAGACCGAGCCGCGGCCGATCCGCGTCTTCCTGCAGGACGGCAAGAACGACCTCGACATCTACTCCGGCAGTTGGTGGGTCGGCAATCAGGACATGGCCGCCGCCCTCAACTTCGCCGGCTACGAGTACACGTTCGTCACCGGCGAGGGCGTGCACGACACGAAGCACGGCGCGCAGGTGCTGCCCGATGCGCTGCGGTACGTCTGGAAGGGGTACCCGGCCGCCCCCGCGCTGGGGCAGTTCCCCGTCGGCACGAAGGACAAGCGGCCGACGCCGCTCGTCATCATCACGCCGGGCGAGGAGTGGCAACTGCTGAGCGAGGGGCACCGCTTCACCGAGGGCCCCGCGCCCGATGCCGCCGGCAACGTCTACTTCACCGACGGCCCGAACGACAAGATCTTCCGGATCGACCCGGACGGGAAGGTGACGCCGTTCGTGCAGGACAGCAAGGGCGCCGGCGGCATGGAGGTCGGGCCCGACGGGCGCCTCTACGCGACGCAGGGGAAGACGAAGCGCATCGTCGCCTACGACAAGGACGGCAAAGAGGAGACGATCGCGGAAGACGTTGAGGGCAACGACCTCACGATCGCCCACGACGGCGGCATCTACGTGACCGAGTCGGGCCGCAAGCAGGTGACGTACATCAGCCCGAAGCGCGAGAAGAAAGTCGTCGACAAGGGCCTCGCCTACGCGAACGGCCTCACGCTCACGCCGGATCAGGGGCAACTCGTCGTCGCGGACATGCGCACGATGAATTTGTTCGCCTACCGCGTGGAGCCGGACGGAAGCTTGTCGCTCAAGCAGCCGTACTTCACGCTGCACGTCCCCGCGTTCGCGACCGACGGCGGGGCGGACGGGCTGTGCGTCGACACCGAGGGGCGCCTCTACGCGACGAGCCGGATGGGCCTGCAGGTGTTCGATCAGGCGGGCCGGGTGAACATCATCCTCGACAAGCCCCACCGCGGCCCGCTGGCGAACGTCTGCTTCGGCGGGAAGGACCTCGACCACCTCTACGTCACCAGCGGCGACAAGGTGTTCCGCCGCAAGACCAAGGCGGCGGGCGTGCTGTCGTTCCAGCCGCCGATGCTGCCGCCGAAGCCGAAGCTGTGAGGCGGGCGCGGATGCTCAGCGTGCCGCTCGATTGCGGGCGCGCACGCGAGCCGCGGCAAGCGCGCGGCGGGTGGAGTGAGTCGGGGCACCAGTGGCGTGGCGGCGGCGGGGGATCAGCGTGGCGGCACGTTCCGCCACACGCTGTAGCCGCCGCGCTCCGATCGCTCGGCTCCCGGCCCGATGACGCGCAGCCAGCCGTTGTAGATGAACCCCGCTTCGCCGTTGCCGTGCGCGTCCCACTCGTCTTTCGCCTTGGCCAGCGCGGCGGCGCGGTCGCCGATCACGACGACGTACCGCGCGTCACGCGCCGACCGACTCGGCTCCCGCACGCCGACGTGCCACGCCGCGACGCCGGCCAGTTCCGCGCCCGGTTCGGGGACGGGGATCGCCTCGCCGCCGCCGCGCGTGACCGCCTGCACCGGGTTCCCGTCCCACCGGGCGTTCTCCAGCCGCGGCGGCTGCGTAACGACCGTTTCAGCGCCCGGGGCGACGTCCGTCCACCACACGCGCCGGCCGCCTTGAAGCGTCGACTCGGCGGGGAAGCCGCCGTCGGACGAACCGAGTTGGTAGACGACCGTCCCGACGAACCCTGCCGGCACGCGCAGACCCATGACCGTGGCCGGGCGGCGGTAGACGTAGAGGTCGAGCAGGTCCGTCGTGAGCGGGACGGGCGCGCGCACCGGCGACCCTTCTCGGAAGTAGGGCGAGCCGGAGCGAGGGATGTACCCGTCGACGGCCATCACCTCGACCCGCAATAAGTGCAGATATTCTCGGGCGAGCCGGATCGTCGCGACGCCCTCGGCGTCGGTCGTCGCGTTCATCACCCAGTCGTCCATCCAGTCGAAGTCGTGCACGGCCACGATCCGGGCGCCGGCGACCGGATCCAGCGTCAGCCCGTCGAGCACGCGGAACCGCTTCTCGAAGCGCGGCGTCATCGCGCGCTCGATCGTCATGTGGTGGACGTTGTTCACGTGGATTGCCGCCATCTGCGCCACCCCACACCCGGCTGAAGACATCACGGCCAGCAACATCGTGACAATGAGGTAACGCCGCATTAGCCATCCCCGGCAAAAGAATGGAACGTGCAGTGCCGGCGACGGCGTAACCGGCGCCACGCCGCACGGCGTCACACCGTCGCCCGCCACGACGAACGCGTCAACGGCCGTTACCGCCCACCGGAAGACGGCGGAGTCGAACCGCGGGCCCGAGAGGGCCCCATCCCGCTTCCAACGGGCGGCCGGGCCACCCCGGCGGCGTCTTCCCTTCATCATGCAGAAGGCATCTGTAGACAACGCGACACCTAACGAACGTTCGCGCACCTCGCTTCTTCATTCATCCTTCCTCCTTCATCCTTCCTACTTGGATTCCACGGATGGCAGTGGAGTCGAACCACGGACCCCCTTGCGGACGTCCCATCCGGTTAGCACCCGGCGGCCGGACCAATCCGGCGTTACCATCCGAATCGAAGGATGAAGGCGGAAGCATGAAAGCCGGGAAGCCGATGCTGCCCGGTTCATCCTTCGTCCTTCCGACTTCATCCTTCGACGCAACGGAAGGCGGAGGAGTCGAACCCCAGGCCCGTGGGCCCCATCCGCTTTCGAGGCGGCGGCCGCGCCATCCGCGGCTTCACCTTCCGAAGTTCGTGTCATTAGTCGGTGCGAAATTGAACCACGGAGACACGGAGACACGGAGACACGGCGGAAAGACGGAGAAGGCAATGATGGATAAAGACCCGGCGCGCAACGACGCCTGGTCGCCATCTTTCATCGTCGATCCTCCATCCTCGAGCTTCGTATCCTCTGTCCTACCTCCGTGACTCCGTGTCTCCGTGGTTCAACTCCCTTATCGAGCGCAAGAAAAAGCCGGCCGGTCCCGAGGGACCGGCCGGCCGTGCGTTGGTTGAGTCTTGGTCAGCTCAGGCTACGCGCACGCTCTCCGGTCGACCCTCGGGGTCGGTGGATGAACTCGCGGAACTAGACGTGCGGAATGCCATTGCTGCGGCAACTATAGTTCGCGATCTGCGCGAGGCAAGAAAAATCCCGGGCGCTGCAACTGTTATCTCGAAGCCGAGATCCCGCGCCGCGGCGCTGCACGAAGGATTTGCACTTGAGCTGCCTCGATGCGCACTCCCTCTCCTCAGTACGCTGGGGAGAGGGCGGGGGAGAGGGGCTCGCGCAACTGGCGAACAAGCGATGGGGGCCGCCCGTCTGCGACATCCGCGCTCGCCGCCCTCGTCAATGATTCGTGGAAAGGGAGTGTGCAACGCGTCAGGCGTCGGCATGTCGCGGTGGTCACTTCACGGACTCGACCGCGATCCCGATGGGTCGGAGCGTGATGAGACGGAGCGAGCGCCTCTCGGCAACTTCTGCGCCCCGCGCGGGCTGCATTTCTTTCGCGGCTGTCAAGCGAAAAATCCCGCCGTGGATTAAGGCACTGCCGCCGGGGGACGAAGAAAGGGTTGTGAGGCGTGTGAGTTAGTTTCTCCCCCCTCCGTCGGGGCGGTGCCATCGCCGTCCGTGTTGCCGGTTGTGTTCGGCCGGCTCCCGTAAACCCCACTACGTGGAAGGAGTTCCCAGATGTCGATGAACGCACAGACCCTGTCCAGCGCCCGCGAGACCCTCGTCACGATCGGCCACGAGCGCCTGATCCTGGTCGCCCAGCTCGCCGAGCAGAAGCGCAAGATCACGGACCTCGAGCGTGAGATCCAGCGTCAGGCCCAGGCCCGGGCGATCGCCGAGCGCCTCGTCGTCGACCTGAAGTCGGAGAACGAAGCCCTCCGCGCCCAGATCCCGGACGAGGCCACGATCCGCGCTTACAACGACCTGGTGCAGTACATGACGGCCCCCTCGGCCACGCACCCCGAGCTCCGCATCGCCGCCTAAACACCGGCCACGGCCGCGGGCGTGGAAACGCGCCCGCGGCGATGCATCAAGATTGGTGGCCCACGGAGGGGTCGCCACGAAGCCAAACCCCGCACGGCGCGAACGCGCCGTGCGGGGTTTCTTGCGCGCGCTACGTTTGCACGAACGGATTACCGGCCCCTTCGCCGGGGCTGTGGATTTCAGCCCGAGTCGGCGGTCAACGCACAGACGCCGTCCCGCACTCCGGGCCGCGGTCCGGCGTCGCGCGGAGGTCGTAGCCGCAGGCGGGGCAGAGGCCGTCGCCGTGGCGCCCGAGCCGGCATCGGAATCGGCGTAAGAGCAGGAGGGTCGGACAAGTGGCCAGAACTGCCACCACTTGCCAGGACGAGGCCATGAACACGCGAAGGGACTGCCGCAGTGGGAAATCCACATGACCTGCGAAGTAGCACATGCCCCACCTGTCCCAGTACGCATCTTTCGGCCAGCCGGCACGCATCTCCTCCGTTGAACGCCCTAGGGCTATCGACGCGTCTTCCCAGTACTCCATGGTCTGCCCGAACCCTTCGCCCCAGCACAGCGAGAACCCGATATGGCCGGGCGTCGTTTCCACAAGCAGTTGCCCCGTGCCCCAGGCGAGCTTGACCTTCTGCCATGAGAAGTAGCTCCGCACCCATAGCACGCACACCACCACGCACAGCAGCAGCGAGAAGGCAGAGCAGAGGGTGAACACGCGGCGCATGACGGTAAGGTTACCGCGGAAGGACGGATGAGCGGCCAAAATCCGCAGGCGGCCCAGGGGGTGACCTTCGGATCGGTCCGTATAATGACGGCGTGACACCAAACGTGCCGCCGTCGCGATTGATTCTCTCACTGTTGCTTGCCGCCGGGTGGTGCGTCGGCACCGCCGCGCCGGTGCTGCGCGCGGCGGACCCGGCGTCGCCGGCGCGGCAGGAGGCGGCGCCGGCCGACGTGGCGGCACGGCGGGCGGCGGCGCTGGCGGGCGACGCGATCCGCCGGATCGATCGGCGGCGGTGGCCGGAGGCGCAGGCGACGCTCGAGCGGGCGCTGGCGCTGGACCCGGGCAACGCCGTCCACCTCTACAACCTCGCGTGCGTGCTGGCCCGGCAGGGCGACGCCGACCGCGCGATCGACGCGCTGCGCCGCGCGGCGGCCGCGGGGTTCACCGACTTCACGCTCGCCGCGCGCGACGCCGACCTCGCCTCGCTCCGCGCCGACGCCCGCTTCCGCGCGTTCCTCGCCGACAAGGCCGTCTGGCAGCGCCGCGCGGCCGAGCGGGTGCTGGAGAACCTTCGGGGCCGCTTCGGGCCGGATTACCTCTACGAGATCGACCACGACCTGAAACTGATCTTCGCGACCGGCGTCGACCGCGCGACGCTCGACGAGCTGAAGGTGTGGCTCACCCGCCAGGCGCGCAGCCAGGGGGCCGACCTGTTCGAGCACCGGCCCGACGCGTTCGTGAGCGTCGTCATCCCGTCGGCCGCCGACTTCCGCAAGGTCGTGTGGCAGGAGAACGTGGCCGGCGCGTATTACGACGCGACCAAGATGCACGTCGCCAAGCGGCCGGGTGACTTCATGGCGCATGAGTTCACGCACGCGCTGCACGCCGCCGACCGCGCGCCGCTCGGGCAGGAGCACGCGATCTGGGTGGCCGAGGGGCTGGCGGTGATGTACGAGGGCGCCCGCGTGATCGGCGACGCGCTCGTCCCGACCGACAACCGCCGCACGCCGATCACCCGTGCGGCGGCGCAGCGGCGGAGCCTGATCCCGCTGGCGCACCTCGTCGCGATGACGCCGGACACCTTCGTCGCCCGCGGCCGCATGACCTACCCGCAGGCGGGCAGCCTCATGCTCTACCTGCGCGAGCGCGGGTGGCTCCGCGAATTTTACGACGCCTACAAGGCCGGCTACGACGACGACCCGACCGGCCGGGCCGCGCTTGAATCGGTGACGGGGATGACGCTCGACGCGCTCGAGGAGGGGTTCGTCCAGTGGCTCCTGACGCGCCCGTCGATCCGGCCCCGGTGAGGCGAGAACGCGATGCGCGGCGGCCATATCATTTCAAGGCTGGCGGCTTCCGCGACGCGGGGCGTTCCCGCCGAAGCGGGATTGAACCACGGATTCACGGAGACACGGAGGTAAGAGGAGAAGGCGAAGATGGAGGATGGAAGATAGCGGATGGAGGAAGTCGTGGAGGCTGCGAGGCGCCGGTCTTCCTCTACCTTCCATCCGCCATCCTCCATCCTCGTTTCCTTTTCCGACCTCCGTGTCTCCGTGGTTCAATTGCCCTCGGTCCGCTAAACGGGCGTAAACCGCCGCCGGCCGAACTCGCATGCAGCACGACCCGCTCGAAGATCGCACGCGCCAACTCGGCCACGACGTGTTCGCCCGCGCCCGCCGGCCGGGCGTCGCGGGGGCCGAGGGGTGGCTCGACCGCCTCGTGATGCGGCTCGGCATGCACGACGAGCAGGTCAAGGCGCAGCTGTTCCGCTTCATCGACGTCCTGCCCGTCCTCCACACGCCGTCGCAGGTGAACGGCCACCTCCGCGAGTACCTCGGCGCCGTCGGCCCGCGCTTCCCGCTGCGGCTCGGCGCGGCGTTCGGGCTCATCCCCGACGCCGGCGTCGTCGCGCGCGGGTTGTCGGACCTGGCGCTGAGCAACACCCGCCGGATGGCCCGCCGGTTCATCGCCGGCAGCAACCTGCCCGAGGCGATCGACGCGATCCGCAAGCTCCGCGCGCGGCGACTGGCGTTCACGATCGACCTGCTCGGCGAGGCGGTGCTGTCCGAGGCCGAGGCCGACCGGTACGCGGCGGAATACCTGTCGCTCGTGGAGGGGTTGTGCGCGTCGGCCCCGCGGTGGGAGGCGGTCGATCAGATCGACTCGGGCGCCGACGGCAAGCCGCTGCCGCGCGTGAACGTGTCGGTGAAACTGTCGAGCCTCTACAGCCAGTTCGACCCGATCGACCCCGACGGCACCAGCGCCGGCGTGCTGAAGCGCCTCCGCCCGATCCTCCGCCTCGCCCGGCGGCGGGGGGCGTTCGTCAACGTCGACATGGAGCAGTACGCCTACAAGGACGCCACGCTCCGCATCTTCCGGCAGGTGTTCGAGGAGCCGGAGTTTCGCGACTGGGCCGACGTCGGCATCGCGGTCCAGGCGTACCTCTGCGACAGCGGGCGCGATCTGGCGGAACTCGCCGACTGGGCCCGGCGGCGGGGCACGCCGGTGTGGGTGCGGCTCGTGAAGGGGGCCTACTGGGACTACGAGACGATCGTCGCGCAGCAGAACGACTGGCCGGCGCCCGTCTACGAGAACAAGACCGCGACCGACGCCAACTTCGAGGCGCAGACGACGTTCCTGTTCGAGCACCGCGACGTGCTGCGCCCGGCGATCGCCAGCCACAACATCCGCAGCATCGCCCACGCGCTGGCGCTGGCCGAACGGCACGGCGTGCCGCCGCGGGGCTTCGAGTTCCAGATGCTGTACGGCATGGCCGACCCGATCAAGGCGGCGCTGACCGAGGCCGGGCACCGCGTGCGCGTCTACACGCCGTACGGGCAACTGCTGCCGGGCATGGCGTACCTCGTGCGGCGGCTGCTGGAGAACACGAGCAACGAATCGTTCTTGCGGGCCGGGTTCACCGAACGCGTGCCCGAGGAGCAACTGCTGATGAACCCCCTCGAACGCCTCCGCCAACTCGGCCTCTCCGTCGCGGGCCACAACGGCCACGGCAAGAACGGCAGGAACGGAAGCGACGGCTCGCACGCCGCACCGTTCCGCAACGAGCCGCTGAGCGACTTCAGTCGCGAGGACGCGCGCCAGTCGATGCGGACGGCGCTGCAATCGGTCCGCGAGGGGTTCGGCGCGACGCACCCGCTGGTGATCGGCGGGCGGCGGGTGGTGACGGCGCGGTCGATCGACTCGACCAACCCGTCGCGCCGCGGCGAACTCGTCGGCGGCACGTCCTCCGCCGAGGCCGAGCACGCGCGGGCGGCGGTCGCCGCGGCGAAGGCGCGTTGAAGGTGTGGCGCGACGAGCCGGCGGCGCGCGGGCGGACCTCCTCTTCCGCGCCGCCGACGTGATGCGCCGCCGCCGCTTCGAACTGGCGGCGTGGGAGGTGTACGAGACGGCGAAGCAATGGCGAGGCCGACGCCGACGTCGCCGAGGCGATCGACTTCTGCGAGTACTACGGCCGCGAGGCGATCCGCCTCGCGGCGCTGCTGCGCCGCGACATCCCCGGCGAGAGCAACGAGACCTTCCACGAGCCGCGCGGCGCTGGTCGTCGCGATCGCCCCGTGGAACTTCCCGCTGGCGATCCTCTGCGGCATGACCGCCGCGGCGATCGTCACCGGCAACACCGCCGTCATGAAGCCCGCCGAGCAGTCGCCCGTGATCGCGGCGAAGCTCATGGAGGTGTTCGAGGAGGCCGGCGGCCCGCGGGCGTGGTGAACTTCCTGCCCGGCGTGGGCGAGGAGGTCGGCCCGATCCTCGTCGGCCACCCGGACGTGGCGATGGTCGCCTTCACCGGCTCCCGCGGTCGGCCTGGCGATCGGGCGGCAGGCGGCGGAGACGCCGGCGGGCAGGAGCACGTGAGCCGCGCGTGATCACCGAGATGGGCGGCAAGAACGCCGTCATCGTCGACGAGGACGCGGACCTCGACGAGGCGGTGCACGGCGTGGTCGCCAGCGCGTTCGGCTACGCGGGGCAGAAGTGCTCGGCCTGCCCGCGCGATCGTGTCCGCGGCGTACGACGCGTTCGTGGCCCGCGTGGTGGAGGCGACGCGCAGCTGAGCGTCGGCCCGGCCGACGACCCCCGCGGCGGTGGGCCTGGTGATCGACGAGGAGGCGAGGGCGCATCCTCGACTACGTCCGCATCGGCAAGGCCGAGGCCTGCTCGCCTACGCCGCCGACCTGGGCGAACTGGCGGCGGCTGGCAGTTTCGTCGGCCCGCACGTCTTTGCCGACGTGTCGCCCGACGCGCGACGATCGCGCAGGAGGAGATCTTCGGCCCGGTCCTGTCCGTCATCCGCGCGCCGACTTCGACGACGCGCGCGCATCGCCAACGGCATCGCACGTGCTCACCGGCGGCATCTTCTCCGGCCCGGGCCGCATCGAGTGGGCGCAGCGCGAGTTCCGCGTCGGCAACCTCTACGTCAACCGGAAGATCACCGCGCCTCGTCGACCGCCAGCCGTTCGGCGGGTTCAAGCTCTCCGGCTCGGGGCGCGAAGGCGGGCGGGCCCGACTACCTCCCGCAGTTCACCGTCGGCCGGACGATCACCGAGAACACGCTCCGCCGGCGGCTTCGCGCCGGTCGCCGGCGACGGGCAGGCGGCGGCGGCGGGGAGTGAAGCGAGGTGATGGAATGGAGGGTGGTGGGGTGGTGGAGTAGGGAGCGGGTCGACGCGGCGTCGCGTCGCACGCGCGTTCGGGGGTGCCGGTCCGCCGAGCGATGATCTGCGGAAGGCTGGGTGTCAGGAATCGTAGTGGTCCGTACAATCGCCGCGCGCGGTGCCGGCTCGTTCACTTCAGCGGGAGGTGAGATCGCCGGGGGTCGCGCCGCACGAGGAGTTCGAGCAACGGACGAAGGAGGACACCCGACATGGCCAAGGCACACGCGCCGCGATTCCTGAAACTGGCACAGCAGGCGAAGGGCAACGTGAAGGAGACGAACGCCGCCGGGTGAAGCGGCGGCTCGACGCCGGCGAGCGGCTGACGATCGTCGACGTCCGCGAGGAGAGCGCGAGTGGGCCAAGGGCCACCTGCCGGGCGCCACTCACCTGGGCAAGGGCGTGATCGACGCCGCGACGTCGAGCGGACGATCCCCGACGCGAACCGGGAGATCATCCTCTACTGCGGCGGCGGCTTCCGCTCGGCGCTGGCGGCCGAGAACCTCCAGCGGATGGGCTACACGAACGTCCTCTCCATGGACGGCGGCTGGACCGCCTGACCGCTGCCGGCTACCCCACCCAAGGCGGCCCCCGCGCCGCGAGCGGCCCTGGCGAGGAATCGCACGGCTCGCTCAAGACGCAGGGCGACAAGCTCGGCGAGGCCCTGCAGAACTGGCCGAAGATTTCGCCCGCTGCTCCCGAGCCGCTGTGGGAGCTTGGTCCCACGGTTCCGCCGAGGCATTGGCGTCACCTGCAATCTGGGCGAGCGCATCGTCACGCTCGGTTCGAGGAGTGCTACAGCAAGACGTTCGAAGGTGAATGACCACCAATGCCGGCACGGGCGGCCGCGTGCAAGAAAAGCCGGCGTTCCCGCTGAAGCGGGGACGCCGGCTTTCGCTCGTCATCGAGTGCTTCCCCGCGGTTTCGAACGGAAGCGAAGCGAGCGCCGGGCGGCGGGTCGTTCGAAAACCTACGCCATCGCCACCATCTCGGGGCGCCCGGGGTCGTAGCCCGCGACGAGCGACTGCTGGAGCAGCGCCTCGGCGACGCCGCGCGGGTCGGCGGGGTTAAACCAGTTGGCGGCGCGGTTGATCTCGATCAGCCCCTCGAGGCCGAAGTGCGCCCACAGGTGCTTCCACCCGGCGCGCGTGATCACCGCCCGCAGGACCTTCGCGTGCCCGAAGATCTCGACCACCGCGTCCGCGTCCTGCAGGTGCCGCGCGAAGTACGCGGTGCCGGCGGGGTCGGGATGCTGGTACCAAGCCAGGATCGGATCGCTACGCATACGACACCCCACAAACCTTCTCCGCCCGACGGATCGGGCGGCACAATCGTCGCGGGCTTGCCCGGCCCGCGTGCCGGTCGGTGAGACCGGCGTCCGCCCATGCGGGCGACTATGAATGATACGCGCGGCGGCACGCCCCGTTGCCGTTTCTCACGCGCGGCCCACGCCGATCCGCGCCCCACCCGCCGACCGCCCGCCTCGGTCCGCGGGCCAAAAAAAGAAGCCCCGGAGATGATTCTCCGGGGCCGTGTTCAAGTCGAAACTTGCAGCGGTCATCCCGGCGAATCGCACCCGGCGCAGAGCATCGAGGGCGTGAGCCAGCCCCGGCGCGTCGTGCGGTGCGAGTGCATTTGGAAGCCGCGTTGCATCGTGAACCTTCGCTTCTCCGACGACCGTCGCCGCGGATCGCCACGGGACACCCGGTCGGTCGGACGGAGATTTATAGCGGGCAAAGCAGCGGAGTCAAGAACATTCCGTCGGGTCTGCGAGCGTCGTCATGGAACAACTCACGTGCCCGCCAGCATTAACGAACATCGCGACGCCTGCTCGAGCCGCGGGCCCGTGACCCATGCCGTCAAGCGCTCGTCAGGTGTTTGAGGATCAGATCGAACACGCTCGTCGGGTCGATCGCGGCGCCGACGACGAGGTCCTTCCGCCGCGTCACCAGCAGCGGACCCTCGCCCGGCGTCGGGGCGGGCCGGCCGTGCGAGCCCTTCACGAGCGTCGCGTCGAGCGGGATCACGTCCATGAGGTAGCGGAAGCCGAGCTTCTTCCGTGCCAGCGTCGCCGCGATCTTCAGCTTCGGCGCGGGCAGGGCCGGGTCGACGAACAACTCGGCCGGGTCATAGCCCGGCTTGCGGTGGATGTCGACCGTGCGCGCGAAGTCGGGCGCCCGCGCGTCGTCGAGCCAGTAGTAATACGTGAACCACGCCCCCGGCTTCGCGATCGCCACGAGTTCGCCCGACCGCGAATGGTCGAGGTGCCACTGGCGCTTCCCCGCCTCGTCGAGCACGCGCTCCACGCCCGGCGTCGCCTCGATCAGCGCCCGCACTTCCGCCAGCTTCGACGCGTCGTTCACGTACACGTGCGCCACCTGGTGGTCCGCCACGGCGAACGCCTTGCTCGCGCCGGCGTCGAGCAGCTCGCGGCCCATCTCGACGCGCACGGTGATCAGGCCCCGCTCGCGCAGCACGCGGTTGAGGTGCACGGGCTGCGAGACGTCGGTGATGCCGTACTCCGACAGCACGACCACGCGCGCGCCGCGCGACTCGAAGTGGTCGATGAGCCCTCCGCACACCGCGTCGAGCTCGCGCAGGTCGGCGGCCGACGCCTCGGCGCCAGCGCCGCGGCGCTGGAAGCAGTAGTCGAGGTGCGGCAGGTAGACGAGCGTGAGCGTCGGGTCGTGCCGCTCGTCGACCGCGACGGCCGCGTCGGCGATCCACTGCGTCGACTTGATGCTAGTGGCGGGGCCCCAGAAGCTGAACAGCGGGAACGTGCCGAGCTCGCGCTGCAGGTCGTCACGCAGGCCCGGCGGGTTCGTCCAGACGTCCGGCAGCTTCAGGCCGTTGGCGGGGTACATCGGCCGGGGGGTGACGGTGTAGTCGGCGGCCGAGTACATCGCGTACCACCAGAAGCAGTTCGCGCACGTGAACGACGGGTCGAGCCGTTTGGCCACGTCCCACACCTTCGGTGCCCCCACGAGCGCGTTCGACTGCCGCCAGAACCGCACCTCGCACTCGTCGCGGAAGTACCACCCGTTGGCGACCGCGCCGTGCTCCGCCGGCCACTTGCCCGTGAGGTACGTCGACTGCACGGTCGTCGTCACCGCCGGCAGCACCGACCCCACCGGCGCCACCGCGCCCGCCTCGGCGAACGCGCGCAGCCGGGGCGTGTGGGGCCCGATGAGGTTCGGCGTGAGCCCGACGGCGTTGATCACGACGGTCTTGTGCCCGGCCGTCAGTGTCGGGAGCGCCGCGGGCAGGGCACGCGTCGCCGGGGCCGCCACCGCCGGCCGCGGCCCGTCCGGGCGGCCGTGGCGTGCACTCCGGGTCGGAGTCCCGCGGCGGCCCCCGCGCTACGG